>CAVGZQ010000008.1:0-19373 GCA_963633515.1 Bacteroidaceae bacterium
CTGTCTCACCCCGTCGGCGAGGGCGGCTTATACGCGTGCCGGACTCGCGTGTCAAATAGTTTTTTTATTTTTTTTCGTTTTCGCGCTTCGGACGCAAATATGCTCAAATCGCGCGATTCTCCGCAGGCTGCCGTTCGCTGACGGCGGCACGCCGATAATCATTCTGCCGGCAAAACGAAAACAGCCCGCTTTGCCGGCGGCGCCGGAGCGGGCTTTGGATTCGCGCGCGATTTGAGGATCGGTTAGTTAAACAAACTCTGCATAAAACCGTTGATTGCGGGTTTGAGCGTTTCCTCCATATAGGTGTGATTGACCTGCGGGAAGCAAACTTTTTTGCGATTGGCGGCTTCGGTTTCTTCCCCGACATAAGAAACATCGGTCAGCGTTGCGCAATCGTAGCCTGTGCGGCAATCATCGTCTGTATCGCATGTTTTGAGGCAGAGCGCATAGTCCAACGTAACTTTGCCAAACGAACTGCTGAAGTTTTTCTTAATTGCGTATTGATAGAGCACGCTGCCGGCAGGGCATTCCGCGCCGCTCGTTTTGATTTTCGAAGGATCGCCGCCGTTAAATCCGGTGAACAAGGAATTATTCTCCGCCCCGGGGTCGGCCGAAAATGCCGTCGTTTTAAAGATGTCGACAGGCGTTCCCTCCGGAACTGCCGGCAATGTCGCATCGAGTTTGAGAGCGCCGACGGTGCAATACCCTTGCGGCGCCTTGAAAGGAATGCCGTCGGCAAGGAGCCGGCCGACCTTATTGAGATTCTCTGCAATAATATCGAAAACGCTCTTAGCTTCGCCTTCACCCGAGCATTTGGGATCGCCATCTCCGTTCGGGCAAACAGAACCCTTGATCTTTTTGGCAAATTGAGTGCTGAGAATTTCTGCCATGGCCGATGGGAATGTGATCGTCGTGTCGCGGAAACACCCGATTTTGAGACCTGTCGCTTCCGTGTCGACATTAACGCCCAATTTCTCAGCCAAAGCATCGCATGAGCTTGCTGCAAAGTAATTGGCGCCGGTCATAACATCGCCGTCGGTCAATTGAGCATCTTCATCCGCGATTTTCTCTAGCCATTCTGTGCCGGCCGCGCTGAAAAGCGATTTGAGATATTCGACGTCATAGACTGCGTCGCAACCGTCGCCTTTGCATTCGCACGGCGCGCCGACGAAATCTTCTGCTTGCACGTCTTTGCATGCGCCGGCATCGCAGACGCTTGCCGCATTCTGCCCGTCCCCTGTCGGCGCGCATGCCGTCGCTTCGGCCAAATAGCCCATCGCGGCGTCTTGGGCTTTTACGCACATGCGGATATTGGCGGAATCTTCGCAAACATCGGCGGTGCATGTTTCTGCGCACTTATAGACGATCGTTGCTTGTTCGCCTTCGCCGCCCGAGACGGCAAAACATTGCTTGCCCGCATCGCAATCTGCCGCATCGGCATAATTGCCGGTTTGCGTGTCGCATACTTTGATTTTTCCGTTCTCGCAAACATCGGCAACGCACATGTCAGTTTTTGCGACGCACGCCGGGGCGTCGTTGCCGCTGCTGTCTTTTTCGATGCCGCAAACTTTGTCTTGGCCGCACGATTCCGTTCTTGTCACGACGCCGTCTTCGCATACTTTAAGCGTGTTCGTTTGCGCATCGCAAACGGTCGCCTCACACGTTTCGGGCTTTGCGACGCACGCCGCGGCGTCGTTGCCGCTGCTGTCTTTTTCGATGCCGCAAACTTTGTCTCGGCCGCACGATTCCGTTCTTGTCACGACGCCGTCTTCGCATACTTTAAGCGTGTTCGTTTGCGCATCGCAAACGGTCGCCTCACACGTTTCGCGCGCGTCGCTTTTGCCCGAAATGCATGCATATTTGTTATTGGCATCGAGACCGCAAACGGGGGTATCGCCCGAGCAAAGACGCGGCTGAAGAATGCCGTCGACGCATTCGCGCAAAACGGTATCGGATGCGCAAATGCTTTCGGTGCATGCATTGGCAATCGACGATTCGTCGACGCAGCGCGCAGCCGTCTTCGTGCCATCGTCATCGTAGTCTTCGTAGCAAAACATCAGCGGGGCGCATTCGACGGCGATGAGTTTCCCGTTTTCAGCTGTCGTGCCTTCAGCATCCATATTGCACTTCATGTACATATTATCTGAAAGACATTCGGCGACATACGTCTCGTCGCAATCCAAATCGCTGAATTCGCCCTTGTCGCATGCGTTAACCGCAAGAGCCGCGCAAGACAACACAATCATTGCCAAAAGTTTGTTGTTCATAACGAAATTACTCCGAATTAAATAAAGAACCGTGCGACGCGCGGTCGGAATGACAACCGCCCGTCCGAAACAAATTGAAATGCGCGCGAAACATTCGCGCAACAAAATACAAAAGGCTGACCATGCGTTGAAAACATCAACGCGCTTTTAAACGCTTGGCACGCCGGAAGACAAATTCGCAAACAGTGATTTTTCCATCACATAAACATGCATCTCTATACACTCGCGGTTCGAAACGCAAGCACTAAAAATTCGTTTCGCACTTTTGCGCAATAAAAAACCAATGAAATCAAGGCGTTGCAAAAGCCCGATCTTTTTATGCGCCGGTCAGTTCCGAGCGAAGCGCTTTGATCGCGTCGATATTCCTTCTGTCGACGCAAATCGGCACATGCGGCTGTTTGTCGGTGTTTAATCCGGCTGCCGGCAATCCGTCGGGCACGGCATAGCATTCGTATCCGCTGCGGCAATCGGCGTTTGTCTTGCACGATTTCATGCAGACGTCGATCGCGACGGAACCTTTGCCTATCGAAGGGGAATCTTTTTTGATTTCGTAACTCAGATATTGGCTGCCTTCGGGGCAATGCGATTTGCCCTCGGCTGCGGCTTTTGCCGCTGCGCCGGCCGACGCTTCGCGGTTGCCGGCGATGAAATCCGAAAAAAGACCTTTTTGGCGATCGAATGCCGACGCAATGAAAAACAATTTGAACGCTTTATTCGTCAATTGCAGCGAAACATCTGTCGTTCCGTAAAAACAGTATCCGTTCGGTGCATAAAATTCGATGCCGTCGTTGAGTTTTTGCGCAATCTTCGGAAGCTTTTGCGTCAGAAATTCGCTTTGTTTTCCCAACATCCCGATCAACCCCGGGACAGTGTTTGCGAGAAAATCGGCTTGACTGCCCGCAATCGAAAACGAAGCCGTCCGCATGCATCCGACGGCCATCCCCTCGGGCGCGTCTTCTTTCAGAGACTCGCAGCCGACAATGCTTTTCGAAAAATAATCGGGGAAAACCGCATACTCCCAATCTTTGAGTTCGGACAAAAAGTTGGCGCCGCCCAAAAGCGCAAGCGCCGTAAGGTATTTTTTGACTTGGCGATTGGACACAAGCGTATTGCAATCGGCAGCATCGCACCGGCACGGCATGCCGATATCGGTTTCGGCGCGCAGCGACTCGGCGACGCATTCGTGCACGATGCACGTTTCGCCGGCGGCGCACGACAGGCAAGGATCGGCGACGCATGCGCCGTCGCGGCAAATTTCGCCCGACGCGCAAGGCGTTTTCGCGCGGCGGTTGCCGTCGCACACTTCCCTCGTATATGCGTCGGCGCAGCGCGGCGGTTCGTCCGATTCGCATTCGAAGACGCATTCTTTGCGGATGTTGTCGCAAATCTTATTTTCGCCGGCGCAGTCGGCAGGCATCATCACCAAGGCGTCGGAACACTTGAAAAGCGTCGCGCCGTCGCAAAAAGCAATGCCGGCAGCTTCGCATTTGACGGGTTTTGCGCATTCGCCCGCGTAACATATTTCTCCGTTTTCGGCGCAGTCTGTGATGTCGTAAAGACCGTCGTTGCATTGATAGAGCACATCGTTGCTGCGGCATTCGGATTCGGAGCATTCGGGGTCGACGCATTCGGCGATGTCGGAATCGCAAACTTGACTGCCGCAGTCTTTTTCGCGCCGCTCGCCATTTTCGCACGCAATCAGCGTTTTGCCGTCGCGGCAGACGTCTCGTTCGCACGCGACGCACTTGCCGTCGCGGCAAACGCCTTTGCTGCCGTTTTTGTTGCACAAAATTTCGGTTGCAGCGCCGTCGTTGCATTCGATGAGCGTCGTTTCATCTTTGCATGCATTTTGTTCGCATTCGGGCTTGATTTCCGGCATTTTGCCGACGCACTTGCCGTCGCGGCAAACGCCGTTGCTGCCGTCTTTGTTGCACAGAATTTCGGTTGCAGAGCCGTCGTTGCATTCGATGAGCGTCGTTTCGTCTTTGCATGCATTTTGTTCGCATTCAGGCTTGATTTCCGGCATTTCGCCGACGCACTTGCCGTCGCGGCAAACGCCGTTGCTGCCGTCTTTGTTGCACAAAATTTTGGTTGCAGCGCCGTCGTTGCATTCGATGAGCGTCGTTTCGTCTTTGCATGCATTTTGTTCGCATTCAGGCTTGATTTCCGGCATTTCGCCGACGCACTTGCCGTCGCGGCAGATCTTGCCTTGCGATGCGCACGATTGCGCATAAACCGCGCCGCCGATGCACGCGGCGAGCGTATCGTCGCCGCGGCAGACATCTTCGGCGCAAGGCATCGGCGGCGCATCGGATGCGCACGCGCAGCACAGACCGCACATAAACGCACTGAACAGATAAAATCTTTGAGTCATAGAAATATGTTTAGGATAAAAAACTTGCCGATTTCAAAAACAATTGCGTTATGCGCGGAATTGCGACGCATAAGACGGCAACGGCAAACCGAGCAACAATCAAGCAACCGAATCGGACAAATTGTTACAGTGAGCAAAAAACTGATTTAATTCAAAATCTAAGTGCAGCATAAACAAACGATCCGACCTTGTCAAATATAAAACAACGGACATACCGGACCGCTTCCGTTGCATAAAATCCGTCATGATGCGGGCAATCGGCAAACCGGAGCGCAGAAAAACATCAAAAAAAAAGCGCAGGCGTATGGCGGCAGCTGCCGCCATAGCCGGAGCCAAAGCCCGTATTGCCGCAGGCAATAGGGCGCAAAAAGCCGGGCGTATCGGCCCCCGAGCCGATAGCCCGGCGCGAAGGCGTATTGCGCGGCACCGCCGCGCAATAGCCGAAGCCGGAGCATGCATCGCCCGCGCCGGGCGATGCATGCGGCAAAAACAAAAAAAAACGCAGCCGCTAATTGACTGCGTTTAATTGCTTGCACATTGATACAAAATTCAGCAAATCACCGTTTGCGTGAATTAAAATTCAAGCCCGATACCGATATGAAACGTCGCTTTGTCGGTGAGATCGAATGCGCCCGATGCGCCGAAATTGTCGATTTGCGCGTACATATACTCGGCGAAGATGTAGGAATTGTTGATGCCCCATTCGACGTCGAACGATTTTTCCATGTCGGGAGCGAGCCAATCGAGGACGAATGCGATGCCGGCGACGACGTGAAATCCGAATGTGCCGCCGTAACCGCCTTTGCCGTCGTCGGATTTGGCGGTGCCGCCCGATCCGTCTTCGATCCAATAGAATGAATAGTCGAAACCGGCTTTGGCGTAGAGCGTGACGGGGAAATTAAACCGCGTCCAAAAGTAGTCGAAGCGATAGACGAGCGAGAGGCGCAAGGGGAGCCAGTGGAGTTTGGTCGAGTCGAGCGCTTCGGCGCCCGATGCGGTGACGCCTTTGCCCGAGATATTGCCGTAGGCCAAGTGAAACCCCAGCCCGAGGCTGCCGACGCCGCGCCAGAATTGCCAATCGTATTCGCCTTCGACGATGAAGCCCGATTTCGATTTAAAGTGCGTTTTGAAGGCTTCGCCCAAGTTGTCGGGGGTGTAGGGACCGGCTTTGAATTCGGCCATCATGTTGACGGGGGATTCGGCCAAGGCGTGCGGCGGGGCGGCCAAAGCGCCGGCGGCAAGCGCAGGAACAAATGCCAAGATCGCGGCTTTTCCGGCAATTTTGGCGCAGTTTTTTTTGCGCCGAATGCAAGCGGCAGCAAGCAGCGCAAAAGCCGCGAAAATGGCAGCAAGCGCCCACGGCGCATAGAGACAGAGCGTCGCAAAACCGTAGACCGGCCACAGCAGCGCGCGCGTGACGGCGCGGGCCGTTTCGTGGCTGCCGATGAAATGCGCGATGGGCGGGCTTACGGCGTAGTACGTTTCGACGAATGCGCGCCCGGGCGCCGATTGCATGAGGATATCGTCGCGGAATTTGCGAAGCAGCGCCACGTGCGGCTCTTGCGTCGATCCGTAGGCCGCCGTGGCGATAAAACAGAAACCGCCGTCGACGTCGGCATTTTCTTCGCGATAGGAGTCCCAAAAGCTTTTCGTCTCTTCGGTTTCGGCGGTGACGACGTCGCCCAAGAGGCTTTCGTTGCCGTTGGAATCGACGGACGTGACGGCGATCATGTAGGTCTTGTTTGCCGAAATGTTATTCTTGAGCGTCGTCGACGTTGCCGTCGACGTTGCCGTCGATGCGCCGCTGATTTCTTCGGGTTTTGCGCCTTTGTCGAGCACGGTGCCTTCGGTGCCGTAATAGACCTTGTAAGACGTCACTTTGCTGACTTCGTTCCATTTGACTTGGATCGATTCGCCGCCGGCCGCCGCTTCGACCCCGGTCGGAGCTTCGGGACGCGCCGTGCGGAAATCGAGCGTATAAGTCACGGTGTAAATATTCGACGAATCGGCCGACGTCGGGTCTTTGACGATGAGATAGACATACGACGCTTCGCTGAGATTTTCGCACGACTCGGCGTTTGAAGCCGACGACAAATCGGCGACTTTCCGGCGGATTTCGATCGGCGACGACGACGATTTGAGATCGAGGCTGTTGGCTATGCTCTCGCAGCCTTCGCCGACTTCTTCTTCGAGCGCCGATTTCGAACACGACACGTTGCCTTTGGCAAATTTAATCGAATATTGCGCTTTGTCGGAGAGGGTTGCGCTGCCGGAGAGCGTAAACACGAACGAAACTTCGCCCGAACTCAGCCCGAACAAATCGCGGCAGCGCGTGACGTTCATGGCGAGTTTTGAAGAGGTATCTTGCGAGACGGCGGTCAGCGAGCTCGTGAGCGTCCAATCGGATTCGGTCGAAGCAAAAGCCGAAATCGGGCACAAAAACGCGAATAAAATAAGGCAAAATAGCGCCGCAGACAGAGATTTTTTCATCAAGTTATACCATCCTTGCATGGTTCCAAGCCGCGCAGGCAATCTGAACGGCATTCAGCGCCGCTCCTTTTAGCAGGTTATCGCTGACAATCCAAAAGATTAGACCTTTTTCGTCGGCGGGGTCTTTGCGGATTCTCCCGACGAACGTCTCGAATTTGTTCTGCGCCTGAAAAGCCGTCGGATATTTCGAGAAATCGTCGGCATCGGTGACGCAAAGCCCGGGCATGGCGCTCAAGACTTCTTTGGCTCTTTCGGGAGAAAGCGGCTTTTTCGTGACGACATGCGCCGATTCGCTGTGCGAACGGACGACGGGAACGCGCACGCACGTCGCCGATATTTTCAAACGATCGTCGCCCAGGATTTTCTTCGTTTCGAACATCATTTTATGTTCTTCTTCGGTAAATCCGTCCGAGTCGAACGCCCCGATTTGCGGAACAACGTCGAAGGCTATCGTCCGGGCGTGAACCGCCGACGTTTCGGGGCGATGCCCCGACATTGCGGCCGCCGTTTCGGTCATGAGCGCGTCGATGCCTTTTTGCCCCGCCCCGCTGCACGATTGATAGGTCGACACGCGGACGCTCTCCAGCCCGGCCGCGTCGGCGATCGCTTTGAGCGCCAAAACGAGCTGAATCGTCGAGCAATTGGGGTTGGCGATGATCCCGGCGCGCGGCGCGATTGTCTCCGGATTGACTTCGGGAACGGCGAGCGGCCAACGCGGATCGCGGCGAAACGCCGACGTGTTGTCGATCATCAGCGCGCCGGCGGCGACGATTTTCGGCGCCAGCTCCAAGCTCACCGATTTGCCTGCGCTGCTCAGCACGATGTCGGTGCCGCGAAAATCAAACGCATGCGCTTCTTGCACCGTCCGCAGCCCCCAAAACGTATCGATCGTCTTGCCCGCGCTCCTCGGCGAAGCGAGCAAGGCAATGTCGGCGACCGGCATGCGCAACGCTTCCAAACAGCGGAGAATTTCGCGCCCGACCGCGCCCGTTGCACCCAAAACGGCAATCCGCGCGCCTTCTGCGCGCCGCATCAATTCCCCTGTCATGTTTCCCTCCCCGGAAAAATCGCGAAACGTCCGAATAAAACCCCGGCATTCTTACAATCTCGCTGCGATTGGGCAATACCGAAATGCTTTTTTTTTGCGCCTTGCCGCCGAAGCGCCTTCGGACTTATCATGCATTCGGTTTTGCAGTTTTTTTTGGGGGGCTCCGGCTGTTTCGCCCTTGCGGGCGCAATACGCCTTCGCGGCTTCGGCTGTTTCGCCCTTGCGGGCTCAATGCGCCTTCGCTGCCGCGCTATGTTCTCGGCGGCTCTGCGCGCCGCCTTGCGAGCATACGCGCGGCCTGCGCGGCTATGTTCGCGCGGCCGGCGTTGCGAACATACGCCGCGCTTTTTTTTCATGCGCAATGAACATAACAGTCCGATTTTCATGAGCAACGGCCAAAACAATCCGAAATGAGCCATCGAAAATGACCGCCGCCGGCCGCCGGCCGCCGGCTAAAGGAGAAACAACCATGTCCGAATCCATCGATGCGCTGTGGCAAGCGATGCAATCGATCCGCGCGCAAGGCGAAAAAATTGCGGTTTTTACCGGCGCAGGCGTCTCGACGCTGTCGGGGATCAAAGATTTCCGAAGCGCCGACGGCGTCTATTCCAAACCGTTCCGGGGGCGAAGCGTCGAAGAAATCTTGTCGCTCGATGTTTTCTGCCGACAGCCGGCGCTGTTCTACGAATGGGCCAAAGATTTTTGCTACTGTTTGGATCGGTTTAAACCGAATATCGTTCACAAAATCGTCGCCGATCTCGAATCGAATTCGTTTTCCGACGGCGTCATGACGCAAAATATCGACGTTTTGCATCAAGCCGCAGGATCGAAAAACGTCCTCGAAATTCACGGTTCTCCGTCAAATCACCATTGCATGAAATGCCGCAAACCGTACGGCTATGCCGAAATTGCGCCGCAAGTCATGGATAACCGCGTGCCGCATTGCGCGTGCGGCGGCGTGATTAAACCCGATATCGTCTTTTACGGCGAAGGCCTCGACGGACGCGTTCTGTCGGCATGCATCCGCCAAGCCGAATCGTGCAAGCTAATCCTCGTTTTGGGCAGCTCGCTGACCGTTCAGCCGGCGGCGTCGATCCCGCTCATCGCTTGCGAATCGCGCGCAAAACTCTGCATCGTCAACGCGCAGCCGACGCCGCTCGATCGGCATGCCCAATACCGTTTCGGCGATTTGAAGACGTTTGCCGAAGATATCGCCGAAAAGTTGCGCCGATAATCCGGCGCCTGCCGCCGGGGACTGTCGCTTTTTTTTGCCGAAAGCTGCCGATTTTCCGCCCCGCCGCGCCCGCCGGGCGCGGCAATAATGATGCGCACGCCGGCAATGCGAAAAAAAAATGCGGAAAATTTGCATCTGTGCTATGAGTCGCCGCGTTTTTTCCGGGCTTTGCCGGGGAAAGCAGCGGGCGCGTCGTTCGCTGCGCGGCAGAGCCGTTGAATTTTATGCAAACAGCAGGACGGATGATGAATAAACAGCAAAGAAATGACATGTGTGCATGCGGCAGCGGCAAGAAATACAAAAATTGCTGCATGAGAAAAGACGAAGCGCAGGCGCAGCTTTCAAAGCAAAAATACGATGTGCGCGACGTCATCGGCGTCAAAACGACCCCCTATATGTTCTGGAAGCGCTGGAGCGCCGCTTGCAGCCGCAACGAATTCGGGCTCGTCTATGACATGCTGTTGCCCGGCGGCGAACTCGCCAAGCGTTTCAGCTCCGCCGAAGACTTCTTTGTCAATCTCAGCGAAATCGGCTTGCCCTACGAAGGCCGCTGGAATTTGGACGTCATCAAAGTTTCCGAAGCCCAAGTCGCCTTCTTGTGCCACCGCATCGACAGCGACGACAACAACGCCGACGCCGTCTGTTCGAAGATGACGCTGCGCCGCACCGAAATGGGATTGCGCGTCGAAAATATCGAACGCAAATCGAGCGAAGCCGGCACCGCCCTGACGTTCGATATCTTCGGCGATTCGACGGCATACGGCGATTATCTCAAAAAGACCGCAACCGGATGGACGCGCCCCGATTTGACCGACGAATCGTCGCGCTACGTCGCGCCGAAAGAGTAGTTTTCCATTTTTTTTCGGCAAACGCTTCGCCGGGGCGCGCCGTCGGTCGGAAACAAATGCATGCGCAACGGCCGCCGAACGCCAAACGGCAATGCCGTTTGGCCGGCATCTCGGTTCCGACCGCTCCCAAAAGCGGCCGAATATCGTCGGATACGCCCCGCGCGGGCGCTTTTTGCCGGCTTTTCGCACGATCGGAGCACCTGAATATGGCCGTTAAACCTTGCAAAATGGTCGACCGCGATCGGTTAAATGATCTTTTGCGCGCCGACATCTTTTCGGAAATCGAAGTCAAAGATACCGAAATGCTCCTCGATATGCTCGAATGCTGCCAAATGGAAGCCGGCGATTGCCTGCGCAGGGTCGGCGAAAATGCATCATCGCTCTATATCGTCGTTTCGGGCTGCATCAAACTCGTCGATCCGACGCGCCGCGAAGTCATCGGCGTGCTCACCGACGGGCAATCTTTCGGACTTCTCTCGATTTTGTTCCCCGGCGCGGCCTATATCGAGGCGTATGCCGACGAACCGACCGTATGCGTCGTTCTCGACGCCGGGAACCTTCGCATGATCGAAGTATCGAATCCGGCGCTCGCTGTTCGAATTTTGCGCGGAATAAGAAGCATTGCGGCGAATAATATTAGACCAATATTGCCGATCTTGGCGAGGATTTCGGCATCCTGACGGAAACGCCGCCGATCCGTTCGAAGTTCCGTTTTCCGAAAGCCCATGTTTGTCAACAAAAAAACGCCCTTAAGGGCGTTTTTTTCATCACGTCGTTCGGAATCGAATAAAAACTGCGCGCGGACTCGAACGCATCCGAAAGAACGCCCTTTTGCGGGCGTTTTCAAATCCGCCTTTTGACTTCGCAACGGCAGCGTGCGTCTAAATGACGGCGACGATAAGACCGACGAGCGCAACCAAAACGATGAACGCAACGACGATGAGAACCGTCGTCTGAGAAATCTTTGCGCCGCCGTCAGAACTCCCGGCTTTGACCGGCGCTGCAACCGGCGAAGAAACAAGCGTCGGTTTTTCTTTTTCCGATTTGAGCTTTTCGAGGCTGTCGGCTATCGACTGAAGCTCTTCGCACAGCTCATTGCCGTCGGCATAGCGGTTTTGGGGCTCTTTTTTCATGCATTTGTAGATGCACGATATCAGTCTTTTGGGCACGTTTTCGTACTCGGGACGCGGCACGCACGTCGGCGTTTGGGCATTGACCTGCGCATGCATCACTTCCATGGGGCTGTTGGTGGCGCTGTCGTACGGCACATGGCCCGAAACCGCCTGAAACAGCATAATGCCCAATGCATAGACATCGCATGCCGCCGTGATTTCGGTCAATCCCATCGCTTGTTCGGGGCTCATATAATGCGGCGTTCCGAATGCAACCCCCGCCATCGTCAGCTTTTTGGCGGCGCCCTGCAAACGCGCAAAACCGAAATCGAGAACTTTTATCCGTTCGACGCCTTCGTCGTCGGTGATGACAAAGACATTTTCGGGCTTGAGGTCGCGATGGAATATGCCCTTGGCATGCGCGCATCCCAGAGCCGACGCAATCTCCGTAAACCAGCGGATCATCGTCGGAAGCGGAACAACCTCGCGGCGGAAAACTTCGAAAAGCGTGCGCCCGGCGAGGTATTCCATCGCCATGTAAATCGTGTTGTGATCGGGCACCGGCGCGCAGCCGAAAAGTTTCACGATATGCGGGTGATCCAACGCCCCGACGACTTCGGCTTCGCGGAAAAATCGATCCCTGAGCGTTTCGTCTTCCATGTATTCGCTCTTGAGGATCTTAAGCGCAACCGTTTGCCCGGTATATTTGGCGCGCGCCTTGTAAATGCGCCCCATCCCGCCTTCTCCGATGAGCGCAAGCGGCACGTATTGCCCGCCGATGAGCGTGCCCAACAGTTCGTCGTCGGCGCATTTTCGCCATTGCGCCTCTTCGACAAAATACCGGCCGCACGCCGGGCATTCCTGACACAATTCGCCTTGAGACTTGCAACCCGGACAAATAGCCATGAGAGATCCTTACCTGCTTGATAAAACACAAAAAACGAATCGGGCGCAATTGCTTGTCTTGCGCCGCTTCCGATTCGCCGAAACGTCCGCAGAAATATATGCCGAAACGCGAAAATGTGCAACTGTTGCTACCAATTCGTCGGCTGATAGAACCAGTACCGGAACATATTGACGTCGCGATCGGCGGTCAGAAGCGTTTGTCTGACGTGGAGCACGGAATCGTTGACAAAATGCGCCGGAATGACAAACGGCCAATTGCGCCACCGCGCGCGCCGATCAAACCCGTCGCAGCGCGATATCCCCGCATCAGCCCCGTTGACGTTCATCAGCAGCTCGTAATCGCCGCGCGCATAGTCCATCATCCGGATCACCGCGAGATGCGTATCGGGGATGACTCCGGGAATGTCGAATTCGGAATACCCCCCCTCGTGCGCAACGCCCGTGTCTTCGATGAGCGCGCCGTCGGGAAAATACAACCTTTGGCGATTTTTCCAAATATCGCGCGCATCGCATATGCGAAACTTGTATTTTCTTTCGCTGGCTTCTTCGGTTATGTTGAGCTCCCCCATCAGCAGCCATTCGTAATCGTCGACGCGAAACACCGGCGGCATTTCTGCCGACCAAACCTTGATGAATTCCCAAGCCGACGAAATCGGATATTGCGCCGCGAGCGGTTTCGTTTGCCCCGCAATATAGACGCGTTTGCCGTTGCCCAAGAGCCGCGTCAGATGCGCATAAGAAATCGACAGCTTGTCGAGCTGAACGAGCGCCATCGGCAACTTTTGCCTGAAGGATTTTCCGGGCTCGGCCAAGAGTTGGCTGTAGGCGCGGCAATTGTCGCAGTGGCGTTTCCATTCGGGGCGATCGATGAGATACGGCTCGATGTTCTGCGTCACGCTCTCAAGGACGAGACTGTCGAGTTTTTCAAAAAACCTCAGAATGCCCGGCAACGCCCCCGCCTTGAGCGCATTCGATTCGATGAGCTCGCGCATGATCGCAAAATTCTGCGCAAAAAGCGCGACATCGGGCAATTTTGCGTGCCCCCCGATCCGTTCGTAAGCCGATTTGCGCTCGCGCAGCAGCCGAAGCAAATTGTGCCGCGCCTCCATGTCGAGTCCCTGCATCGTCGGGCAATTGCGGCGATGCCGCATGTCGATTTCGTTCGATCCCGGATTGAGCGGATCTGCCGCATCCGAAATGTGCGCGCAATCGGCCGTGACCGCGACGCGCGCAAGCTCGAGCTGGTTATCGTCGGCCGGGCGATCGCTTGCGATAAATCGGTAGGACTCCCTGAAATAGCGGTTTTCGATCCGCCCGTCGCTCATCCGGCAACGCTCCGACGCCATTTCTTGGTATACGATTTTGAGATAAATCGTCGCCGGCAGCTGGAATTTCGAAAGATCGACGCTCATCGAATCGTTGGCAGGAACAAAAATATCGCGCCCCATGCTGTCGGTGCCTATCCCGGGCGTAATTTCGACCTTGAGCGACGCCGGATCGGTCTGCCGAACGCGAAGCGACGACGCGCCGTCCTGAATGCCCATCCCGTGCATTTGGCTCGTATGAAGCCGCATCTTTTGCAAATGGTAAGCGTGGCGATCGTTCCAGTCGTTTTCGGTCAGAAAATACTTAAAAAAGTGGACGCGTTTATAGCCCGGCGTTTCCTTTTCTGTCGGCGTATAGTCCATGATATGCCCTTTTGCGCGATAAATCCCAACCCGGCCGCCCGATAAAGAACGCCGCCGACCCTCCGTCAAGCGTGCGTTTGAACGAGCCTTGCCGGCACGGGCGTCGAATTATCGACGGTTTTAGCAATCAGCATTGCATTTTTTGCAATCGTTTCTTCGCAAATATTCATAAGATTCATGAGATCGTTTTTGAACACGTCGCTTAGCGAAGCAATCTGCGCACGGTACGTTTCCCCGCCGGCCTCAATCGTTTCAAACGGCGTTTCGGCGCCGCCGCGCGCGCAAATCCCCGTTCGGCCGCAGGCCAAAAGCGCAACCCTTTCGCCGCCGTCATCGATGTCGAAACGCAGCGCCGTTTTGCCGTCGCCCATTCTTTCGATCGCTTTGCAAAATGGCTCCGCGCCATGCCTTGCGAGCTTTTTGAGGACTTTCATCAGCCGGCCGAAGGCGACAAACGGGTCGTATCGGCGTTCGGGACCGTCGGCGCAAAAATCGGCCAAATCTGCCGCTTTAAACCGCGCAAAAAGCGCCTCAAAACGCTCGGCGTCGGTCAAAACGACGCTGTACTTTTGGGCATACGCCCCCGTGAGCGCGCTAATCGTAAACTGAACCGCATGCGACATACAACCTCCGCGCAAAAAGACTCGCACCATATGATGCCTTGAATTTGCGATCCGTACAAGATGAAAAAAAGCGCGGCGCGGCGTTCTTTCGGGTGGGCTCCGCCTATTGCGCCGCCGCCGGCTTCGCGGCGGCTTTGACGCAATACGGCTTCGCGGCTTCGCCTATTGCGCCAAGGCCGCCGCCGGCTTCGCGGCATGCCTTGGCGCAATACGGCTTCGCTGCCGCGCTATGCCCGCGCATGCCCTTCGGACCATGGCTGCGGGCATACGCGCGGCTTTTTTGCCTGTCAATTCACAATCACAATATCTTCGGCGCACGCATCGATGCGGATCCTGTCGTTATTGTTGTTGTAATTGCATTCGTCGGTCGAACGGAAACCGTATTCATTTTCGTTTGTAATCATGAGAACGTCTTTTCCGATCAGCGCATCGAAGACGTCTTTTGTGACTTCGCAGCCGACTTTGTCGCATTGCCCGATGCCGACCGGCGTCTTTGTATACGACGTGCAAATCCGTTCGCCGCGGTTGTTTTCTTTTGTTTCGTCATAAAAATAGAACGACGCCGGGAGATTCTTCGAAACGGGTTTTGTGCCGCGGTTGCAAAGCTTTCCGCCGATGACATAGCGCATGTCGGCGCACACGCCCTCCCGGCATACACGGTTGCCGGCGCAATCGGCATTTTCCGTGCAGGATTCATCGGGATGCTTTGCGTAGGTTTTGCCGCAAATCGAATCGGTTTCAAACCGCCCGGTAATGTCGGGCACCGTGCCGGCGCCGTAAAGCCCCTGCTTGTTGAGCCGGTAAGAATTGTACGCGCGGCGGCGCTGCTGCGTTCCGTTGATGTATTGATCGAGCTTTTCTCTTATCCAATTGCCCCACCACGCCGCGCGCGACGGGAGGCTGCCGTCGTCTTCGATGTTGATGATGTTGTAGGCATGCTGATTCCAAATACTGCGCGACGAAACCCACCGATCGAGACGATCTTTGTAAATGACGAGATCTTCGTTGCCGTAATCGGTCAGTTTTCGCGATGCGCGGCAAACTTTGTAGTCGCCGTCTTTCCACCCTTCGGGGCGCGTGCCTTTGGGCACGGCCTGAACGCGCTTTTTGTCTTTTTCGCTGTATGTGTAAAAACCGACTTGCGGATGCAGGGGCTCCATGCATTTGTATTGTTCGAAAAGCACATCTTGACCGTCACGTTTGATGTATTGCGTATTGCAATCGCTGTCCGATTCGCACAGGCAAAGCCCGATTGTTTTGTTGCAGTTTTTCGACGTCGGGCAATCCTCGTCGTCGACGCACCGAATGCCCTCGTGAATCGGATCGGTGCTGTTGCGCGGTTTATACTTCAAGTCCTCGCCGTCAGTCTCCTCCCAGCCCGCAGGCGTCGTATCGTCGTAACACGAACGGTAGGGACGATCGGATGTCATGAGAATTTCGGCGCTGCCGTCGCCGTCGGCGTCGGCTATGACCGGGGCTTCGTAGGAAGTATACGACGAACGCTTGGCGCTGAACAAAATGCGGCCGGTATTTCCTTCGTAAACGCGCACAAAACATTCGTCGCCGTAAACGGCTTCGGGCTGTCCGTCGCCGTCGAAGTCAAAGAGCGACGAACCGGTTACCCCCGACGAAACGTCTTGCGACCAGCGTTCCCACAAGACCGAGTCATCGGCGCACCCCGAACCTTCGGGATTGTTGTAACCTTTGCAGCGCGGATCGTAGACGCCGAAGGCGTTTTTCGAGGCGACGGCGACTTCGGGCAGTCCGTCGTTGTCGAAATCGCCGATAGTAACCGGCCCGCCCAAGTTGAAGTTCTTCACGCTCATGATTTCCTGAATTTCGTATCGCCCTTTGCCGTTGAAAACGTAATTGCCGTCGGCATCGAGTTTTGCGGCATAAATGCGAAGCGCCGAATTGCCGGCGAACACGAATTCGGGCTTGCCGTCGAGCTTTAAAAAGTCGAAATCCGCTGCAGTTTCGCCCGGCGTCCCGAAATCGGCATATCCCGCGTGATATTGCGCATAGGGAAATTCCGCCAACGTATCCCACCGATTGTTTGCGCCGTTCCATTTTACCAAAGATTGCCCCGTGAGCATCGATGCATAGCCGTCGGGATCGTTGTCGAGATATCCGATGGCCAACGTTTTGCTCCCGGAATAAGAACCTGCAACGATCGTTTTGCCGGTCTGACCGTTGACGACGGTCGTGCCGTTAAGCACCTCGGGCAATCCGTCGCCGTTGACGTCGAACACCATGATGTTGCCGATTGCGCTTATTTCCGATTCCCACCAAACCTCGTGTTTTTTCTGTTCGGCATTCCATTTGAAGGCCTGAATATGCTTATTTCCGCTTCGCGCAACGAGAATTTCCATCCATCCGTCGTTGTCGAGATCGGCGGCCGCCGGGTAATTATCCCAAGCAGGCTTGTGAAAGCCGTTGCCCGGGATGCTTTCGAGCGTTTCGCACGTTTCGGCATTGATGACGCGCAGGACATTGCCGGAGGATCCGTCGCGGTTGGGCGTCGAAAGAATGACGACCGTCGTCGCGACATTGTCTTTGTTGCCGAAATGCCCGACGAGCGGCGGCATTTCGGCGGCCTTGGCATTGGGATAATCGTTTGCCGCCGGCTGCCATCGGCATTGGATCTGAGCCTCGAAAATGCCCGGTTTCGTTTCGTATTTGCACGATTCGTCGTAGGTCGTTTTTTCGTCATAGACGACGCATTTATTCTTGACGGCGCCGCAAGAATCGTCCGTGCAGCAATAGGAGTCTTTTTCGGCGCAATCCGACGACGTTTGGCAATCGCCCGAAATCGGCGCGCAGACATTGTTGTGACACGCCAGATTGCCGTCTTGACAGAAAATATGCTGCGCTTCGTCGCAAGCTTCGTTTTCGCGGACGATTTGCGAACAAATACCGTCGCGGCAATCCAAACCTTTGCCGCAGAAAAGGTATATGCCGTTGCATGTTTCGCCCTTTTGAAGAGAGAACTCGATCTTTTCGCACTTGCCGTCGCTGCAATAATGCCCCGCATCGCACAGGATGTTTGCGCCGTCGTCGCACGGTTCGCCCGGTTCGGCATATTGCGCGCAAGCATAATAATAACACTCAAGCCCCGGCTTGCACGGCTGCGATTCGTCGCAATACGCGTTGCGTTCGGCATATTTGACGCAGTAGCCGTTTTCATGACACTCGGGCTTCGATTCGGGACAATCGTCCGCCGACGCGCAAGACGGATTGCTGATTTCTTGCTTTTTGCAAATGCCGTTTGAACACGTTGCGCCGGTTTCGCATTGCGTGACGCCCTGCGTGCACTTTTCGCCGATTTGGGCGACTTCAACGCAGACGCGCGCGATGCATTTGAGCCCGTCGGCACAAACGTCGGCCGGCGCATTGGGCGTGCAAGACATGCCTTGGGAGAGCTCTGCTGCGCAAATGCCGCCGATGCAGCTCAGCGAATCGGCGCAAGCGGTCTGAGCGCCGCCGCACGCATTCCCTTTGGATACGATTGCGACGCACTTTTCTTGGCGGCATGCGTAATCGCCGGCGCAGTCGGCGTCGGCATTGCATGATTCGCCCAAATCGGCAGGCGGCTTGCATTTGCCGCCGACGCAAACTTGATTTTCGGCGCATTGCGCGCTGTCGGCGCACGTCACGCCGTCGGCTGCGGCTGCGCCGTCGTCGTTGCAGCTTGCGCATGCGCATGCGCAGACTGCGCACAAAAACAAATGCAAATCGGATCTTTTCATCGTCTTTCTCCCTGAAGTTTATGCCGTTTTGCCAAACATCGATTTATCGGACATCTCTGACGCCTGCGGCGTTACGCGCCAAAAAAGCAAATAATTATGGCGGCAAGCAATCCGCGCATCAAGAAATCGTCTCATTTTGCCGAATTTTCAGGGCGTTTTGGCGTCGGCTTTGCCGGAATTGCGCAACAGCAACGAAGCCATGTTCTCGTCGATGACGAAGATCGGCGTCGCGGATTTCGAATTTTCATCGATAATCCGCGCATACCGAAACAGAGACTTTCGTTTTTCGCTCAATTGCAGCGTTTTATTCAAAACGTTGTCTGTTCCCTCAAAAATCCGGATCACGGTATCGGGCGGATTGAGTTTGCCGGCAGCATCGTCTTGTTCGGCGTCGGTTATGAACCTGACGGCTTTGAGCGCCGTCAGGGTTTTGACAAAAAGCGCCAGCTCGCGGTTGGGTATTTCGGCGCCGCCTGCGCCCGCCGCGCCGCACGGCGCCGACGTCCACACGTCGGGCGCCGACGGTCTATAGCGCAGGCAATTGCCGGGCTGTTCGATTTCGATCGAAGAAAACTTCGACGTATCGAGCTGCCAGACTTCTTTGGATCGCAAATCGGAAATCGACGGAAAAATGCCCGCGATGCGCTGCGCCGACATGATGCCCAAATCGGGATTGCCGCCGAATCGGACATACCGCGTGCCTTCTCCGTAATACAGCCACTGCGGATTGCGCGTCAAATCGGCGGGCGTGCCGATTTCGAGCGTATGCAATGCGTCGCCGATTTTGAAACGGATTTTCCCGGCAAAGACGATATTCTGCCGTTCGTCTTCGGCGATATCGAACGCAAAATCGTCGACATAGAGCGGGGAAAGCAGCGAGAGCATGGTTGCCACGCGATCGATATCGAGCAAAAGCGCCTCCGGCGGCGGCGCATTGCCGTCGGTTTTTATGCCGAAAATTCGCCATCCCGCAGAATTATTCGCAGTTTTTTCGCCGCATTTGCCGAGCGAATACGATTCGTTCGGCGTGATGA
>CAVGZQ010000008.1:19383-28197 GCA_963633515.1 Bacteroidaceae bacterium
CGTTCGGACGGCGGTTTGCGTTGCGTCGGGAAACACCCACCGCCGTTCGTCGTCGGCTGACGGCACGCTGACGCTTTTGCCCAATTCGAACGCGCAAAGCGGCGCGCCGTTTTTTTTGAATGAAACATGCGTCGGGATTGGGGATTCGTAATCTTTGCGCGTTCGGGCATCGACATCGATTTTGGCATCGATGAAAAAGCGGCCGCTCATGAAGATATTGAACTGCGCCAGCGCGCCGTCGTCGATATGTTCTTTTCGCGGGGCGGTCAGCATCCATTGCGCGCCGCTGCGCGCCAGGGTCATGGCGCGGCCGGGCGCCCGGATTTCGATTTCGTCGGCTTGGTCATAGGCGCACGGATAGCGCGAAAAATCGCCGACGGTATGTTTTCGGGCATTCGAAACGAGAAAGACGGCAAGCGCAATGAGACACGCCGTCGCGACGGCGGCAACGAGAATAATTCTTTTCACGGCATGGGCTCCGGTAACGCCGAAAATCCGCGCATATTCGGCAAAATGCATTGAAAACGCAAAAAAGAAGCATCGCCGCGCCGCCAAATTGCATTCGCGGCGATCTCGGTTTTACTCCGGCTCGCGGAAGACGACGTTTTCGCCGAACCAATTGCCGAAAACGATCGCATTCGCGCCGCGCCCGACAATGCTGTCGGGCGCCAAATCGACTTTTCCGAAGCCGTTCGGCAAGTCGATGACGAAATGGGGAATGGCCAAGCCCGAAAGCCTGCCGCGCAGATGTTTCATGATTTTGAGTCCGGCGTCGACGGTCGTGCGGAAGTGTTCGGTGCCTTGGGCGACGTCGCAAAGAAAGAGATAATAAGGGCGGCAGCCATTTTTGACCAAAAAACGCCAAAGCGCTTCGAGATCGTCGGGATTGTCGTTGATATTTTTGAGCAAAACGCTTTGATTGCCCAAGATGCAACCTGCGTCGCGCAAATTTTTCATGGCAATGCAAGCTTCTTCGGACGCTTCGAAAGGATGATTAAACTGCGTATTGACGTAGATCGGGGCGTAACGGGCGAGCATCTCGCAGAGCCCGGAGCCGAAAAAGCGCTGCGGCATCGACGAAACCATGCGCGTGCAAAGGCGGATGACGTCGATATGCGGACACCGGCGCAAAGGGGCGATAATCGCTTCGAGCGCATCGTTCGGCAGCGAAAGCGGATCGCCGCCCGAGATGAGCACATCGCGGATGTTTTCGTCGGCAATGACGGCGTCGGCGGCGCTTCGCCGGTCGGCGGCAGAAACGGCTTCGAGCCGCCCGACGCGGCTTCGCCGCGTGCAGTGCCGGCAACGCACGGCGCATTCGGGGCAGGCATAAATGAGCGCGCGATCGGGATATCGGTGTATGGCGCAGGGCGCAATCGCATGCGTTCGTTCGCCCAAGGGATCGTCGAGCAAATCGCGCGCCGCCGCGAGCTCGGCAACCGTCGGCACGGCCTGGCGCCGAACCGGACAGCGCATGCCGAGTTCGGCGCGCATGAGCGACGCGAAATGCGGCGAAATCGCCATCGGAAATATCGCTGCCGTCTTTTCGATGGCCGCGCGCTCGTCGGGATCGAGATCGATGATTTGAGCGAGCCGGTCGGCCGTCGCAATGCGATTTTTGAACTGCCAAGCGGCAGACTGCCAAGTCTCCCGATCGATGCCGCGCCATATTTTCGGACGCCGATCGTACGACGACGCAACTTCGGCGATTATGCGCGGGGTGCGTCTGAGCGCTTCGCGCTCTTTTTCGGAAAGTGACATAGATGCGAAAACTTCGGTTAAATGCAACTGTTCGCGAACAAAAATCGATCGAAGCAAATGCTCTTCGATTTGTTTGCGTCATAAAATAGAGGCGCGCGTATTTTGCACGCAGGGCAAAAAAGCGCGCCCGCGCAGGCGTATTTGCCCCTTGGGGCAAAAAGCCGGAGCCGCGCAGGCGTATTGCCCCAAGGGGCAATAGCCGAAGCCCGGAGGGCGTATTTGCGCCGCCGGCGCAAACAGCCCGACGGCCGTTTTGCCGCGCAAAACGGCGCCGCCGCTCTGCGGCGCCTTAAATATCACGAATATTGCGCGGATCAAGCCCGGAAACGATGCGTGTCACCCGTTGAAACCGACGTATTTTCCGAGGAGCAAGCCGTATTTTTCGCGCAGATCGGGATCGATGCAGGCGCGGTTTGTCGTGAGGGCATAGCGCAAGGCGTTTGAGGCCGGATTTTGCGGCTCGCTGCCCAAGGGAATGGCAGGAATGATGCGTTTGAGGGCTTTTTCGACGTTTCGGACGTTGTTTTTCATGCGCGCCATGACGGCCTCGACGGTGACGGTTTCGTCGGCCCAGCAATCGTAGTCGGTGATTTGCGCGACGGTTGCGTAGGCCATTTCGGCTTCGAGGGCGAATTTTGCTTCGGGAACGGCGGTCATCCCGACCAAGTCGGCGCCCATGCTGCGGTAAAGGTTGCTTTCGGCGCGCGTCGAAAACGCGGGGCCTTCGATGCAAACGTAAGTTCCCGAGGCGTGCGTTTCGATCCCTTCGGCGCGGCAGGCTCCGAGGAGGATTTTTCGCAGCTGCGCGTTGAACGGGTCGGCAAACGAAACGTGAACGGCGATATCGCCGAAGAATGTATCGTTTCGCCGGCGCGTGCGGTCGATGATTTGGTCGGGGATGCAGAAATGCTCGGGAGCGATTTCTTTTTTGAGGCTCCCGACGGCAGAAAACGTGACGCACCAAAAGACGCCGATGCTTTTGAGCGCCCATATGTTGGCGGCGTAAGGAACCTGCGAGGGCGGAATGCGGTGACCGCGTCCGTGACGGGGCAAAAAGGCGATGCGGCGGCCTTCGTATTCGGCGACGGCAATGGTATCGGACGGTTTTCCGAACGGCGTGTCGATGTCGAGCGTTTCGACGACGCGAATGCCGTCAAAATTGCTCAGACCGCTTCCGCCGATGACGGCTATCGAAACCGGCTGTGTCATGATGATCCTCGTTGGCAATATCAAGGTTTGGGATAATGCGCGGTTGCGCCGTCGGCGGCGAAATCGCGGATGAACGGGCATTTATGAAACAGAGGGCAAAATGCGCGCTTCTTTCGGAATCCGTTTGCATTTTGCATCCATACAACAAAGAAAAGGGCGATGATTGCATCGCGAGACCGCAAATCGCGGAGAAAAAGGTTATCGGCCGTTTATGCAAAAAAACATTGACAAAACCCCGTCTGCATTTTTGGGCCGCGTCTCTGTACATAAACCGGAGAAGCCTTCGGAACATGCGCGGATTGCCGATAAAACGGAATATGCGCGAAGCTTTATTGTACATCGTCAAAAACCGGGCATTCGGATATCCGCAAACACGATTCCTCCGAATCATGCATATTGCAAAGCGAATGATGCAAATATGCAAATTTGCATAAAACAAAGAGCGAGCCGACCGGCGTCAAATCGGCTTTCTGAGAAAATTGACTTTTTTTGCGCCGGTCATTTGTTTGTGATTCCCGCCCTGAGCTGCGGCATTTCGGACTTGGACGGGGTCTGTGACGATCGAAGCGCAGACGGCGTCGATGCCGAAATCCCAGATAAGCGGATGGAGCGGGACGGTGGGACCGACGATCATTTTGAAGGCGTCGGGTCGGGCGGCGGCGATGATATCTTCGGTCGCATGCGTGATAATCGTCGACGACGTCATGACGACGATGTCGGCCAAGGGAAGTTTTTCCGGGATTTGCGACGACGGGATTTCGCCCCCGGCGCAGCGCCCATCGAGTTCGTAGATGTCGAGTTTGTGCCCGAGCCGGGCGAGTTCGCCGGCAAAATGAAAATGCCCGATGAGGGCGATGCGTCGGAGTTTCGGGGATTTTGCGCAAAACGCTTCGAGCAGATCCTGCCCTTTTCCGGGGAAAGCGTGCCCGGTCATAAGGCACGCCGGAAACGATGCCGAAACGGCGGCATTGGCAAGCGACCGCGCCGAGAGCGATTCGCTGTCGTAGAGCGGGCACAAGTCGCGCACATGCATTCCGACGATGTTTCCGGCTTGCGGGATGATGGCGCCGGGGGGATCTTCGATCCACCGGTGCGCGGTTGCCGAGACGGCGGCGCCGTATCGGGTTCTGACAAATGTCCAGAAAATGCCGACGGCAACGTCGAGAACCGTTGCATCGGCAGGAAGCTGTTCGCAGAGACGATCGAAGATGCGCATTTTATACGTTGCAAATCGAGAATAATGACCGAATATTCGGCAGTGAGCAAAAAAACATGCATTGACCGGACGATTTCCTTCGCGGCATCGCGCAAAAAAGCGCCCGTCTTTGGGCGCCTTTTTGCGCGTTTTCATGTGCGCCGGCGCGCGGCGTCAAGGCGTTTGGGCGTCGTCGGCGGGTTTGACTTGTTCTTTGAGACTTTGATCGACGGCGTCTGCGTCGGCCGGATTTTCGTTTTGCGCGTTATCGGCATCGCCGGTTTCGGGCATATTTTGGGGCGGTTCTTCGCACGATGCGATGATGGGGGCGTAGAGCTTGTCGTATTCTTCGTCGGAAATCGATTGATGCGTCACGATTGTTTCGCATCCGAATGTCTGAAACGCGAGCTGCGCGTAACATTCGCAATAGTGAGACGCCCAGACTTGATCGACTTCGCCCAAGTCGTTTCCGGCTTCGTCGGCGATGTGAAGCGGCGTTTTTCCGTCGGCTTCGAGAGCAGTAATCGAAAAGCAGCTTTGCGCGAGTTGCTGCATGAGCGCGTCGCAGTCGACGTTTGCCATGGGATCGGCGGTTTGAGCCGCTGTTTGCTCTTGCGTCGTCTGTTCTTGCGTGGCTTGTTTTGCATCTTCGCCAAAATTCACAGAACCGCACCCGATAAACGCCGTCAGAGCGAAAACGCCGAAACCTGCATAAATTGAGCATCGAATTGTCATTTCGTTATCTCCGAAAGAGGGAAGTTAAGAATGGCATCGGATAAGACCGCACGGTCAGAACCGGCACAATCTTAACAAACGAGGCAATTATCGTGCACAAAAAAAAAAGAAAAAAAGCCCAAAGCCGAAGCTTTGAGCTTAAACGGCGGCGAAACGCCTTCAAAATGCCCGGAAAATGCAGACGATTTTGCGAGAATGCCGACGGCGCAAGAACGAAAAAAGCCCAAAGCCGAAGCTTTGAGCTTAAGAGTCGGGGCGACAGGATTTGAACTTGCGACCTCTTGCACCCCATGCAAGCGCGCTACCAGGCTGCGCTACGCCCCGTCAACAGACGGTCGCCGTATATAAGAACGCGCCCGCGCTGTCAACGATTATTTTGCGCCCGGGCGATAAATATGCATTTGCGCGCCGCCCCGCGCGGTTATTGCTTGGGCATATTTTGCGATGGGATAAACCGCGTGTTGCGCATTGTCGCGCCTTTGAGCTGTTTGTAGGTTGCGTCGGCCTCTTGCGCGCCTGCGGCATCGCCGGTCATGGCAAGCGCGCGCGACAAAACTTTGTAGACCGGGCGATAGGACGCATCGAATTCGATGGCCTTTCGGGCGGCGGCAAGCGCTTCGCCGTACTTGCCGTCCATGACTTTGAGCGCGGCGGCGTTCGTAAACGATACGGCATCTTGCGGGAAATGCGCGATGGCGCGCACAAAAACGTCATTGGCTTTCGAAACGTCGTCGAGGCACAAATAAGAAGACGTCATGTTGATGAGGATGTACGGGTTTTCGGGATCAAGCGCCAAGGCGTGTTCGTAGGCATCGATGGCGCGCGCGCAATAGCCCAGCGATCGGAGCGCATTGCCCAAGTTGAAAAGCGACGTCGCGCTGTAGTCGCGTTTTGTGACTTCGATGAGATCGCGGAAGGCATCGGCGGGATGGTTGAGTTTGGCATGCGCGACGCCGCGGATGGTCAGACCTTCGGGGGTTTCGCCGGTTTGCGCCATGGCGGCCGTGACCGATTCGATCGCTTTGGCGTAAATATGGCGATTCATGTATTCCGTCGCTTCGGCATAGGGCGAAACTTCTTGAACGGCTTCGTTCGTCGCCGCCTGCGGTTCGGATTTGGAGCATCCGGCAAAACCGATTGCCGCCGACAAAACGGCAATCGAGACCGCGATAAATGAATTCGGTTTCTTGCGATTGAGCATGATCATCCTTTGCGTATTTTGTTTATAAACGAAATGTTATTTCTGTATTGTGTAATTATCCAAAATAATATTCGGCACACAACTTAGAGCCGAAAGCATCTTTCCGACCGATGCCCACCCCTGCGGCGCGGATCCGCAGCCGCCGCCCGAAACCATGCCTCAGGCCTAACGCCTCGCGCGCGCAAGACCGGCCGCTTCGGCATCAAAATCGTTGCCAACCGGCGAATTTCTGATCATAGTCGATCGGAGCGCGGGAATCTATCGCGTTTTTGCGGCATTTTGCGCGCGGCCGCCGGCTTGCGCCGGCGCGGTCTCGGACTTTTGACGGGCAATTTATGCAAAAAGTTATTTTTATCCTCTATTTTGTCGGGCTTTTCGCCATTTTAAGCGCGTATATCATGTTTTCCGAATATGATGCATCGATTCGGATGAGCATTGCAACATCGGACGAGTTTTCTCAAGATCGTCCGAATTTCATTCGCGTTATCGCAAGAAACCTAAAAAATGGTTCAAAATTCGAAGGTTATTCGCTTCGCGTCTGCCGGCGCCAAACGGATCACGATCCGGCGGCGGCGGGCAGTTCGTGCGCCATTGCCGCGCTGCCCGAAAACGGCGTGGCTGCAATCGCCGCGCCGCGTCCTGCGTCGCAACGCCCCGACGATTTGTGCGTCGCGTTGCTGCGCCGGGGCGGAATCGAAGAAAAATCAACATGTCTTCCGCCGCAGCCGCGCGCGTTGGCATCCGATCGCGGTTCCCGAAACGCTGCCGATGTTTTCTCTGAAAAGCCGGTTGATATTCGAACAGATAAAGAATCGATCGCAGAAAATTCAGACTCCGACATTTCCGCCGCGCCGGCCGTTCATGCCGAACCCAGGCAAAGCCCCGAGACCGCCCAAGCCGCAGACGAAAGCGGCGCCGCCTCCCCCCCGAGTCCCATCGAGAGCGATATCTTTGCGCCCGGGGCGTTTTTGTTCGGCGTTGCCAACGAAGTCCTCATACGCACATGGCAAGACGGCCGCGCATCGCAGGCGCCGCTGTCGGTCAAACAGATTTACGGAAGCCCGGCGTCGTTTTCGCAGCCGCCCGCGCCGTCCGAGGCGGGCATTTCGCGCTTTTCGGCGGCGCTGCAATCGGCCGCCGATTTCGAAATCGCGCAAAACGGCCAAAAGTTTTATGCCTCGTTTTCGCCCAACGAAAAGCCGCTTCGCGCCGAGGTTTCGTCGCCCATGATAAATCCCGGGCGCGCCCCGTCGCTTGCCGTGACGCCGTTCGGTTCGGCCGACCGCATCGCAATCGACGTTTTCGACGGGCATGCTTGGATCGATCACATCGAAACCGATTTGAATAAAAATCAAAAAATAACGCTCGATACCGATTTTTCTTTCATAATCGACCCAAAAATCTTGTATTTCAGAGTGAGCACCTCGTTATTTTCGAATGCCGAAACATCGCAAACGATTGCGGCGATTGCGTCGCCCGACGTGTTGCCGCTTTTGCGTCAGGCCGAATTGGCGCTCGCTGCGGCAATCGACGCCGGCGCCTTGCAGTTTTCGCCCTATCGCGCGCTCCTTCCCGACTATTCCCCCCGGGCGCTTGCCGACGTCCGCGACATCGCGCTGGCCTATTTGTCGCTTGTCCACGATGCCGAAATTGTCACAAAAAAGCGAACAGAAATCGATGATTTGGCGCAATTTAACGCATTAAAAGCAAAACAAAAGTCGATATCGAATATTCTGTTCATCGTCTGGGTTGCGTTGGGATTCGGCATCTTTTCGTCGATCGGCATCGTCCGCGCCCTGGCGCGCCGCCGCGCTTGGGACGCTTTGCCCGACTCGGCGCCCGAAGGCCAAAAAGCGCGCGCCTTTTTGCGGGCGTTTCACATCGCTCTGCTCGCCGTCATGTCTGCCGCCTTGGCTTCATTGATTTATTACATGATGCAGCTGATTTAGCCGCAGCTTCGGCGCATTGCGCCGGCAAGCGGCGGCGCAATGCGCCTTCGCAGCCGCGCTATTGCCCCCCCGGGGGGGGGCAATACGCGCGGCCGGCGCGGCTATGTTCTCGGGCCTTCGGCCCCTGCGAGCATACGCCGCGCTTTTTTTTTGCGACGGATGCGATGTTCATAATTTGATGCCGCGTTCGTCGCGGTCGGAAAGATCGATGCGGTATTTTTTTGCGCGCCGCTTGAAATAGCGCGTGTAATGCCAACGGGCATCGGAAACCGGCCAAGAAAGCGAATCTTGCGGCAATTTGGCTATCGATTTGAGCAGGAGCTGCGCATTGATGCTGATTGCGCGCGGGCCGTCTATCGCATCCAACAGTTTCGGAATGTTTGCCGCCGAAAAATCGGCGACCCGATACCCTGCCGCCGCAAATCCGTCCAAAAGCCATGTTTGGCGCGATTTTTCGCCGTTTTGAGCAATCCATGTCTGTATGTTTCTGAGCGCATCGGCGCGGTCTTCGCTTCGGAACGGCTGCGCCGCAACGGCTTCGATTGCCTCGAGAAGCATGTTCAGACCGTCGCCTGACGGGATCTTTTGAATGGCTGCCGACAGCGGAAGCAAGTCGGATTTATCGGGATGATGCACGATATAATCGGCTAAAATCGGAATATTGTTTGCGTTTGCGGCGATATTTTCCGAATTCAATTCGCCGTGTATGACTTTTCGCGATTCGTCCGACGGGAATGACGCAATCGTTTTGAGCAAGGCCAAAC
>CAVGZQ010000009.1:0-25613 GCA_963633515.1 Bacteroidaceae bacterium
CCGCGTTTTCGCAACAAATCGCCTTAATTGTAACAAAAACCGTTGCGGTCATCAATTATTCATCGCCGCAGGTTCGCAAACCGAATATCCCTGATATTATAAACACGCACATCGCATCAAGCATCGTTTAAAACCATAACATTGCAAACAAAATACATTTTTGCGCAAAAAAAACATACATTCATCCAAGCATTCCGCGCAATGCGCATTCATGAATAAAAAACGGCTTTTATTGCATTTTTTGCGAAAAATACATTTTCTCGGCAATGACGGATATAAATTATCACACATCGCCAAAGACCGATTTTACCTATTTTCAAACACCGATTATCGGAAATTATCGCAAAACAGAACGGTCATTATTTATATTCGGAGAAACGATTTTCGGCGCTCATTGCGCATAAAAAAAGCGCGGCGTATCGGCAATGCCGACAGCCGCGCCGCGAGGCGTATTGCCTGCAAGGCAATAGCCGAGCAGCGAAGGCGTATTGCCCCGACGGGGGCAATAGCCGAAGCCAATCCTATAATAATGCAAAAACGCAAGAAACAATCGTGCGACGCCTTCTGCGCAATGCGATCGATTAAATCTTCAATTGCATATCGGATGCAAACGCATTGACGGCAAAAAAAACAATATATTTTTTGCATCTTATGCAAACGCCGGGCATTTTAGCCGAAACCGTCGCTTAATTGCATAATCGGCAGCATAATGGCAAAAACGACGAACCCAATCGTCCCGCCCATGACGACGATCATCAGAGGTTCCAACATTGCGGTCATGGCTTCGATGCGCACCGAAACTTGTTCTTCGTAGTTGTCGGCGACCGAATTGAGCATTTCTTCGAGACGCCCGGCGCGCTCGCCGACGCCTATCATATGCGTCATAAGCGGCGGAAATTCGCCCGAACGCTTAAGCGGCGCCGCCAGCGTGTCGCCCTCGCGGATGCTTTCGTGCGCCGTTTCGACGACTTTGCCCAAAACCGCGTTGCCGACGACGGCTTTGACGATTTCGAGCGCCTTGAGAAGCGGAACGCCGCTTGCCAAAAGCGTTGAGAGCGTTTTTGCAAAACGCGACAGCGAAACCATGCGAATGACGCCGCCCAAGACGGGAATTTTAAGCGTGACGGCATCCCATTTCATGCGGCCTTTCGGCGTAGATGTCCATTTTTTGAACAAAAAGCCGCCTCCGACGATCGCAAGTATGATCAGCCACCAGAAATGCGTCATGAAATCGGAACTCCAAAGGAGGAATTTCGTTATTCCGGGCAATTCCTTTCGCTGCTGCTCGAACAATTTCGTCACGCGCGGCACGATAAACGCCATCAAAACGATAAGGAGCAAAAGCCCGATGACGATCATGATAATCGGATAAACCATCGCGCCGACAATTTTTGAACGGATGCGCAATTGGCTTTCGAGAAATGCGGTGAGCCGTTCCAAGACGATATCGAGGCTGCCCGACGATTCGCCCGCGCGGATCATGCTCACATAGAGCGTGTCGAAAAGCTTCGGATGGTCGGCCATCGCATTGGCCAAGCTCGATCCTTCGCTGACCTTCGATTTAATATCGGTAAGCGCGGTTTTGAGCGCTTCTTTTTCGGCTTGATCGGCCAAGGCGCTCAAGCTTTCGACGAGCGGAATTGCGGCTTTCTGAAGCGTGCAAAACTGACTTGTAAAATCTTTGATATCCTGTTTGTTGACATGATCGCCAAGCTTGATGCGCGGGGCGCCTTTTTCGCCGTCGCTCGCTTTGACGCCGGTTTTTTCGGCCGCCGAGCTCAGATAAATGCCGCCTTTGAGCAATGCATCGCGCAAAGCCGCTTTATTGGGAGCATCTTTTGTTCCCTTCACGGGTTTTCCGGCCGAATTCAAGCCTTTGTATTCGTACAGTGGCATAATCTATTTTAATCCGCAGTATCTTGCGTCACGCGCAGGATTTCGGGAATGCTCGATATTCCGTCCAAAACTTTGTCGATGCCGTCGGCGCGCAAACTCGTCATGCCGTTGGCTTCGGCCTCGCGTTTAATCGTCGACGCGTCGGCGCGCTGCATGACATAACGCCGAATGGCATCGTTAATCACCATCATTTCGTAGATGGCCGTTCGTCCTTTATATCCGGAATTATTGCATTCTTTGCATCCGCACGGGCGATAAAGGAGACCGCCGACGCGGTCGATCTGCTCTCGCGAGATGCCGATTTCGGCGAGTTCTTCCCGCGACGGTTCATAGGGCTGTTTGCACAACGGACACAGACGGCGCACGAGGCGCTGCGCCATGGCGAGTTCGAGCGACGAGCTGACGAGAAAAGGCTCGACGCCCATATCGATGAGACGCGTAAAAGCGCCGGCCGCATCGTTTGTATGGAGCGTCGAAAACACCAAGTGACCGGTCAATGCGGCCTGAATGGCGATATCTGCCGTTTCTTGGTCGCGGATTTCGCCGACCATGATAACATCGGGGTCGTGGCGCAAATAGCTGCGCAAGCCGCTGGCAAACGTCAGACCGATTTTTGCGTTGACGGCCATCTGACTGATGCCCGCCAGCTGATACTCGACAGGGTCTTCGACGGTGAGAATATTTTTATCGGGCGTATTGATGCGATTCAAACAGGCATAGAGCGTCGTCGATTTCCCCGACCCGGTCGGTCCGGTAACGAGCACAATGCCGTGCGGCTGGCTGATTGCGTGCGTTATGACGCGATAATGCCGTTCGTTAAAGCCGAGATCTTTGAGGTCGAGCAATATTGCCTGCTGGTCCAAGATACGCATGGTAATGCGCTCGCCGTAGACGGCCGGCGCCGTCGCAACGCGCACGTCGATATCGCGGCCGGCAATTTTAAAACGGATGCGGCCGTCCTGCGGAATGCGTTTTTCGGCGATATTCAGATTCGACATAATCTTGACGCGCACGACGATGGCGCTGTGATACTGCTTCGCGGCGCTTGCGATTTCTTTCAGAACGCCGTCGACGCGAAACCGGAATACGACGCGATCCTCAGCTGCTTCGATATGAATATCGGACGCGCGCTCGCGCATGGCTTGCTGAAACACCATGTTGATGAGCTGAATAATCTGTCCTTCGTCGTCGCTTGCGCCGCGATTGAGAATATCTTCGATTTTTTCGGCTTCGTCTTCGTCGCCGGCTGTTTTTTGCCGGTCGAGATTTTCGGCCATATTGGCCAAGTCGCCGCGCTTGTCGAAGATGCCTGCGATGAGCTTTCTGACGACTTCGCGCGGCGCCAATACCGGCACAGGTTCCATCGACGTCATGACGCGTATGATGTCGAGTCCGTCCAATCCGAGCGGATCGGCAATTGCCGTCAGCACAAAACCGTTGCGGGCTTCAAACGGCATGACCATTTCGCGCATGGCGACGGCATAGCTGTAGTCTTTCGACAACGCCATATCGACTGTTTCGAGATCGAACGATTCCCGCACTTCCATCCCGAACTGCAATCCGAGCGCGCGCAAAATGTCGATTTCTTTGGCGGCATTTTGCTCGACGAGGATCTCGCCGATGCGCCGTTCGGGCGCCGATGCTTGGAATTCAAGACCGTCTGCGAGCTGTTGCGGCGTGATAACGCCGTGACTGATGAGAATATCTCCGATGCGACTGCCGCCGAACATTCCTGTGCCCCCTTAATTTTCGCCGGGCCGCCCCGGACGATTTCCGCCTCGGCCGCCGGGCGGCGGACCTTGGCGCTGCGACGACGAACGCGCATTTCCCGAGCTTCCCGACGCCCCCGAACCGCCGACCGTCGACGTTCCCGACGCATAACCGTCGCTGAACCCGTCGGGCAAATCGATGCCGTCGTCATCGCTGCTCATTTCGACGATGTTCTGCGCTTCGCGAATGGCATTGAGTTCGCTCTCCTGCGCGTCGATCGACTGGCGGATGTCTTCCAAAAGCCCGTGTTTCTTGTCGTAGTTTACGCTGCGGACGTAATTAATGTCCTTTCGTCCGAAGAACGATACGAATTCGTCGCGTTCTTCTTGTTTGCGTTTGCTGATCTTGTCCAAATCCGAGCTCGACTCGATGATATACGGCGTCAGCATCAGCAGCAGATTCTGCTTTTGAATCGTCGTTTCCGTCGATCGAAACAAGTACCCCAAAACGGGAATATCGCCCAGGAGCGGGACTTTCGATACCGATTGCGATTCCGAATCGCGCACCAAGCCCCCCAATACGACGGTTTGCTGATCGGGAACGACGACGACCGTCTTCAGGTTGCGCATGCGCGTCGACGGACCGCCGAGATCGGTTCCGCCCGGCTTGACTTCTTCGATTTCTTCTTCGATATCGAGACGAACCGTGCCGCCTTCGTTGATCTGGGGTTTAATCTTGAGCGTAAGCGCGACGTCGACGCGTTCAATCGTCGTGCCGTATCCCGAAAGCAAACTGCTCAATGCGCTCGTCGTCGTGCTCGAACTCCCCGACAAACCGCTCAAAAGCGACGAATAATTCGACGTCGAACTCGTGACATAGGGAATTCTCTCGCCGACGCTGATTTCCGCCTCTTGATTGTCGAGCGTCAAAATCGTCGGCGTCGAAAGAACGTTGACGTCGGTATTCGTTTGCAATGCGTTGACGACCGCGCCGATGCTCGGAATGCTCAATCCGGCGATTTCAACCGCCGGACCGGCCAATGCCATCAAGAACCCGGGCGTGCTTCCCGATCCCAAAAACATCGCGGCCGGCGACAGACTCTGCAGCGAGTTCAGCTCGGTGCGGCCGGCATAATATCCGTCGCCCGTTCCCGACTCGAAGATGTTTCCGCCGTGCATGGCAATCCCAAGCGATCGCGACCGCTCCAAGCTTACTTCCATAATCGCCGCTTCGACAAATACTTGGCGGCGCGGACGATCCAATTCCTTGATCACGTTCTTTATCGCCAAGAAATCCCGCGGGCTCGCGACGACGATCAAGTCGTTCGTCGATTCCGACGCCACGACGCTTATGTCTTCGCCTTGGAGCGTTCGCTGGCTGTTGTTGGCATTGTTGTTGTTTCGGTTTGAGCTGCCGGTCTTCGACGTCAAGTCCGATATAATCTGATTGAGCGCCGAATAAATTTCCGTCGCTTCGGAATTCTGCAAATGAACGACGTTGATCTTGCCGGAATCGGGGATTTCGACATCGAGTTTGAGTATGAGACGCTTCATCTTCTCATAGCTGCGTTCATCGGCAACGACGATGAGCTTATTCGTGCGCTCATCGCCGACGATTTGACTCACCCGCATATCGTTGGAGTCGCTGTTTGCGTTATTTTTGCTGTTGTTGCGGTTTCGGTTGTTGCTCTGCGTCTGAAACACTTGCCCCAGGAGCTTTTCCAAATCCGTCACCGATGCATATTGCACGGGATAAACCCAAACTTTTTCGCTGTCGCTGCTGTCGGTATCCATCTTCTCGATGAACTTGAGCATGCGGTTGACGGAGTTTCCGGTATCGGTGATGATCAGCGAATTTGCTGCCGTATACTCGATAATCGATCCGTTTGCCGTCTTAAGCTGATCCAAAACGGTCTTGATTTGCGACACATCGACATATTTGACCGTTGCGATATGCGTCACGAGGGCATCATTTTTCGGAATAGACGCATCGCCGTATGTCGCCGTTATCGGTTCTTTGACGCCGTTGTTGAGTTCGATGATCTTATAGAATTTCCCATTTTGGACGACGGTCAGACCGTTCATATGGAGCGCCGACAAAAACGCCTGATAAGCTTCGGCTTGGCTGACGGGATTCGGGCTGATAATCGTTATTTTTTTGCCGGCGCGCAGCGAATCGGCGACGATGAAATTGCGCCCGGTCTGAGCGCTCATCAATTTCACGACGTCGCTGAGCTCGGCATCGCGGAAATCGAGCGTAATCTTCAAATTCTTCGGGCTCGTTTTCACCCCGAAATCCGAACCGAAATTCTGTTCGAAATCGAGCGATTCTCCGAAAATGACGCCGCCTTCGATGCCGACGCCGGATTTGTCGCCGTCTTGCGCAGGCGCCGGCGTTTCGCCCGATTCTGCGCCGCCTTCTCCGGCCGGCGCCGCGCGCGTCACAACGCCGGGTTGAGACCGACGATCGTTCGGCCGGGCAAGCTGCGCGCCTTCGTCACTATCTTGGGCAAAAACCTCGCCTTTAAACGGAGTCAAAAGCAAGGTGCCGGCAGCCATCGCCGCCATGACTGTGATTCTTCTCAACGTTTTATGCATCGTTCTCTGTCTCTTTTGCAGCGTACACGCCCGTCTCTTTCCTCAGGTGCGGAAATGCTCATTTGAATTGGAATGTCAGCGTTTTTTCCTGACCTGCGCGATTAATTTTCATTGCCGCGGTTTGCCCCGGTTTAAGCGCATCGACGAGCGCCATGGCTTTTTGAGCGCCGTCGATCGTCTGACCGTTGACATCGATAATCGTATCCCCCGATTTTAAGCCCAAACGGGCATAAACCGAATCGCTCTCAATGCCCAGCAATCGGAACCCGCCGATATTTCCGCCCTTATAAACGGGCTGTACTTTGGGCATTGCGCCGTATTTCGACGAATTCTTCAGCGAATTCGGATTCTTGCGGATCGCCTCGACGACTTCGCGCGAAACTTCGTACGTGTCATTGCCCAGTTTGCGCACGATCTCTCCGCCCGCATCCCCCGCTTTGTTCGCCTTCTCGGCGGCGGCTTTTTCTTTTTCCCGCTGCTGTTCTGCGGCTTTTTCCTTTTCCGCTTGCTTTTCAAGCGCCTTTTTGGCCTCTGCCAAATCTTCTTCCGTCGTCCGCGTATCGATATACTCCAGCCGATCGCCCTGCGTCGTGCGCGTCATATACACCCGATTGCGGACGATCTTCACAATCCGCGCTTCCCCCATCACGTCGCTGCCTTCCGACAAATACATCATGCGCGCATCGTTGCCGCCGTCCAACGGCATCAGCATCGCAATCGAATACGCCGGATCGCTTGCAACCTGCGTTCCGTTAAGCAGCATGCGCAAATCCGTCAGAGTCGGACGCGTGCCGTCGCTCGCGATTTCTTCGATAATCGCCGGCTCTTCGGGCTCGGCCTCTTCTTTTTTCTCTTCTTCCGCTTCGCCCTGCGCCGACTTCTGATTGAACAAATTGCGGTTGTAAATCAACACATCGCTGCCGTCGTCGGCCGTCCCTTCCGCCGCCGGCTTTTCGGCTTCGGCATGACCGATTTCATACGGCGTCAGCTCCGCAATTTTGCGGGCGATGATGTTGCCGACGGTCTTCGCGGCAATAAGCGCAATGCAAAGCAAGAGCGCGCCTATCGTTAGGGTTACCGCCAATCGTATCCGTGATTCCATGCGCTACTCCGCCGCCCGCAATTCCACCGTGCGCTTCGCGCCGCGATGCTCTACAACGATGGTGCTGACGCCGCGCTTGCCTGCCGCCATGTTCACAAACATCAAAGCCATCGGCTCCATGTCAGGCAACGCGCCGTTTATCGACACTATAATATCCCCCGACACCATCCCCATCTTCGCAAACAACGATTTCTCGGGAACTTCGACCAAACGGTATCCCGTCGTCTTTTCCCACTCCACGCGCGGCGATACGCTCAGCGCGATCGACGCCTCCTGAATATGCCGCGCCTGAACTTCGAGGGCATCCTTCTTGGCCGAATACGCATTCGCGCCGCTGAGCCATATCATATCGTCGGTGAATTCCAGCAGCGGCGAATCCGGAAGGTAATTGTACCGGGTCTGCGTCAAAATCATCGGCGTATCTGTCACCAAAGCGCCCTCGAGCGAACCGTGTTCGCCCATCTCTTGCGTCGGCAGCGCGCCGTCTCTGAGCGACTCTGCCAAAGCCGCATCATCCATGCGTTCGGACCGATCCGCAACACTCTTCTCCGAACGCTGCGCCGCCGGTTTCGCGGAAATCCGGGGGGCGGGCAAATCCTGCGCCTGCGGCGCGGCATCGGACGCAACAGATCCGTCGGATCCGAATACCGACACCGCACCCCAAACGATTGCTCCGGCAAGAACAGCCGTCAACGCGCAAAAAATGTAAAATCCCTGCCCCTTTGCTTTCATTCGTTCTCCACGCATTGCCCAAGACACAAAAAAGCGCCTTTTCCTAATGCCAAAACACTTTTTTGGCAAGTATCGCACGCATTTTCTCTCGCCCCGCCATGCATCCGCATCGCGGCGATATTTTCGCAACGCCGCCCCGCCGCGTCCTGCCGCAGCGTTGCCCCCCCCCCCGCGCCGCCCCGGGTTTCGTAACGAAATGCAGCCCCCTGCTATTCCGCAACTTCTGCAACGCGTCCGAACCGTCCGGACTTTTCCCGCGCCGGCGATGCCCGAGAACCGGCATATCCGAAAAATCGAGAAAAAACGGCAGATCTCTCCCCTTTTTTTTTTGACGCCCGACGCGCGGCAAAACATCGCGCGCCGATTAAACCTCCGGCCGTTCATGCTTGACTTTTCGGTTTTCGCGTCCACATTGGCGCGGCGATTCGGAGCGCGTTGTTTCTTGAAATGCATTGTTTCATTTTCGATGGCGCTCGCATTAAATTCGCTTATTTTCGCACATTTTGCATTTTTTTCAGTTCGAGGTGAAATCATGGATAGTCTGACGGGGTCGAAGTCGTCAAAATCGTCGGTTATGCTCATCGCATCGCAAATGCCGCAGCAAGAGCTCGGACTCATTGCCCAACTCCTGCAATCGCAGGGGTTTTCGCGCCGGCAGCCGTCATCGCCGCAATCTGCGCCCGCGCTGACTTTTGCCGACGCCGGCGGCGCAAACGTTGCCGTGCTGAAATTCTATCAAGACATCGGCGCGCTCCGTCTCGAGCTTTCCGGAGACGTTTCGCTGAAAATCGGAGCGGCGCTCGGCCAATACATGGAACCGCTCACCGCCGATCGGCTCGCCGAATGCTACCAAAATTCAAACGCCGACATGGACCGCCGCATCTGCGCCATTCTCTTGGTGCTGACGTTCCCCGATGCGGCGTCTGCCATGAACGCCCTGCGAAAAACTTACTTCGACGAAGCAAACGACGCTGCGCGCGAAGGCATCGTTCAGGGGCTTGCTTTTCTCGAAACGCCCGACGCGGGCGCGCAGCTCGAAATCCTCGAACGCGACTTCAAAGACACCCCGATTGCAAAACTCTGCCGAAAAGCTATCGACGGACTCAGCGATCGCGGCATCATCCGCGAATCGATAACCTCCTTCAAACAAAAGATCGCAGGCATCGTCGAACAAAATCCGAAATCTGCCCTCGATTCTGTCGAAAAATACGACCCTCAAGGGCAGGTCGCCGAACTTCGCGCGCTTCGGGCAAAAGCGCTCCGTTTGCTCGGACGCAACGCCGAAGCCGCCGATCTTTTGGCTCAAATCTCGGCCGGCGATCCCGATGCCGCCGACGCATGGTGCGAACGGGCTTTGGCGCGCGAAGCGCAAGGGTTTGCCGAAGGCGCGCTCAGCGACGCGCAATCGGCGCTCTCTGCCGATCCTCAAAATGCGCTCGCTCAAGATATCTGCAATCGCCTCGGTCTCGCCATCGGCGACGGCAATGCCGAAGACGGCGACAGACGCGCAAAACTCGATGCGCTCATCCGACAGTCGCCCGACGATCCGAATCTGCGCATCCAACGCGCCGAACTCTTGCTCGAAACGACGCCCGAAGCCGCCGCCGATGACCTCAGAATTGCCCAAAAATACGCCCCAAACGACCCGCGCCTTCCGTTGCTCTTGTCAAAAGCTTGGTACGCCATGCGCCGCCTGGGCGCCGCCCTCGAACAGGCGGCCATTGCCCTCAAAACGCACACGCCGACGCAAGAAACCGACGCCCTGCTCATGAAACCGCGCGTTTGCATCGCCATCGGCGATCCGCAAAGCGCACTGAACGCAATTCGTGATATTCCGCAAGAACAAAGAGAAAATCCCGCAATAGTATTCTGCACGGCAATAATATTCGAAATGCTCGGACGCAGCGACGAGGCCGAAGCCTTCTACAAAACGCACGCCGACAAAATCCGAAACCTCTTCGATATCGTCCGCCCGCGTCTCTACGCCGACCTGCCCCTGCTGCGGGCTGCGCTTGGCGCCGACCGGCTCGCTGTCGAGCCGAAACCCGCATCCCCGCTCGACCTCGAACCCGTCGATCCCCTCTTCAAACGATGCAAATCATGCGGCGCCCTCACGATTAAACGCCGCACGCAATGCCGCGAATGCGCATGCTCCGAGTTTTTCTGAGCGCTTTTCCGATTCGCTGCTTTTTTGCGGCGCTGCCGCATCGGCCATGCGGCAGCGTTCGCGCTTGTTGCGGCACGGCCGCACCAAGCGCTCAGAGCTTCGGCTTTTGCGGCGCTGCCGCAATGCGCCTTCGCGGTCTGCCTATTTGCGCCTGCCCGCAGGCAGGCTGCAAATACGGCAGACAGGTTGCGCTATTGCCTTTGGCAATACGCGCAACTTGCGCGGCTATGTTCTCGGGCTTGCAGCCCTGCGAGCATACGCCGCGCTTTTTTTTTTGTATTATGCGCATTCGGGACTTCAAACCGAAGCGTCAGACCATAGATGTTCCGGCCTCCGAAAACAGAGCGCCGCGCCGTTCAAACCCTAAGCTTCGAGTTTGCTTTTTAAAGTTCTCCGCCGATGACCGATTGAAAAAATGCGCGCAAAAAAAAAGCGGCATCCCTAAGGATGCCGCTCAAAACCGGATCGGAGCTCAAACATCTGCTCCGACCGAAGTTTCAGACATGCATTACACGAAACGGGCACGGCGGCGTGCTTCTTTCCGACGGCGGCGCGCAGCTTCTTTTTGTTTGCGCTTGCGAATGATGCTCGGTTTTTCGTAATGACGGCGGCGCTTCAATTCTTTCATTACGCCTTCGCGCGCCATATGACGTTTGAGTTGATTAATCGCGCGGCCGAGGTTCGAACCTTCGACGGCAACTTGCAACGGCCCTAAATCACGTGATTTGCTTTCCAAAACCTTTCTCCTTCCGGTTAGAATAACGCAACGCCCCAAAAAACAATGCAACGGCGATTCTTTGCGTTGCGGGGCTTCGCAATGCAAAATACCGCCCAAAGGGCGGCAAATACGTTAAAACAACCGACTTGCATTGTCAATGCCTTATTTGCCGCTGCCGCCGGTTCAAACCCGTTATCGACGTCACCGGACGCCATCCCTATCCGAGCAAACCGCAAAATGAAACCGATTGGCACGGTTCTCTTTCGGCTTGGGCAAAAGATTTGCCCGATACGGGCGATTTTGGCGCAAATCGCGCGAGGCGTCGGCGCAACCGATTCGTTTGCCGGAACAGCGTTCGAAATCGCCGACGGCGCGAAAGTCACGCCGATTCCCATCACATCAAAAGACAACAAAAACTATGCCGTCGCCGTGCAATACGGCAAAGGACGCATCGTTGCCGTCGGCGATTCGTCGATTGCCGGCGACGGCAACGAATTTCTTGGGACTCCGCCTTTCCAAAGCCGGTTATTATTCAAAAGACAACCGGATATTTTTGCTCAATGCGATGCAATGGCTGCGCGGATTGCAATAATATATATACATCAATAAATATATATATAAAAGCGCGGCGTATGCTCGCAGCCCGCCCGGGCGAGAACATAGCCGCGCAAGTTGCGCGTATTGCCAAAGGCAATAGCGCAACCGGCCTGCCGTATTTGCAGCCTGCCGGCAGGCGGGCGCAAAAAGGCAGGCTGCGAAGGCGTATTGCGGCAGCGCCGCAATAGCCGAAGCCCCCAAATCAAACATCGGCGGCAGATCGCGGCAATTGCCCGCCGATGCGATCCGGACGCAATTACAATGCCTGCTTCGTTTCGGTGATTTCGTATACTTCGACGACATCGCCGACTTTGACATCGTTGTAATTTTCGATCGAGAAGCCGCATTCAAAGCCGCTGCGCACTTCTTTGGCATCGTCTTTGAAACGTTTGAGCGATGCAATTTTCGAATCGTATATAATCTTGCCGTTTCGCAGCAAACGGCATTTGGCGCCGCGGCGGACGAGACCGTCGGTAACATAACCGCCGGCGATGGTACCGACTTTTGGCACGTTGAACGTATTGCGGATTTCGGCATGCCCGACGATATTTTCGCCGATAATCGGGTCGAGAAGACCGCTCATGGCGTCTTTTGCGTAATCGATGATATCGTAAATAATCGAGAACGATTCCATGACGATGCCCTCGCGCTTGGCGATTTCTGCCGCGCGGGCGTCGGGACGCGTATTGAATCCGACGATGATTGCGCCCGATGCAACGGCGAGTTGGACATCGTTCTCGGTTGCGCCGCCGACGGCAGCATGAACGATATTGAGCTCGACGTCTTCGGTCGAAAGCGCGCCCAACGACTTGGCAAGCGCTTCGAGAGACCCCTGAACGTCGGCTTTGATAATGACATTGAGCGTTTTATTTTCTTTGAATTGCGCCCACGGGTCGAATTTGCGCGACGAAAGCTCGGCATTGCGTTTGCGTTCCTTGATTTGCGCCGTGAATTCTTTGGCAATTTTTTCGCTTTCGGCGACGAAGAAGGGCTCGCCGGCATCGGGCACATCGCTCAAACCGGTAATTTCGACCGGCGTCGACGGTTCGGCCGCTTTTATCGCTTTGCCCCGGTCGTCGGTCATGCTCTTGACTTTGCCGCTGCACGAACCGCTCACGAGAATATCGTTAATCCGCAGCGTTCCTTCCTGAACGAGAATAGACGCAACCGTGCCGCGGCGCGTGTCTTTGTAAGCTTCGAGAATGAAGCCGCGGGCGGGTTTGTCGGGGTTTGCCTTGAGTTCCAACACTTCGGACTGCAACTGGATGAGTTCGAGGAGCTCGGCAACGCCGGCGCCGGTTTTGGCCGACACTTCTTTGAATATCGTCGTCCCGCCCCATTCTTCGGGGATGAGTTCGTACTCGGTCAGGGCTTGGCGGACGCGTTCGGGGTTTGCGCCGGGCTTGTCGATCTTGTTGATCGCGACGATAATCGGCACGCCGGCGGCTTTGGCGTGGTTAATCGCTTCGACGGTTTGCGGCATGACGCCGTCGTCGGCGGCGACGACCAAAACGACCAAGTCGGTGACTTTTGCGCCGCGCGCGCGAAGCGCCGTAAACGCCTCGTGCCCCGGCGTGTCGAGAAACACGACTTTGCCCGTCGGCGTCATAATCGTCGACGCGCCGATATGCTGCGTAATGCCGCCGGCTTCGGTCGCCGTCACGCGCGATTCGCGGATCGCGTCGAGCAAACTCGTCTTGCCGTGATCGACATGCCCCATTACCGTGACTATCGGCGCGCGAAGCGCCATATCTTCGGGCTTGTCGGCTGTCGGCGACGTAAACGACGCTTCGTTAAAGCTGATATCCTGAACCGTAAATCCGTATTCGGCGGCGACGAGTTCGGCCGTTTCGACGTCGACCGTTTGATTGACCGTCACCATCATGCCGAGTTCTTTCATCAGGAAACGAATGACTTCGCTCGATTTTACGCCGAGATCGTTGGCAAGCGTGCCGACCGATATCGAATCGGCGATTTTGATCACGCGTTTATGTTCCGACGCCTGAGGATGGGCAGCCGCGCGATCGGCCGGCGTCTGCTTCGCATTTCGCTTGACTTTTTTGAAATTCGTTGCGCTCCGGCCGAGATTATTATTTTTGTTCCCGCCGGCATTGTTCTGACCGCCGTAGAATTGACTCGAATTGACGACGGTGCGCCCGGCCGGTTTGCGATTATTCTTATCGTTCGAAGCATTGCCGAATTTTTTGTTGTCCTTGACGAGCATGGCGCGGATGAGCGCAGGATCGATCGTGCCGGTAATGTTCGACGGGCGCGCCGACTTTTTATGCGCCGATCGCGTTTCTTCTTCATCGTCTTCGCCGTCGATTTCGATATCGCCCGAAGCCTCGGGCTGCGGCGAAAGCTTGCGGCTTTGTTTGGCATGATTGACGCTTTTGGCCGCCGCGCGCTTATCGTCTTCGTCGTCGGCATCGCCGTCGTCGGAATAAGCGGCATACGCATCGGGCACGGCGTCGGCAAACCCCGACGAACCGAACGAAAGACCGATCGTTTTTTCGAATTTCGGCGCAAGTTCGATGACCTGTTCCTTCTTTTTCTTTTCTTTTTCGGCTTTTTTCGCGACTTTTTTGTCTTTGTCCGATTTCGCGGACGCTGTCAAAGCCGCTTCTTTTTCTTTCGCCGATGCGCCGTCTTTTGCGTCATCCGCTTTGACCGAAACGGCTTTGGCATTGCCGGTTTTCGCGCCGGCGGCAGTTTGAACCGGTTCGGTTTCGGATGCGCCGGCATCTTTGACGGGCGTTGTTCGGGCTTCGCCTTTCTTAAGCGCATCCGACGCGGCGGCATCGGATGCCGTCTTGACGGCTGCGCCGGCTTTGGTCTCCGTTTCGGCGTTGACCGCCGATTGGGCGCCGTCCGTGCCCGCATCGGCGCCTTTCGCCGTTTTCTCGGCGCGCGGCGATGCATTCGTTTCGGAAGGCATCGCCGTTTCGGGCTTCGCCTCTTGCGATGCTGCGCCGGTTTTCGCTTCTTGGCCTTCGCCCGCGCCGGCTTCGCCGTCGCCTGTGCGGCGGCGGCGAATGCGAACCGTCCCGCTCGTCGCTTTCGATTGCGATTTTGCATCGATTGCCGTCGTACTGCGATTTTGACGCTTCGCCGCTAACGCTTGCTTTATCGCCGTGATTTGATCTTCGTTCAAACCGCTCGATTTCGTCTTTACCGTAAAACCAAGCCCAAGAGCATTGATCTGCTCAAACAGCTGTTGCCCATCCATATTTAAGGATGCCGCCAATTCCGTGACTTTTGTCAATTTCGCCATGCTCTCTCTCTCTGAGCCCTTACTGCGTCAATCGTCTCCCTGCCTGCCCTCGGGGGGGGATCGGAGATCTGTTTCACACCCATGCCGCCGCTCAATGCCTGCCCCGACGCTATCTGCGGCAAACGATGAACTGCGGCTGCGACTCTATCTGTCTTCCCCCGCGTCGGAGGCAGCGATCGATTCTTCCGTTTCGTCCGGCATGCCTGACAGGCGGCGAATCGCCGCCTCCAAAGGCAAATATGTTTCGCAAAGCGAACCTTTAAGCCATCCTAAGACGGCTTTGTCCGATTTGCCCAAAAGCTGTCCGAAGCATGCGCGATCGAACAAACCGACGCAAGGCAACCCCTTGCGTTGCGCATTCATGCGGTATTTCTTCTTCGTTGCCGCCGATGCGTCGGTTGCCAATATATAGCAACCCAAAACATCGAGTTTTGACGCTTCTTCGACGCTGTCTGCGCCGACAAGCAACTGCCGGCATCCCAATCCGGCTTGCAGCAATTCTGCAAGCCGCTTGCGCAGCCCCGGAAGCGCTATTGTTTCGATAAACGACGCCGCGCTTTCGGAAAGCGCCGACGGATCGCGTTTTGCGACGCGCTTGAACCCCGTCGCAAATGCTTTCTCGAGGCAATGCCGCTGCGCGCATACGTAGTACCCGCGCCCGGGCAACTTCTTGCGCAAATCGAACCGCAGCACGCCGTCGGCGACGGCAAACCGAAGCAAATCGACGCGTTTGCCGTTGCCCCGGCAGCAAATGCACCGCCGCTGCGGCGCCGATCGTCCCGCAGCCGCTCCGCCGTCCGATGCAATCTCACGCTCGGCCGTTCGGCCTCGGACGCTGCCCGATGCCGCTGTTTTCTTATTCTTCTTTCTCTGTTCTGCTGTCACGTCGTTTTCTGCTTTCGGTATTTTTGCCGCACGCGCCCGGCCGCCGCGCATCCTGCGCAGCGCCGTCCTTACTCTGTCTTAGCCCATCGCTTCGTCATTTTGCGGCAGCCGGCTTCGCCGCATCCGCCGCAAAGCGATTACGCCTCGGCGCCGTCCGTTTCGGCTTCGCTGTCCGAAACTTCGCTGCCGTCCGCGGCCGCTTCATCGCCCGAAACCGCTTCGTCGTCGTCGTCCTCTTCTTCGGTCGGGAATATCCGCTCGCCCAATTCCTCGACGACGCAGTTATAAGCCTGCTGCAACGTCGCATTCGGAATTTCGAGCAAACAGCGGTTGAAGATTTCGCGCGCTTGCGCCAGCTCTTGCTCCGTATAAACTTCGTGATTGAGCGCAATCGTCGTCAAATCGTCCAAGATATCGGGCGCTTTGTTGCGGCCGATTCCCGTTTTGGCATCCAAGCGCGCAGGATCGCTCTCCATAAAGAGCATCCCGAGGCTGTGATAACCCGCTTCGCAGAACTGCTTTGCCTGGTGATCGGTCAGCCCCAAATACGTTTTGATATCGCTGCGGCTCTGTTCTTCCATTTCTCGGCTGCTGCGCGCTTTGCGCGTTTCTGCCAAGATCTCGTTTGCGACTGCAACAATTTTTTCGGCGTTGTCCATCCCAAAACCCGGAATCTGAGCCAATTCGAGCGGATCGACGCGGACGATATGCTCGAGACGGTTGTATCCCAACGTAAAGAGCGTATCGATGAGCGTTTCGTTCTCGATCCCGTGCGAGACGAGCGCGCGGCGCGCCTCCTGCATGATTTCATTCAAACGCGACTCGCTGATGATATCGAGATTCCAGCCCGTAAGCTGCGCGGCCAAACGAACGTTCTGACCGCCGCGGCCTATCGCAAGCGAAAGCTGTTCGTCGGGCACGATGAGTTCCATTGCCGTCGTCGCCTCATCGATGAGAACTTTCGACACTTCGGCAGGACTTATCGCGCTGCACACAAAACGCGCCGCTTCGTTATGGAACGGCACGATATCGATCTTTTCTCCGCGCAATTCCTGCACCACGGCTTGAACGCGCTGTCCGCGCATCCCCACGCATGCCCCGACCGGATCGATATCCGTCTGACTCGAATATACCGCAACTTTCGTCCGCATCCCGGGCTGACGCGCAACGCGGACGATTTGCACAATCCCTTCGTCGATTTCGGGCACGACTTGCTCAAACAATTTTACGACCAGCGACGGATCGGTGCGGCTTAACACGATTTGAGGTTCGCGGCTGCTGCGCTGAACATTCTTCACATACGCTTCGATCCGATCCCCCTGATGATACGTCTCGCGAGACGATTGCTCGCGCTTGGGCAAAATCGCTTCGGCCTTGTCCAAATCGATGATAATCGCGGAATCTTCCTTTTCGATCCGACGCACTATCCCCGTTATCAGCTGACCTTTCCGATCTTTGTAAAGTTCATAAATCACGTTCTGTTCGGCCTCGCGCATGCGTTGCAAGATGACTTGCTTCGCCGTCTGCGCCGCAATCCGGCCGAACGTCATCCGAGCGCTCTCCAAATTCAGCAATTCGCCGTAATTCTTATCCTGTTCGCGCGCGCGATACGCATCTTCGGGACGGTAAAATATCTGAACCAAAAGTTCGTCGCCCAACGACACATCGTTAAATCCGTAATCTTCCGCGTCTTGAAGCGTCATATCGCGGTACGGATTTTCGACCGACTCGCATACGCGCAAAATCTGAAACAATTCTATTTCATCGTTTTCCGCATTGTAATAGGCCTCTATCTCGCGCTGCTGACCGAAGACGCGTTTTGCTGCCGTCGATATGGCCACTTCCAACGTCTCGATCAACACCGACTGCTTGACGCCCTTCTCGTTTCCTACCTGCTTAATGACATCGCTCAGTTTCAGATCCACGAACTTATCTCCTTAAAATATATCAACGCGGCGTTGCGCCGCTCGCTTTTCAGATTCTTGAAAACCGCATAACAATGCTCGCAAAGATTCGCTTAACATCGCAAATCCCCGCAACACATTCGCGCCAAATCGATATGCGCCGAATAACGTTCGGCAATTTGGCATGCGCCGCCAATCCCGCGCATTGCATCATGCGCATCCGGGTACCGACCGGCCAAATCGGTCGGTCTGCGGTCAAAACTTGCGTTTTTGTCCGATTTCGTTTTCCCACAAATAAACGGTGCGCGCCGTTTTCACATCGAGATAACCGACCGATTCCGCGCCGTTTTCGGTCAATATGTCAAGCCGGCGCGTTTCGTCGTCGGCATGCGTCAAATCCCCCTCAATCACGCGAGATTCATCGCCGCGCGTCACGACTCTGACGCGCTCCCCGACCGCAAACCGAACCTGACGCCAATTCGTCAGCTCGCGTTCGATCCCCGGGCTTTCTATCGTCAGACGATACCGCTCCGCTATCGGATCTTCCAAATCGAGCAACGCGCCCACTTCTTCGCTGGCATGCGCCAATTCATCGACCGTCACCGATTGCCCCGTCGTCTGCCGGTCGGCGCGATCCACGACGAAGCGAAGCACCGTCGCGCGCCCTTCCCGGCGCAGCTCCGCGCCGTGCAACGCAAGCCCGAGCCGCTCAAACACAGGCTCGGCAAGGCGCTCTATTCCTTCTGTATTCAACATAACGCTGCGCTCCGCACACCCAACCCCTGTGCGCAACGTTGTAACCAACAGCTCTTATTCCTTGCCGCCGTCGCGCCGGGAATGCTGCACAGGCGTCGGAAATTCATTCCCCAAGGTTCCCATGCGGGAACACGCCCAATCATGCGGCGCATAACGCCGCGCTCCGCTGCGCCTCCGACGCCCGCGGATCAAAAAAGCCCGGAATGTGCTCCCGGGCCAAAATGCGAAAGAAGGGAGTCGAACCCATACACCCAAATCGGGAACAGGAACCTGAATCCTGCGCGTCTACCAATTTCGCCACTTTCGCCGGCTTCAAGCGATAGTCGATCGCCGCCGCCGTCTATACGCATAGCGCCGACGCAACGCAAGTTTTTTTTTTCATTCCTGCCATTTTTTTGCTCCGTTCGCGCATCCGCCCCATAAATCCTCATCGTTTTTGTTCGTTTCGCCGCCTATGGCGCTTGCGCGCCATACGGCCGGCGGCTCCGGCTATGCGCAAATTGCGCATACGCCTTCGCTTGCGCGGCTATGGCACGCGTGCCATACGCCGCGCTTTGGGCGTCCTTTCGCGCGCTGCGCGATGCGGCCGCCTGCGGCTGCTATGCGCGCCGCGCCGTCCCTTCGGCCGCCGCTTGCGCATACGCCGCCGCTTTTTATGCGCTCATCTTTCCGATTTTTTGCATTTTGCCCTGTTTGCATGACAAATCCGCAAAAATAATTTAAAGACCCCCGCCGACGCCTTTGGCGGCATACTGACGCAGCCGTTGTATCCTCTCGCGCAGCCGTTCGCTGCGCGCCTTGACCGATTCGCAACGCGTTGCGCCGTCTCTCGACAAAACTCATAAAGGTTCTCGTTCCATGAAATATGCAGGCATAGATATCGGTGCCGAAACGATCAAATACGCCGTCTGCGACGGCGAAACAAAACAAATCGAAGCATGCGGCTGCACGGAACACCATAAAGACGTTCAAGACGCCCTCGCAAAAACCATTCAGGCGCTCATTTTCCAAAATGCCGATAACATCGCCGTCTGCGGACGGTTTGCAAATCTTATCAATCTCAAAAGTTATCCTGCGCAGGCCGTTCAAAAACGCGGTCTGAAATATTTGTTCGGCGACGATCCCGTCACATGCATAAGCATCGGATGCAACGGCTTTTCCGTTCTCGAAAAACGATCGAACGGCGCCGATATCATGCGCGAAAACTCACGCTGTTCGCAAGGAACGGGGAACTTCTTGCGTCAGCTTATCGAACGCTTCGGACTCACGCTCAGGCAAGCCGACGACTTGTGCTGCGACGTCGCCGTGCCGTGCAGACTCTCCGGACGATGTCCCGTCATTCTGAAAACAGACATGACGCATTTGGCAAACCGAGGCGAGCCGCAAGCCAACATCATTGCCGGCGTGTACGACGCCATATGCGACAACGTGCAAGCCCTCGTCAAACCCGCGCTGTGTCCGAAAAACGTCCTCTTGACAGGCGGCGTCACGCGGTCTTTGCGCATTCAAAACAATTTCGGGGCGTATTGCCGAAATAACGGTCTCACCCTCATCCCCCCGACGGAGTTTGCTCAATTTTACATCGACGCAGCGGGCTGCGCATTCCTGGCTGCCGAATCCGGCGCCGATTCCCTCGCAAGGCTGCTCAAAGATCCTGCATCTCCCGATGCCGTCAAAGAACTTGCGGCCGGAATCATCAAACGCGATAACATCAAACGTTTCGACGCCATCCCGCCGCTCAAAACATACCTCTCAAAAGTCAAACGGCTCGATCCGCCCAAACTCCGTGCCGATATTGCGAAAGGCTCTTGCATCGCACTGGGCTTCGACATCGGATCGACCGGTTCAAAAGCCGTCGCCGTCACAACCGACAAAACCGGCAATCCTCTCGGCGACATTTGCTGGCAAGATTATTTGCGCACAAACGGAAATCCCGTCGAAGCCGCCCGGCAACTCGCCCAACGCTTCTTGCAATCGCCGTTCAAAACGGCGCGGGTTATCGCTTTCGGCGTCACCGGATCGGGGCGCGAAATTGTCGGTTCCATGCTTTCGTCATGCTTCGGCGCGCAATCCGTCTATATCATCAACGAAATCGCCGCGCACGCCGAAGGGGCGAGAGCCATCGATCCCGACGTCGACACAATCTTTGAAATCGGCGGTCAAGACGCAAAATATATCCGCCTCTGCGACGGACGGATCGTCGATGCCGCCATGAATGAAGCATGCTCGGCCGGCACCGGTTCTTTCATCGAAGAGCAAGGACGAAAGTTTAAAGAAACGCAATCTCTGTCCGATCTCTCCGAGCTTGCGCTCAGCGCGCAATCCGGCGTCAGCTTGGGGCAGCATTGCTCCGTATTCATGGCGCAAATCATCGAAGAAGCCATCGCATCGGGCGTGTCTGCCCCCGAAATCTTGGCCGGCATTTACGATTCCGTCATTCTCAACTATTTCCATCGCGTCAAAGGAAACCGTTCGGTCGGGAATACCGTGTTTTGCCAAGGCATGCCGTTTCAATCGCCGGCGCTCGCCGCGGCCGTCGCGCGGCAAACCCAAGCCAATGTCACCATTCCGCCCAATCCGGGCAATATCGGCGCGTTCGGCATCGCGCTCCTCGCGCGAAAAGCCGTCAAAAACACAATCCCGTGCGATCTCGCCGACTTTCTCTGCGCCAATCTCACACGGCGCGACACGTTCGTTTGCGCCTCAGGCAAAGGATGCGGCGGAACAGGAAACAAATGCCGCATCGATAAAATCGTCGTTCAAATCAAAGACAAAACCCTTCATTTTACTTGGGGCGGCGCCTGCTCGCTGTGGGATAAAGGCATTTCTGTCAAAAAACTCCCCGATTTTGCGCCCGATCCGTTCGCCGAACGAAAACATGCCGTCGACGATTTCATCGCAACGCTCCCAAAACGCGACCGCCCGACAATCGCCGTGAGCGAAGAGTTTCAGCTCAAAACGCTGTTTCCGTTTTTTGCGTCGTTTTTCTGGCATTGCGGCTTCGATATCGTCGTGTTTGAAGGCGGAACGATCAACGATTTGCACAAAGGGCTCGACGAAAGCAACGTCCGTTTTTGCGCGCCGATGCAGCACTATCGCGGGGTCGCGTCGAAAATGATCGCTTCGGACTGCGACTTCATCTTTTGGCCCATGATGCGTTGCGGAAAATCGGCCGCGGACGAAGAAACATCCGCCATTTGCCCCATCGTGCAGTCTTCCCCCGATTTGCTCCGCTGCGATCTCAATGCCCAAGCGCGCCGCATCATCAGCCCCGTCATCGACATGGGACCGGGAAATCTCGAAAGCTTGGCTTTTGCATCTTCATGCCGAAATCTTGCAAATTCTCTGCGCATCGGCGACGCCGCATTCTCGCGCGCGTTTAAAGCCGCAAAACAAGCTCAGGCGAAATTCGACGCCGATCTCCTCGAAATGGGCAAACGCGCGCTCGATTTTGCAGCCCGCCATAATCTTGCTGCCGTCATCGTTTTGGGACGCAATTACACCATTCACAACAATGCCCTCAACAGCAACGTCCCGGCTCTGCTCAAATCTCAGGGCGCGATTGCCGTCCCGGTCGATTGCTATCCCGTCGATGACAGCGAGCCCATCTACACGAATATCTATTGGAGCTACGGGCAAATCAATCTGCGCGCCGCGACGCAAATACGCAAAACCCCCAATCAATATGCGATTTGGTGCAGCAATTACGGCTGCGGTCCCGACAGTTTTAATCTCCATTTTTTCCAATTTATCATGCAAGGCAAGCCCTGCGCCGTCATCGAAACCGACGGACATTCCGGCGATGCCGGCACAAAAACGCGCATCGAAGCATTTCTTCACTGCATCGCCGAATACGAAGAATTGCCGCCGTCCGGCAATTATAACGATTTGCACGCCCTCGAACGCATCAATGAACCCATCCGCGATGCCATCCGCCAAAAGGCTGCAATCGTCGTCCCGCCCATGGGCGACAATGCCGAAATCCTCGCCGCAGGCTTCAGAAACATCGGCGCGAATTGCAAAATGCTGCCCCGTCCCACGCGCAAAACTTTGCAAATCGGCAGGCGTTACACATCGGGCAAAGAATGCCTTCCGGCGCTCATTACGCTCGGATCGATTCTCGAATATGCGCAAAATGCCGATGAAAACGAAAAAATCGTCTATTTCATGCCCCGTTCCGACGGTCCGTGCAGATTGGGATGTTATAACCTCCTCGACAAACTTGTCCTCAAACAATGCGGCCTCGCCGATCGCGTCAAAACTTGGTCGCTTTGCGACACCGATTACTCCGAAGGCGTGCCGATGCTCACTTTTATTGCAATATATGCGGGCTTCATTGCCTGCGATGCGCTGATGGCTGCCTTATACGACGTTCGCCCCGTCGAATCTGCCCCGGGCGCCGCCAATGCCATATACAAAAAAGCATACAATGATCTTGTCGCATGCTTAGACAATCTCCCGCATCCCAATCTTTGGATTCCCTATGCTGCAAAAGAAATCCTCTCAGGTTCTCTTTTCGGGATTTCAAACATTATCAAACGCGCTGCCGCAGAATTTGCAAAGATCAAACAAAACAAGCGCATTCCTGCCGTATGCGTCACCGGCGAGATTTATGTCCGAAACGATCCCTTTGCAAACGACGATCTCATCGATGCATTGGAACGGCGCGGCATGCGCGTCGTCTTCGTCCATTTTTCCGAAGGGATCGAATACGCCGACATTATCAATCGCGAAATTCTCAAAACGTCATACAATATTTCGGGCGTTGCCGTTTCCGAATTCGTCCGCCATATCATCCGAATAATAAACGCCCCGATGAATAATGCGCTCGGCAGGAACATGCGTCACGACGTGCATAAGATCTTGGACGATGCCGAAAAATACTTGCGAAAAGACCTCGTCGGCGAAGAAATCCTCACCGTCGGAACGCCGCTGCATGCTTACAAAAAAGGCGAAATACAAGGTGTTGTAAGCGTTATGCCGCTCGAATGCATGCCGGGAAAAATTGCCGAGAATCAATTCTGTCACATTGCCGAAAATGAAGGGCTTCTGTCTCTGAGCCTGGCTTACAACGGCGACCCGCTGCCCGAGTCGGCGCTCGACGATTTCTGCTTCGAAGTCCGGCAGCGATTTAACGGCATGCGCCGGACAAAACACGGCTGAAATGCCGCCGAAACCGTCCGATATTCCGATAATCCCCCGTCGCGCAATTATAATGACGGGGCGCGCGGATTCCGACCGTTGCGCAAGACGATTTGTCTGTTGTAAATCGCGCAAAATAATGATAGCGTTTCATCTGGTTTGCATTGCGCGAATTTTCCGACGCATTTTGGGGTTAAAATTCGCGCTTGCGCAACAAATGCATGCTCGCTTGCGTCTTCAAATCGATAGGATCGGCAGCAAGATCGGCGTGCCCGGGTTCTGCAACACAGACGCATGATATTTATCTTGCGCCGTGTCCCCTTGCCAATGGAGTTCAAATGGCATCTCATAATGCAATGAACGATTATGAATCGACGCTTAAAATTTTGTCGATTTTGGATCGATCCAAACCGATTGCTCTCGTGACGATCAGTCAGTCTACCGGCATTAAATACGCCGATATCATACGTTTTTGCACTCCGCTCATTCATGCCGATGTCATTAAACGCGTCGTCGACAGCGGCAATATATTCTATACATTGCTTACCGACGAATATGAGGCAAAAGTCGCCGAAATATGTAATGTTGCGCCGCCCGACGACGATGACGAAATCATCGACAAACGCCCGCGCGACAGCCGCGAAGCCATTATGATCCGACGCGCAATGCGCGCTTCGGGCGTCCAAGAAAAAGTCAGCCGCGCAGGCAACGCTTCTGCCGATAATGAAAGCATCAAAAAGAAATCTCCCGAACGTCTCAGCGCTTACGATCTCTACGCAATGAAACGGTCTTCTCCGAGTTTTGCGCGTCCGTCCGAGCTATCGCGCTCATCCCAACAACTCCCTTCCGTCCGTTCATCCGCCGCCAATCCCGCCCAATCGCGCGACGCCAATCGGCGGCTCTCGTCATCGACAACCCACAAAGCCGTATACATCAACAAACCCGGACAGCGCAGACCCGATTCGCGATCTTCTTTCAATATCATCCCCCCGGCTTTCGACGACTCCGACGCCATCGAACGTTCCGACGGCGTATTCAAACAAACAAACCCGACGGCCGGACGGGCGCAAGTCCCCATCATTCCCGATCATGCGCTCTCTTCGGCCAATAACGACATTCCCGAAGGCGAGTTGCGCGATGCGCTGCAAATCCGCCCCGATGCCCCGCTGCTTGCAATTTTAAGCCCGCGCCCGTGTCACGAAGTTTGGGCCGCCTGCTCTGCCCTGGCCAATACGTCCGGCGGTTACCTCATCTTGGGATTGCGGCGATACGAAAAAGCCGGAATAGTTTCCTATTATCCGAAATCTGTTCAAAATCCCGAAGACGCCATTAAAAATATATATAAATTGTTTAACGATCGAAACATTATCAGCGACTGCCCGAAAGATCCTTCCTTCATCACGGCATCGCAAATCCGAAACAAAAATATTATTGTCATGCATATCGATCCGGCGCAATTCGCGCCCGCGCCGCTCTATACAACGCGCGATTCGTTCGGCATGAAAACAAATCAAGGATGTTATCTTCTCATCGAAGGGAAGATCGTTCATTGCACCCAAGACGATGTCAAAAACTTGTGGCAGCAAAAACGCCTCGGCAACGATATCCCCGATTGGTCCCAAACTTCCGACCGAGCCGATATCGAAATGCGGCGCAAAATTTCCATTCACCTTCCGCCCGTTATCGATGACGCCGTGCGCCCGCTTTCCCGCAAAACGATCAATTGCGGCAAACCCGCAGAACAACCGAAACTTCAAAAGCATGTTCCCGTCAAACGCGCGCCCGAAGATATGTACGAAGGCGAGCGGTTGCTTGCCGCCGGCCGCTATGCCGCCGCAACGCCCGAAAATCATGCGCACTTCGCCGGGCATCAAGATTACGGCGATATCGTCAAACGCAATTCCGTCGCTGCCCCCGGGGCAAATGCCGAAAAAATGCTGCAACCGTCGCTTTTTGAAAATTTAAGCGATTCCAACGCATTTCATAAATCAACCGTGCAGAATATCCTTTTTGCCGAAGATTTTAACATTCCGTCGCCCGATCACTTTTCCGTCGAATGCAATCTAGACAACAGAATCAATCCGAAGGCAAAAAAAGCCCCCCCCGAAACCGATACGCCCCCGCCAACACAAA
>CAVGZQ010000009.1:25623-27172 GCA_963633515.1 Bacteroidaceae bacterium
GCCCCCGGCAAAAAAAAGATCGCCGCGATCTAGGTCGCAAAAAACCGCCGATATTCAATATTCTGCCGCGCCTATGCAAAAAAAATCCTGCGCAAATTGCGACCTGCCGCTGTTTGAATTCGCCGATCATGATCTTCTTTCGTCCATTGCGCAACCCGTAGCCGATCATCCGCGTCTGCCCATGACGCGCGTCTGCGAGATTGCAAAACAGCTTTGCGCGCGTGCGCAGTTTACCGTCCGGGAACTCAGCGCCGTGCTCAACAAAAAACCTGCCGTCGTAAAAGACAAAGTCGTTGCAAAACTTCGCGAAGACCCAAACTTCGCCGAAGAAAACGGCGTTTTTTATATGCGCTCTTAATCTGCGCGAAGCGTCATGCGATTTGATTAAAACAAAACCGGCGTTCCGCGCCCGACGGCAATATCCGCCGCAACGAAAAATGCAACCCGCGCGGTTTAAAAACGAACCTGCGAGAATATGCATAATCCGCATTATGCGGCATAATTCGCAACATGAATGCAGATCTGCGAATTATGCCGGCAAAACGCTCACCTAAGCGCTCAGATCTCAGAACTAAGTTCTGAACTGTTCCCAAAACACAGATCGCGGATCGCGGTCTAAGCTCTGAGCTGCCCGCCGGTTTCCTCAAAGATGCAATGCCCGCATGCGTTCGACAATCGTTTCGAGCACAAGACACATCTCCCGCACATCCGAAACGTCTTTGCGCGTTATTTTCACATAACTGTCAAAATCCGAAAGGCATTTAATATAGGGTGTCTCAAAACGGCTTCGCGATTTGTCGATAAAACACAACAAACCGCCGTCGACCGTAACGATATCCAACGTGCCGCCGAAACGATCGGCAATCTTAAAAAATTGTCCGACCAACTCATAATCGAATACTTTGAATATTTTTTCGGCATCGGGCCGTTCCGAAAAAGTTATGTCAAATCTTTCTGTCAGCCATCCGAGTCCTTCTCTTGATGCAGAGGATGCATCCGGTGCATCGATGCCTTCGAGCATATCGGAAAACGTAACGCCGAAAGGCTTCGGCATGAGTATTGTCCGAACATCGAGCTTCTTGCCGTCATATGCTTTCTTCCTTGCAAGATCCCACCCGCTTCTCTCTGTTTTTTGCCGCATGCTGAAGCGCAAATTCAAATCATCTTTCGGATATTCGATGCTGAAACAATCGCCGTCCCATACCGATAATAGCCGCAGCATTCTGTTTCTTTGTCTTCTGCCGTCGAACACTATCCAATTCTCAACGCGCCAATACTTGCATACATTGCGATAAAATATGCCGGCAAAATGCATTTTAACGTTCGACTCCGAATACGATGCGTCGCAAGGGATATCGGATTGCATGCAACGCGACAAAATCGTTGCAAGCCCCTTTTCGGATATCCCCTCAGAATACTTTTTGAATTTTTCGGGATACGCTGCCTGATTGCTGCCCGGAAAAATATAATATGAAATATAATCATCATCTTTGCCGCCGAACAATCGGCGGATCAAAGGAATGAACAATTCGCTTACCCTTTTTTTATC
>CAVGZQ010000010.1:0-1008 GCA_963633515.1 Bacteroidaceae bacterium
CTGCTGCCGTCCGGCGGCGCAGTTCGCCGCCGCCGCGCATATATCCGGGGTATAAAAACTCGCAAAAAGAAAAAAAAAAAGCCGCTGCCCGTTCCGAATCGCAAAACCGATTTCGCAGCCGGCCAACGGCTCAATCCGCAAACTGCACCCTATCGATGCGCGCCGCTTAAAGCATGCTGCGAACGCCTTCGCGCAAGAGATTGACGAAATCTTTGGCAACTTTTCGTCCGCATTCCATCACTTCGTCATGCGTCAATTTCGTCTCCGACAATCCCGACGCTTTATTGGAAAGGCAAGAAATGCCGGCAACTTTCATAAGCATATGATTTGCGACGATGACTTCGGGAACGGTCGACATGCCGACGGCATCGGCGCCGAGTTTTTGGAACATGCGCACTTCGGCCGGCGTTTCGTATTCCGGTCCGTGGCTTGCGCAGTAAACGCCTTCGCGAAGCAAAATGCCGAGTTTTTGCGCCGTTTTGCGCAAAATATCGCTCATTTCCCGATTGTAAGGTTCGCTCATGTCGGGGAAACGGACGCCGAATTGATCTTCGTTCAAACCGACGAGCGGGCTGCCGGCCATCATCATGTTGAGATGATCGGTAATCAGCATGAGTTCGCCCGCGTTGAAATTAACATTTGCGGCGCCTGCCGCATTTGTCACAATCATGCGCGTGCAGCCCAAGCAATGCAAAATGCGGATGGGCAATGTCACGCGTTTGAGATCGCCGCATTCGTAGTAATGCACGCGGCCTTGCATGACGACGAGATCTTTTCCGTCCAAACGGCCGAAAACCAAATTGCCGGCATGCCCGCTGACGCTTGAACATGGGAATCCTTCGATTTTCGAATACGGAATGACGACTTGATCGCCGAGAGCATCGACGAATGCGCCGAGTCCCGATCCGAGCACGACGCAAAGGTCGACCTTGCGGTTGCATTTTGCGCGAATGCGTTCTGCGATTGCCATTGCATTATCATAAATTTGTCCCACGTTCCTTTCTCCTG
>CAVGZQ010000010.1:1078-7633 GCA_963633515.1 Bacteroidaceae bacterium
GCTATGCGTTACCGATGCAATAAAAAATGACTCGTCTTTTTAATCTCTCTTGAGACCGTACACGCCGCGGCTGACGCGAACGACGGGAATGCCGGGCTGTTCCGACCATTTGCCCAAAAGCGTATAAACGCGCGATCGCAGCGAATTGCTCGGCTCGTAACCTTCGGAAACCACCAAGTAATCCAAAATTTCGCTGCCGGAGCGCGATTCCGGAGCGGCTTGTTCCAAGAAACGGATGCAAGCATTTCGGACGTCTCCTTCTTTTACGCGGCGTCTGCCTTCGCCGTCGCCTTTTTTGACGGTTTTTGCGGCTTTGACTTCTTTCTTTGCGCAACGTTTGCCCTTTTCGGCTTTTGCGGCGCTGCGGCGAACCGGCTCGGTCGCTTTAAGCATATCCATCGTATACTTTTTGCTGACATTGCCGAAAATCGGCGTCAATTGCGCAATCTTCTCGTCAACTTTCCTCAGCTCGGCTTCCAATTCCGCTTTTCTTGATATGGCCTTTTCATAATAGGCTTGAAGCATTTGGTCCATATTTTCAAAATTATCAAAATCCATGCGCAACCTCCATTTTTTGCAAGTAAATTTCGCAACAAAAACGGCATGTTCGCTTTATGCCGCTTGTTCATATAGCGTTATATATCCTTAATTCATATTGTCATTGTCAAGCATATTTATGTATTTCTTATTATTTTTTAAGTTATTTCGATCCGCCGCAAGACGCATCCGGCAAATACGCGGCATATCGCCGCAGCAGGCGCTTTTCGGATGCAATGCATTTTTTCGGAATGTTATTCCGTCATATCTTCCGTCATATCGTTTTTCGCGTTTCGGGGCATTCCCGAATCCGGGCGGAGCCATGCGCGCCTGATTTCGCGCGCCTGAAGATTTGAAACATTTCCGCGCATGCGCATAAGGTTGATTTTGCCCGGCGGCTGCTTCATAAGATGCGCCGGCATCGCGCTGTTTGCATGATGTTTTGCTTTTGTTTCGGAGAAATGCCGTGTCGGATTCAAACAACGAAATAATCATCGATATCGCCGCAACGCTTTTTGAATGCTTGCCCCGTCACCGCCATATCCTGATATGCGCCGCGCTCAACGATCTCAGGCTGTCTGCCGAAAACATCCTATTCGGTCTGCAATCAAGCCCCTATTCGCTCATTTTTGCCCTTCCTTCGCAAGAAGATTGCATATCATTTTCTGATTATATCGGCAGCCGATTGCAAACCGACGGCGGTTCGCCCTGCGCAAAACCGATCATCGCAACTTATGCCGGCATCGGGACGCCGGAGTTTTGCCATGCATCTGCCGATGGCAGCAAAATGCTGTGTCTTGTTTGGCTGACGCCGAAAACATTCGAAGATTGCAGCGCTCTCTTTCTCTTGCGCTCGCTTCGGACGACGCAATTCAAAAGAATTGCGTTTATGTGGGGATTCGGCAATGCGCGGGAATTGGACGAAATATCGGGCGCAATGCTGCGCCGCATGTTTCCGAGCTTGCATGTTGCCGAATTCGCCGCGCGGCCGCCTGCAATCGCGCGCATCGATTATGCCGGTTTTCCGCCGCAGACCGATGCAACGCATGCGCCGTTTCCCGGCGATGCGTTTTGGACGAAAAAAATGCCGCGCTGTTTCCGCGTCAATAACTGCGAATTGCTTCGCGCATTGACCCATGCCGCGCGCGTTCATCATCAGACGGCGCGCATCGCTGACGATGCCGCGGGCGATATAAAAGCCGATGTTTTTTTATCGGCGCAATCAAACGGCGGATTATGTCCGATCCCGCAGGCTGAACACGTCATCGAAATCGACGCGCTGCGCGCCGTTTCGCACGTTTATGATATTTCGATTCCTCGGACGGCCGATGCCGCAAAACGAACCCGCGAGCCTGCAATCGAAGTCGATTGCATCAGCCAATCGGAATTTGCTTTGCTTTCTCTGACGGCAAATTGCAACGGCATATCGGGACATGACAAAGATGCGCTATCGGAAAATAGTATATTTTTATTTATGATATGGGAGATGTTTAAAACGATCTATTCCGTCCGATTCATATCGTTTGCCGATTTGCTCGCCCGCTTTTGCGGCATCGCCGAGTCTTGGGAAGATTCGGACGCTCTGTCCGGAATATGGCGAAAATTATCCGCAAATTCCGAAGGTTTATCCAATAATTCCGAGGCGTTGTCCCGCACCGGCGAAAGCCGTCCGGATCGGCGCAATGCCGAACTGCTTAAAATGATTCTGCGCGACTGGCGCGCCAAAAAGCTTATCGATATCAAACGGACTTATGACGCGTCGATCGCCGCGATATCGGCGCGCCCGGAAATCAAAACGTGTTTTCCCGGCGTCAATCGCCCGGCCGACCTCGATCCGATGCTGCAATTTCGGCATTCCGTTCTTGCCCAAACGCCAAACCGCGAACCGATCGCTCGCATTGCATCGTCGTTTTTCGATTTGCCGGCGTCGCACCTTTTTTTCGTTCAGCGGATCGCGTACAAAAAGCAATTTCGGGCTTCTGCGCATCTGTTGACGGCGCAGGCGGCGCAAACGTTGTCATTTCCGCTGTGGCTGGATTCGGCGCCCGAAATTCTTTCTTTTGAAGAAGCGCAAAATATCGAAAAACTCATCCGGCATTCCGTAACGCATGCCGGAGATATAACGCCGCGCGCCGGCGATGCATCGCCGGCATGGGAAATATCCGACGCGGCGTCTATGCGGCTTCGGGCGGTTGCGTCGCGGTTTGAACCGTTTTTCCGGCAAATTGCCCCCGGCCGGATGCTCCTTCAAATCGGCGATTCATCGGCCGATTTATGGGCATTTTCCGGCGCGCGCCTTCATGCGGCGGCGGCGATTGCGCTGGAAGCCGCAATCCCCGGCATCGAAATCGGATACGGCAATCTTTCGCTTCACATGCGTTGGAATGCTTCGTTTGCAACAAACGCCAAACGAGCCGGGAGCCAAATCATTCAAACCGTCAAAAACGTTTTTTCGCTCCCCTTCGGCCGACTCCCCGAAGAGCTCCGACGCGCGCTGCGCGCCGGATTTCAAAAATTGCATCCGCTCAATCCGATATCGCCCGTCATTCCCGAAGCGATCGGACATTTGCACGCCGAGCAATGTTATAAAGCCATGCAAACGCGGCTTTTCGGCCGCGGTATATCGCTTGCATTTGCAAGCGGCAGACATCGGGACGAATCGTCAAAAGATGCTTCGGATTGCGCCGGCGCGCCGGATCCGATGCGCGATTTGCCCCCCTTTGCCTGCATCGACACGGATTGGCACGAACGGGAAATTGCGCGCAAGCCGCCGAAACCGGCGCATCGATTGCGCGCCGGAACCGATCGGCGCATTTCGGACGGCGTCGATTTCGGCCGCGTAAAAATACAATCGGCGCATTGCCCTTATGCCGGCGACGGCAACTTTCTGCATACCGAATTGCCTTGGTATTATATTGATAATGAATCGGATTTTAACCGAGCGATCAACGTCATGCTCAAGCAGCCGCATATCGGGCTTGACGTCGAAACGACGCTCGCCGATCAAAGCTTGCGGCTTATTCAAATCGGCTGTTCGGACTTAACTTTTGTGATCGATCCGCTCAGCGTCGATATCCGTCCGCTTGCGCAAGTCATGGCGAATCCGAACATCCTCAAGCTGATCCATAATGCATCGTTTGAAAAGCGCGTTTTGGGGCGGCACAATATTCAAATTGCGCCAATCGCCGATACGATGACGCTGAGCAAGAGAACATTCGGTCAGAAAGCGGCAGGCGGTCACAGTCTTGCGACGCTTTGCGCGCGCGTTTTCGGACTTCCGCTGTGCAAAGCATGCCAGACATCGGATTGGTCGCAGAGGCCGCTGAGCGCCCGGCAACTCGAATACGCGGCATTGGATGCCGAAATACTCGTCCGTCTTTATCCGCATCTTATGCGCGCCATCTATTGACATGCGCATCGGCGCGCAAAAACAGCGATATCGAAACAAAGCGCGGCGCATGCCGATGCGCCGCGCAACCCCGCCTGTCCTGCCGCCGGCAGGGCAGGCGGGAGCGAAGGCGTATTGCGCTTTTTTTTTAAAAGCGCAATAGCCGGAGCCGCGCAGGCGTATTGCGCGGCCGCGCGCAATAGCCGGAGCCCGTCGGCGCGTCTGCCCGCAGGCAGGCGCGCCGACCGCCGCCGCATTGCCCGGCCGCAGGCAAACGGGCAACAGGCGGCGCACCGCACCGCTGTTGCGCAACGTTTCGGCAAGATCGCCGCAGGCCGACCGAAAACAAAATTCAAATGATTAGATATTTTATGCATTTAATTCGCATATTTACGTCCTTCGGATAAAAAATAAACAAAGATAGCCTTTATTTGCATTTTCGTCGCAAGGCGTATCTTTACACCCGCTTTCTTTTGCACTAGAGTTTTGCGTCGCCGATTGCGGCGGATGCGACGCTTTGCGCGCGCGCGGGGCGCAGATATTGCGCAATTTCTGCGCCTCGCGGCATAATGCTTCTTTTTTGCCCCAGAGATCACAATGAAACGCAGCCTTGCTTGCTTATCGATACTTACCCTACTTTCTTTGACCTATGCAGGATGCAACGCCGAATCGGGAATTGACGGCGCATCCGGAGACGCGGCGCCCATTCCCGTTAAAGAATTAACCCAAAGCCGCAGCGCCATCATCAACGGCACGCGCGTGACCGGTAAAGAATATTATTCTGCCGTTTCGATTTTTATCGAATATTCTGCAAGCGGATCCCCATCATCCCAAAGTCTGCTCACGCGCGAACCGTCGTGTTCGGGAACATTGATATCGCCCAATTTTGTTTTGACCGCCGGACATTGCATATCGGACTGCACCGAAAATGGGCGTTCGAACGAAACATCATACTTTCGTCCGTACATGCGCATCGGATTTGGCACGACCGTGAGCAATCCCGATTATTCGTACGAAATTGCGGAATTTATCACGCATCCGGATTTTGTATGCACGACGCATGATATTCGCAACGATATTGCCCTGATACGTCTCAAAACGGCGGTGCCGGAGTCGGTTGCGTCGCCGACGGAAATCTTGCCTCCGCCGTTGGCGCTGAGCGCCGACGAGGTTTCGTCATCGCGCATCGCCGTGACGCATGTGGGTTTCGGCGAGACACAAGCAAATAACACATCATCGGCGGGGGTAAAATACAAAGCCGACAATGTCATCTATGCGTATTGTCCGCTTTCGGGAACATGCCCCCGCAGCGACATGCTTGTGAGAGGTTTTATTTACACGTATCAACGCGACGCCAAAGATGCGAACATATGCAGCGGCGATTCGGGCGGACCGCTTTATTTGACGCGAAACGGCACGACTTACGTGGCCGGCGTCACGAGCTGGGGCGAAGAAGATTGCGTCGGCTGGGGCGCCATGACAAACGTCACCGATTATTACGACGATTTTCTTGCGCCGCATCTCGAAACAAAATACGAGATTTGCGGCAACGGCATCGACGACAATGACGACGGTCTCATCGATTGCGACGATCCGCAATGCGCGCAGGATCTTGAGTGCCAACCCGAGGTTTGCAACGACGGAATCGACAACAACGGCGACGGGCTCGCCGATTGCCAAGATCCGCAGTGCGCGGATTCGCTCTATTGCCAACCCGAAGATTGCGGCAACGGCATCGACGACAACGGCAACGGGCTCGTCGATTGCAAAGATCCGCAATGTGCCGATCTGCTCAAATGTCAGCCGGAAATCTGCAACGACGGTATCGACAACAACGGCGACGGGCTCGTCGATTGCGACGATTCGCAGTGCGCGGATTCGCTCTATTGCCAACCCGAAGATTGTTCAAACAACAAAGACGACAACGGCGACGGGCTCATCGATTGCCAAGATCCGCTGTGCAGCAGCCTGCCCAAATGTCAGCCGGAAATCTGCAACGACAATATCGACAACAACGGCGACGGACTCGTCGATTGCCAAGATCCGCAATGTTTCGGCTCGGAGTCGTGCATGACAGAAATTTGCGACAACGGCATCGACGACAACGGCAACGGTCTCGTCGATTGCGACGACATTCAATGCGCGCTGACGGCAGCTTGCGCAAAAGAAATATGCAACGACGGCATCGATAACAATGCCGACGGTTACGCCGATTGCGACGATCCGCAATGTTCCGATGCGTCGGCATGTCATGCAACGGGCAATTGCTCTTCATTGCCCCGCAATCCGGGTCATTCGTCTTTGCCGCCGGCATTTTTGATCATGCTCGGAGGCATCGTTTTGGCGAAGCGGCGAAAGTCGCGCGCATAACGGCGGCCGCATCAGTCGCAATCGATAGGTCCGTATTCGAGCGCCTGCCCTTGCGCACGCATTTGCCCGAAAGTCAGCGTGCTGTTGTGCGAAGTTCCGAGTTTTTGGTGGATTTCGTAGACGGCGCCGCCGATTTTGTCGCCGTCGCCGGGACCGGTTTCGTACCCGGCGGCCGTTACGACGGCTTTTCCCGTTACCGGATTGACGACGAGAAAACGGGTTCCGGGCTTCGGTTTGGAACCGGCGGTCCAATACATGCA
>CAVGZQ010000010.1:7643-17283 GCA_963633515.1 Bacteroidaceae bacterium
CGTAATACGCTTCGGCTTTCCACGGGACGGCTTTGCCGGTTGCGCCTTGCCCGTATTGGCAGCCGCCTTCGCCCGACGGACACCAATCATTGCCGTATTGAACTCCGGTCCATTTGGAAGAATAGGCCAAATGTTCGGCTATGCCTTCGGATCCGGTCGACGGCCACCATCCCGATCCGTGAATCGATTGATCATGGTCGGTCACCATATGCGCTTCTTGCACGACGCGTCCGGTTGCGGGCATTTGCAATTCTTTCGGGGTGTTGATGCGGTACATAATGCCCGTTTCGAGCCCGCATTTGCCCGAGTCGGGCAAAAACGTAATCTTAAGCTTGTAACTTCCGGCATTTGACGCGTTTTTATAGGTATCGGCGACGGCATAATAAATGCCGGCCTGCACATGATAAGAAAGCCCTTTGTCGCCGCGGGCCAAACAATCGGATGCATTAAGCCCTTTGAGCAGATGGACATCGACATCGCCGCCGCTCGGTTCTGTCGTGCCGATAATGACGGTGCCGGGTTCGTCAATTTTGAAAATATACCGCTGTTCGGGACCGGATTCGTCGGTTGCGGAACAATTTCCTCCGTATTTTGAAATGATATTCGAACCGTTTGCCGTATTTCCGGAAATCGTTTTGCTGAAATCGGTGACGACGGCGGGGCAATTCGATCCGGAACAACTCGGCACCCAAGCGTTCGGATTCTCTTTGCAAACGCCCGAATCGCATCCGAATTCGCACGGCGCATCGCCCGTCCATTCGGCGCAGCCGTCGCCGTTTGCATCGGCGCACGTCTGAACATTGCTTCCGGAACACCTTTTTTTGCCATTTTCGCATGCGTCGGCGCATGCCGGAACGCAAGCGCCGGCGTCGCATTTTTGCAGCGCGCCGCACGGCATGGCCGAGCTCCATTCGGCGCAGCCGTCGCCGTTTGCGTCTTTGCATTCGCGCCAACCGTTTTCCGAACAATCTCTCGAATTTAAGACGCATTCATCGGCGCACGTTTCGTCGCCGTCGGCGCAACTGCCGGCGTTGCAAACGAGATTGCCGCAATCGATGGGTTCGCTCCATTCGGCGCAGCCGTCGCCGTTTATATCTTTGCATTCGCGCCGGCCGTTTCCGACGCAATCTTTCGCTCCGGGCGCGCAAGCGTTTGCGCATGTCGGCAGATTATCGGGTTTGCATCCGCCGCGCACGTCGTCGCACACTTCGCCCGGACCGCAAAACGTCGTCGTCGACCAACGCAGGCAACCGTCGCCGTCGTCGTCCTGACAAAACATGTATCCGATCGTCGAATCGCAGGCGATATCGCCGTTTTTCGTACATTCGCTCACGCATGCGCAGGCGTTGCCGCGGCATCCGCGGGGGCAAGGCGAAGGATCCGACCACTCCAGACACGGATCGTCATCGAAATAGCCGCAAACGTATTCGCCTTGCGCATTGCACCGCAAATCGCCTTCCGAATTGCATTCGTCGGCACACGCGCCGGGCGTTTTTTCGTCTTCGGCAACGTCGGGCGTCGGCGTGACTTGGCTGTCATTGCCGTCGGGAACTATTGCGACCGTATCGTCGCTGCAAGCGCAAAAAACACAGGGAGCAATGACGATCGACGCTGCGCACCCCAATACGCAAGCGCGCAGACTTCGGCGGCATTCGGACTTCTTCGCGATTTTCGGCATTTCGACCTCCGGGCAATTGTTGCATTCGTCCTATTTTAACACGGCAATGATGCCGGAATCCATAACGCATGCAGAACAAAAATGGCGCGAAAAATCGCATTTGTCATTCAGAGAACCTTATTTATAATATGCGACTTACAAGCGAAGCCGGTTTTTTCTTTTCGTCCGGTCCGAAGCTGTTTTGCATAAAGGAAGAAAACGATGACAATCCGCGAGAATGCAGGTCAAAACATCAATCCCGACGACAGAATAAACGTTGCGCGGCTGGTTTGCGATTATTACGCCGTCCGTCCCGATATCGGCGATCCCGCATGCTGCGTATCGTTCGGAACGAGCGGTCACCGGGGCGTTTCGAGCCGCGGATCTTTTAACGAAATGCATATCGCCGCCATCTCGCAGGCGGTTTCGGAATACCGAAAAAAAGAGAATATCCGCGGACCGCTCTACTTGGGAATGGACAGTCATGCGCTGAGCGAGCCTGCATTTGTGACGGCGCTTGAAGTATTGACGGCAAACGGGATTGACACGTTTATTCAGGACGGGATTTCCCGGGGGCAGTACGGATATACGCCGACGCCTGTCATCAGCCATGCGATTTTGACGCACAATGCGGGATTGGCGAGCGATGCGCCCGGCCGCGCCGACGGCATCGTCATTACGCCGTCGCACAATCCCCCGAGTTACGGCGGTTTTAAATACAACCCGCCGACGGGCGGACCTGCCGACACGTCCATTACCAAACGGATCGAGTCGCGCGCGAACGAAATACTCCGCCAAGGCGCGCAAAGCGTGCGCCGTTGCCCGATATCGCGGGATCATCTGCCGAGCGGCATACATGCGTTCGACTATGTCGCGCATTACATCGGCGATCTTAAAAATATCATCGACATGGAAGCCATCGCCCGATCGGGGATCAAACTGGGCGTCCATCCGTTGGGCGGAGCGACGCTCGATTTTTGGAACGCCGCCGCCGATGCTTACCGTCTCAACATGACAAACACCTATCCCCACATCGATCATACGTTCGGTTTTATGACGTACGATCACGACGGGAAAATTCGCATGGACTGTTCGTCGCCCTATGCCATGGCATCGCTCATTGCGCTGAAAGATTCGTTCGATTTGGGTTTCGGCAACGATCCGGACGGCGATCGCCACGGCATTGTGACGCGATCGGGGTTGATGAATCCGAATCACTATTTGGCCGTCATGATAGAGTACCTTTATGCGTCGCGTGCGCAGTGGCCGCAATCGCTCAAAGTCGGCAAAACGCTCGTATCGAGCGCGCTCATCGACCGCGTTTGCCGCGGCATCGGACGGGAGGTCTATGAAGTTCCCGTCGGATTTAAGTGGTTTGCCGACGGCTTATTCGAAAAGTTATTGGGCTTTGGCGGCGAAGAATCGGCAGGGGCATCGTTTTTGCGAATGAACGGCGACGTATGGACGACCGATAAAGACGGCATGATCGCGTGTCTTTTGGCGGCAGAAATGACAGCCAAAACGGGCATCGATCCGGCGCAACGCCATGCGCGGCATGAACAGGAATTCGGAAAATCATACTACGGACGCGTCGAAACGCCGGCATGCGCCGAAGTTCGTCAAAAGCTCGGAAAACTCGCCCCTTCGGACATTTGCGCCGATTCATTGGCCGGCGAACCGGTTCTGAACATCCTGACCGATGCGCCGGGCAACGGCGCGCCGATCGGCGGGCTGAAAGTTTGCGCGCAATCGGGATGGTTTGCCGTCCGCCCGTCGGGCACCGAAGATATCTACAAAATATATGCCGAATCTTTTAAAAGCGAACAACATCTGCGCGATATCGAGAATGAAGCCGACGCAATCGTTGCGCAAGTCACCCGGAAATAATGCCGGACGGCGCAGAATCGGCGATATCGGGATGATTCTTTTTTTGGCGCGCTTTGATTGAATGCAATGCATGCAATCGGGCGCGCCCCGGCTTTGAACGGAAGATATGAATAATATTCTATACAACGAACCGTTATCGAAACATACCACGATGCATATCGGCGGCGCGGCAAAAAAATTCGTCTTCGCCCGAGATTCCGACGAACTTGCGCAAGCGCTGTCGGAAGCCGAATCCGAAAACGAGCGCGTTTTTATATTGGGGGGCGGAAGCAATTTGCTTGTCAGCGACGATGGGTTTGACGGCGTCGCGATTAAACTCGCAAATGCCGGCATGACGTGGGAAGCGGACGGCGATGCATCGATGCGCGTGACGGCCGGCGCCGGCGCCATGTTTGACGAAGTCGCCGCCGCCGCCTGCGACAGAAACTTGGGCGGGATTGAATGCATGAGCGGCATTCCGGGGACAATCGGCGGCGCCGTCGTTCAAAATATCGGCGCCTACGGTCAGGAAATTGCGGAATCATTCGTTTCGGCGCAAGCAATGCATCGCCAAACGCTCGAAACGGTGACCTTAACCGCAGACGATCTTCATTTTGCTTATCGGACAACTGCGCTCAAAACGCCCGACAATCCGTATATCATCACGCAAGCGACGTTGCGTCTTTTGCCATTTTCTGCCGGCGAAGCGATGAAACGGTGCGCCGAACGCGGCTTTGGGCGCATGGTTTCGCAACCGCCGAAATCTGCGCATGAAATGCGTTCGATTGTGCTTAAAACGCGGCAATCGAAGGGGATGCTCTACGACGCAAACGACGTCAACACGCACAGCGTCGGGAGTTTTTTTGTCAATCCGGTATTGAGCGAAAAAGAGGCGCAGCGCCACAACGCCGCCAATATCATCCGCAATCAAAAGCCCATGCCCATGCATCGCGCCGAAGGCGGCATGAAATTGTCGGCGGCGTGGCTGATCGAACAATCGGATTTTACGCGCGGTTTTATTCATAAGGGTGCCGGGCTGAGCGCATATCACACATTGGCGATTGTCAACCGCGATCGCGCCGCGTGCGCCGATGTTCTGGAATTGGCTCAAATCATCGCAAAAGGCGTGTTTAAGCGTTTCCATATCGCGCTCAAGCCCGAAGTCGTTTATCTCGGAAAATCGGGGATTGAGCAGCTTCCCATCGATTTGCCCAAATAACGGAACATTTATGAAACGGCATTATTTCAACCATCTTGCGGCAGCCGCCGTCTGGAGTTTTTGCGGGCTGACGGCGGTTTCGTGCGCGACGACGCAGCCGTCGCCGATGCCCGAAACGGCAGCCGCAGAGCAAACCGCCGCCGTGCCGTCGGCCGCCAAGACAGCCGGCGATATCGAACCGATTTTGCAGCATATCGCCGCTGCAACCGGCGATAACCCGCAGCCCGTCATTGCAAGCGGCGTCGGAGACGAAGGCGTATGGGTCGAAGGAACGGGAGTTTTCGCGGGAACGCTCGCCCAAGTCTACGGCGATCTCGCCGATCCGCTCGTCATCGGCCCCGTTCATATGACAAAAAACATCTCCGCCGACAATTTTCAGACGGAGCAATCGCGCACGACATATGTCATGCACGTCAAAATGCGTTATATTTTATCGATCGAATTCGACCTTTCGGCGCGCATCGAACCTTTTTTCGACGGCGGCGGCCATCAAATCGGTTGGACATATCTGAGCGAAAAGACCGCCGGATCGCGTTTTCTGACAAAAGTCACCACCAAACTCACGATCGAAGCCATCGGTCCGAACGCATTCCGCGTCGATTTTCGAAGCGAAAATGTTGCTTCGATGAACAAAGAAGCCGAAGCGCGAAAACATCTCGAAACGCTTTTCGATTATTGGAAAACCCAATCGCAGACGCGCGCAAAGCCTGAAACATCGGGCGCTTAACCGATCGTCGAACCGATTCGGACCGAAGGCGAAGATGCTCAAAATGGCGGAAAAACAAAGCCCGTATTGAGCGCAAGCGAAATAGGGCGCCCAAAAGCCCGTATTGAGCGCAAGCGAAATAGGGCGTCAAAAACGCTTTTTTGTCAGTTTGATGCAGATGCAAGGAAGCAAGCCGGGATGCGCGCGGGGGCGTACTAAGGTACGTTCCCGCCGCATGAACGGCGCAGCTGACGATGCAGATGCGCAAAATGGCAAAAAAGCCAAAGCCCGTATTGAGCGCAAGCAAAATAGGGCGCCAAAAAGCCCGTATTGAGCGCAAGCGAAATAGGGCGCCCAAAAGCCCGTATTGAGCGCAAGCGAAATAGGGCGTCAAAAACGCTTTTTTGTCAGTTTGATGCAGATGCAAGGAAGCAAGCCGGGATGCGCGCGGGGGCGTACTAAGGTACGTTCCCGCCGCATGAACGGCGCAGCTGACGATGCAGATGCGCAAAATGGCAAAAAAGCCAAAGCCCGTATTGAGCGCAAGCGAAATAGGGCGCCCCCAAAAAAGCGGACCGTCGCAAACGAAACCGGGCGATTGGATAACCTTTGCGCGGCGCGCCGGCAAAAGGCCGATAATTTGGCGCGGCGTCGATTATGCGGCATAATGTTGCGGCTTGCTTTGCGCGTGGTGCGCGAAGCAGGATTTCTTTCGCAGAGCCATACGCTTTAACATGTCGAAAAATGTCCGTCCAAATCGCCGCAAAGAGCCGAAACTGAGAGAAATGGACGTCCAAGGCTGGAAGAGCTTGGGCGTAGCCCTTTTAAAGATTGCGATCGCGTGCGCGCTGGCCATCGGCATTCCTTACGGGGCTTATGCCGTATACCGTCACTATGCGCAATCGGGGGCATTTTTGCCCAAGAGCATTGAAATACGCGGCAATTTGCGGCAATCGGACGCGACCATTCTCGATGCGTCGGGGCTTTCGCCCGACGAAACAAACCTTGCCGAAACGGACATCCGCACAGTCGAGGAAGCGATCGAAACGTTGCCTTGGGTGCGAAAAGCCGATGTGATCGTAAAACTCCCTGACAGCGTCAGCATCCGCATTTCCGAATATGAACCGATCGGAATTGTCAACGACGGGACGTTGTCGCTTATCGACACAAACGGCGAATACATAAAGCGCTGGCGCGATGACGATGAAATCGTCGCGCCGATTGTTTCGCTCGACAAACCGCTTGAGGAGCGCAAGCGCGAGTCCGTGCGTGCATTCGAAATAGCATCAACGGCGCACAGACTCGGGTACAACAAGAAAATACACGAAATTCAATATGATAAGGGCATAGGGTATACGATTTACACGGAGTCGGGAGAAATCCGCATCGGATACGACAGGTTCGAAGAGCGCATAAAACGCCTGACAGAAGTCGACGCCGAGCTCGAATCGCGCGGCGTCGTTGCGCGCTATATCTTGCTCGATGCGGATGATGACCTCACGCGCATTGCCGTCAAACCGGCAAGCGCTCAGCCGAAAGCCGAAGATGCGCCGGCGGCGGACAAAACCGCTGCGGAAACGCAGAAAAGCGCGCCGGCGGCGGACAAAACCGATCCGAAAGCGACAGACATCGAAGATGAGCGCGCGGCGGAGGCAGAAAAAAGCAATGATGATCGGGCAGACGAAGCCGATCGCGATTCGCCGTCGGCCGCAGATCCGGACAAACTTCAGCCGACGCCGCGCGAAATTCCGGACGACGACGATATGGCGCTCCCGCCGGCAGAAATCTCCGACGATTGATCATTGCGCTTTAGGGCGTTGCGATATAACAAGAAATGCGAATTCCCCTTCTCTAAAACGGAGCTGAAATGACTGTCAAAACGGGCGAAATACTGGTGAGCGTCGATATCGGCACGAACAAGACATGCGTCCTCATCGGAGAAGTCACCGAAGAAGGACTCGATATTCTGGGATGCGGCACGGCGCCGTCGAAAGGCGTTCAAAAAGGCGTCATAACGAACAAAGATTCGGCGGCGCAAGCCGTCGGCCGCGCGCTCGAAGTCGCCGAAGCGATGGCGGGTTTCGATACGATTTCGAATGTCATTGTCAATATCACCGGCAACCACATACAGGGGATAAACTCGAACGGCGTTGCGCCGGTATACGGCGACGAAGGCGCCGCGCGAAAGACGAATTGGAATTCGGGAGAAATCGCGGCAATCAAAACGCCGGAAATCAACCGAGACGATATCGCGCGCGTGCTTGAAAGCGCGAAAGCGCGGAAGATTCAGCCCGATCACGAATTTCTGCATGTTCTTGCGCAGGAATACATTCTCGACGATCAGCCGGGCATCCGCAGCCCGCTCGGCATGAACGGCATCCGTCTCGAAGCGAAAGTTCACATCATAACCGGCGCGATAAGCAGCGCCAACAGCATCATAGAGTGCATCAACCGGCGCAATCTCAACGTCGACGATCTCGTCTATTCGGCGCTCGCATCGAGCGCAGCGGTTTTAAGCGAAGACGAAAAAGAAATCGGCTGCGCGCTCGTCGATATCGGCAGCGGCACGACCGATATCGCCATTTGGCACAAGGGCGCGCTCGTCCATTCGCATGTATTGGGCGTCGGCGGCAACCATCTGACGAGCGATATCGCCAAGGGTTTGCAAATCTCGCTCGAAGAGGCGGAATCGCTCAAACTGAATTACGGCTGCGCGATGACATCGGCGGTGGGCGCCGATGAAATCATTCAGGTGCCTTCGCCGGGCGATCGCAGCGAAACGCGCAAGATATCGCGTCAGGGGTTTTCCGAAATCATTGAGCCCCGTCTCGAAGAGATTTTTTTGATGATCAAACGCGAGATCGAAAAATCGGGATACTCGGACAAGATCCCGGCGGGCATAATTCTGACCGGGGGCACGGCGATAATGGACGCAGCGCCCGAATTGGGCGCTCAAGTTCTCGGTTTGCCCGTTCATCGCGGAATCCCGGGGAACGTCGGCGGGATGAGCGATTGCATAGCCGATTCGCGCTATGCCACGGCAGTCGGTCTTCTCCTTTATGAAATGAACCGCCCCGACGTATCGCCGTATAATCCGCAGGAAACGAAGAAATCGTCGATATTCGGACGTTTCGTCGCATGGCTTAAGCAAATTGTGTAACCGTTCGGCGCGCAAGCGCCGGCGTAACGGTATTTTTGGCGCGCATGGGGCGCTGCGCATCGCAAATCGATCCGATAAAATCAAAACATCGCCAAAAAGCCGCGCGCATGCCGATGGCGAAGCCCGAGCGCATGGCGCGGCAAAGCGGCGTATTGAGCCCGAAGGGGCGAAATAGCCGCGCCCGGGTTGCGCGCATGCCGAGGGCGAAGCCCGAGCGCATGGCGCAACAAAGCGGCGTATTGAGCCCGAAGGGGCGAAATAGCCGCGCCCGGGTTGCGCGCGTTGCCCCGAGGCAACCGCGCAACCTTGCCTGCCGTATTTGCTTCCTGCCCGCAGGGCAGGGCAAATAGGCAGGCGCGAGCTGCATGCGCCGCAGGTTCGGCGAACCGGCGGCGCCAAAAGCGAGCGCCCTAACGCCGAAGCGCATCGCCGAACAACGGCGTCAAACGGCTGAAAAGACTGCCCTGTCCGAGGAGATCGAAATTTCGTGCGGCTTGCGACAAATCGCCGGTTTCGTCGGCAAACGTCATATCGATCGTGACAAATTCGAGCGGTTGCGCGCGATCGACCTGCTCGAGCCATTCGATGAGCACGAGCGCGCCGGGGTCTTCGATGGCATCCCAATAGCCCGTCGATTCGAGTTCGTCGATCGTCGAAAGGCGGTACAAATCCAAATGATGGATGGCGCGGCCGTTTGCCTCGTATCGGTTGATAATCGTAAACGACGGCGAACAGACGCGGACGTCGTCGCTTCGGAGGTAAGTTTGCGCAATGCCGCGAACGAGCTGTGTTTTGCCGATGCCCAGATTTCCGCGCAACGCAATGATATCGCCCGCCGCCAGACATTGCCCGAGTTTTCGGCCGAATGATATCGTTTCTTCGAGATTATGCGTAATGACCATAACTGTTTGCCTTTATTCCGGCACGAAAAAAAAGCCGGACACGTTTGTTTGAAAAATGCCTATCGTTTGATCGGGGAGCGCGATACGAATGATTTCACCGCTGCGGATGCGTTCGGGCGATGAGATTTGA
>CAVGZQ010000010.1:17293-27068 GCA_963633515.1 Bacteroidaceae bacterium
TCAAGGGGGTGCCGGAATCGAGATCGAAGATGCGGCGGTTATGACTGCCATCGGCGATCGGCGCTGCGGCATCGGTTTGATCGGGGCGTTTTGCGCCGAAGCCTGCCAAAAAAGCGAGCCTGTCGCGGATAAAACCGCGCGGAGATCGGTAATAAAGCACTTTGAGCCAATGGGCATCGGGCAGTGCGCGCAACGTTTGAAGCGCCATGATCGCGCTGTATGCGATGACGGGATCGGGATCGGTCAGCCGATCGGTCAGCGCGCCGATATATTGCGTCCATCCGCATTTTGAGACGGCGCGCGCAGCATGCGCGCCGATCATTGGGTCGGGCGATGCGACGCATTGCGCGATTTGCGCCGTCAATTCGGCGTCTTGCGCGGCGATCGGGCAAAATTGCGGCATTTGCGACAACATCCAAAGCGCGCCGGCTGCGGCATAACGATCGTATTTGGCAGGGCACGCGACGGAGCCGTTCGCAGTTTCGCCGGCACGTTCTGTTTTCGATAAGCCGCATCGGGCATTTTGCGGCGCCGAGAGCGCCGCGCGCATCAAAGCAAAAGCAAGATCGCCGCCGTTTTCGGCATTTGCGCGCGTTTGCCGTCCGGATTGCGTTTTGCGGCTGCCGGAAATATGCGATTGCCCGGCGCCGTTTTGTGCGTTTTTTGCGTTTTGAGCAGCAATCGCCGCGAGATAAGCATGTTGCATTTCGGGACGCAAACGCCGGAATTCCTCAACCGAAGGCAAATCGAATTCGGCGTTGAGCGCGCGCAAAAGCCACAAAGCGGGGAGCGCATGGAGCCTTGCCGGATCGGCCAGCGTTTGGCGCGCAAGAACGGCGGCATCGGCGGCGCGATTCGCCGATATGCCGCCGCCGGCGGCTTCCCGGTTTGCAAGCCGGACGAGCGCATAGCGCGCCAAAAGCGCTTTTCCCCAAGCATCGCCGCCGAAATCGTCTTGAACGGCGGCGACGAGATCATCCCAATACCGAATGTCGGCGCCGGCTGTACGCATGGCGCCATAGGCGATGCGCGCATCGCTGTGCCCCATCCATGATATGACGCGCGCGCGCGCCGCCGGGTCGGACGAAAACGCGCCGAACAGATGCATCGCCGCGCGCAAATAAGCCGGATTGCCGTTTTGGGCAATCGAATCGGCAAATGCGCGAATTTCGGGCGATGCATGCGGGGGTATTTTTTCGATAAAAGCGACGGCCAATTCTTCATGCGGCGCGATATGCGCTGCCCAAGTCACCGATTCCCGATCGGCTTGCGGCGACGCCGAAGCATCCAAAACGGCTTGCGTCACGATTTCGGCGGCGTCGCCATGCATTTTGTCAAAGACATCGAGCAACGTCGGCTTCGTCAGGTTCGGCAAATGCGATACGATCCAAAGCGCAGCTTCCGGCGCCGAAAGCGACGCCATAACGGCGGCGACATCGCCGAAATATGCATCGGGCAACAGCGACAAAACCTCATAAGATGCCGCATCGGGGTTAAAATCGCCGTTTTGTTCGGTCAAAAGCCGAGCGCAGCGCAACAATTGCTTTGCATCGCCGCCGCCCGGCGCTTGCGCAATGCGGCGCATCAATGCGTCGAACAACGGTTTCGGATCGTCGCGGTATGCGGCGGCGGCCGATGATGCAAACGACGCATCGCGCGCCAAATCGGCAAACTTTTCGGCGTAAGCGCCGCGCAGCGCATCGGGCAAACTTCGCATGAGTTTTCGCAAAAGTTCGTCGAGACGATCGATTTTGAGGGCATCGAACAGCGCGCGATAGAGATCGGCATCGGATCTGCCGTTATCTTGAGACAAAATAACGGCGATGGCTGCGCGCAAGGCTTCCAAGCGGACTTCGTCGTCGTGATGATGCCAAATCACCCATTCCAGAGCGGGCAAAAGCCGCGGATGCGACAAAACGCGCGCGGCGGCGGCGGCCTGACGCGCGACGCGCGGCTCATGATGGCGCAAAGCATCCGAGATATACGGCACGCAGCGGTGATCGCACAGCCGCGCCATCGAAGCGAGCGCATCGCAAACGGAGTCGGCATCGTCGCTTTCGAGCATGGCAATCGTCTGAGACAACCCGGTCAAATCGGGCGCGGCTTCGGCACTGTTGCGTTCGGCGCCGTTTTCCTGTTCGCCGGAAAGATACCGTTCGGCATCGTTAACCTGCGCTTCGCGGGCAGGCGGCGCGGCTTCGGCACTGTTGCGTTCGGCGCCGTTTTCCTGTTCGCCGGAAAGATACCGTTCGGCATCGTTAACCTGCGCTTCGCGGGCAGGCGGCGCGGCTTCGGCACTGTTGCGTTCGGCGCCGTTTTCCTGTTCGCCGGAAAGATACCGTTCGGCATCGTTAACCTGCGCTTCGCGGGCAGGCGGCGCGGCTTCGGCACTGTTGCGTTCGGCGCCGTTTTCCTGTTCGCCGGAAAGATACCGTTCGGCATCGTTAACCTGCGCTTCGCGGGCAGGCGGCGCGGCTTCGGCACTGTTGCGTTCGGCGCCGTTTTCCTGTTCGCCGGAAGGATAGCGTTCGGCATCATTAACTTGCGCTTCGCCGGCAAGCGGCGCGGCTTCGGCATCGGGAAACGCGCACAGACACGCAGCAGCGACGGCAATTTTAATCCCGATTGCCGCGCATGTTATTGCAAATGCATTTGGCGTTTTCTTTGATTGCATCATCAAACGTTCCAAAACCTCGGACCGCAGCGGGGAAAATCGATTGCCGGACACTGCAAAAGGAATCCCCGCAGAAGCCGAACCGCTGCAACCCATTGATTGCAAGACGCATTGCGCCGCCGAAGCCCCGATTTGAAGATTCTTCGCCGGACGGCGCGTTTTTGCGATGAATCAGCGTTTGCGCACAGAATTATCCGCATTTTGCCCAACATCGGGCAACGTCGAATTCGCAACATTATCTTTAACCGCACCTACGGTAAAGAGAATGCTCGGAATTTTCGATTCGTCGACGGCAACGCCCGCAGGAAGATTCGGCACAATCAATTCCGATCGTTCCAAAATGCGCGCATGCGGCGTTTTCGAATCTTGCGATGCATCAAAGAGAAGGAACAAGTTGGCATTATCGACTTTTGCCAATGAAGCTTCGTCGCCGATGAGCGTCAAATCGACGGTCGAGGGTTTAAACGCATGCGGCTGCGATAAATTGACCGGCACAATCGGCACGCCCAATATGACATGTTGCTTGGATTCCGAAACGATATTGACGGTCACGCGCACGCTTTCGGTATCTGCGCTCAATCCCTGCCGATTTAAAATGACCCATCGATTGATGACAAATGCCGAAGCTTTTCCGGTCAAATCAATCGGTTCGATATAGAGTTGCCCGGTTTCCGTCACGACCGATTTCGGTCCCGTTATCTTTACTTCCGGAGGTTCGATTTTAACCTCTCCCAATCGGTATCCGGGCAACAGTTCCCCGGTAAATGCGTGATCGGTCGTGATGGCAACGGTTCTGGTCTCGATCGGTTCCAAATTGACATCGAGGAATTCGGGCTGAAATTTCTCGATTTGCACGCCGTCGGGCAAACTCAGCATCGACGGCTGAAGCGTAACCTGAATATTTCCGCTTCGCGCCGGCGGCGTGATTTGCATCGTGCCCAAATCATCGCGAGTCATATCGCGCAAACTCGACGTCCGTCCGCTCAACCGGATATCGACGGTCGGATTATCGTTTTCTCCGACCGAAACGAACCCATCGGGAATATTGAGCAGTATGGGGATTTGCTCAAAAACGACCGTCGTATTCCGATCGCTCGTAACGACAATCCACAACAAAAAAGCGCACACAAAAGCGATGAGTTTTTGCGGAATATTCGAATGCAAACGATTCAAAAACGACGGTTTTTGATAGGCCGCCGGCAGAATTTCATGCGAAGGCGCATCGGTCATGGTTAATCCTCCTTGCGCGATGATGTGTTGCGCCATGCTCCGGAACAGCCCCCCAAAGCCGGCGGAATATCATGCAAAAGCGCATCGGTCATGGTTAATCCTCCTTGCGCGATGATGTGTTGCGCCATGCTCCGGAACAGCCCCCCAAAGCCGGCGGAATATCATGCAAAAGCGCATCGGTCATGGTTAATCCTCCTTGCGCGATGATGTGTTGCGCCATGCTCCGGAACAGCCCCCCAAAGCCGGCGGAATATCATGCAAAAGCGCATCGGTCATGGTTAATCCTCCTTGCGCGATGATGTGTTGCGCCATGCTCCGGAACAGCCCCCCAAAGCCGGCGGAATATCATGCAAAAGCGCATCGGTCATGGTTAATCCTCCTTGCGCGATGATGTGTTGCGCCATGCTCCGGAACAGCCCCCCAAAGCCGGCGGAATATCATGCAAAAGCGCATCGGTCATGGTTAATCCTCCTTGCGCGATGATGTGTTGCGCCATGCTCCGGAACAGCCCCCCAAAGCCGGCGGAATATCATGCAAAAGCGCATCGGTCATGGTTAATCCTCCTTGCGCGATGATGTGTTGCGCCATGCTCCGGAACAGCCCCCCAAAGCCGGCGGAATATCATGCAAAAGCGCATCGGTCATGGTTAATCCTCCTTGCGCGATGATGTGTTGCGCCATGCTTTGAATTTGCGGACCAAAGCCGACGATCCGAGCGAATCGTCGCTTCGCACCGGGGTAATAAACGCTTTGTGCAAATAGTCGCGCAAAGCTTCGCTCGAAAGCCGCCGCGTCAAATTTTCTTTTTCGGCAACCGATATAATGCCGGTTTCTTCCGACACGACGATAATCACGGCATCGGTCGCTTCGCTCAGCCCGATTGCGGCGCGATGGCGCGTCCCCAATTGCTGATCGATGCGATCGTTAGCCGAGAGGGGCAAAAAGCATCCGGCCGAATCGACGCGCCGATGGCGAATGATGACGGCGCCGTCGTGCGTGGGATTTGCTTTGTAGGGAATGAACAGCGATACGAGCAATTCTTTTGTAATTTTTGCATCGATCTTCACGCCCTGCACCATATACTGATCGAGGACGGCGTCTTTCTGAATTGCCGCCAGCGCCCCGATGCGGCGCTCGCTGAGCAACGTCGCCGCCTTTACGATTTCTTCTATGGCCTCGGGGGTGAGCGCATCGCGCGATGTTTCGTTTATCGGCGCCGTCAAAGATCCCGTCTTGCCGAATACGCTCAATCCGCGGCGGATATCTTCCTGAAATATGATAACGATGATAATGATGAACGATCCGATAAATTGATTTAATGTCCAGTTTACCGTCGGGAAATCTGCTATATCGGGACGCGATATAATATACAGCGCGACGAAAATGAGCAAACCGAACAAAATTTGCATTGCTTTCGTGCCGCGGATCAGCATCAAAATTTGATAAAACAAATACCAAACGATCAAAATATCGAAGAGACTTCGCACGGCATCGATCGCCGTAAAATTCTCAAAATTCGACAATATCTGTTCTATCATGGTCAACTCCCGAATTCTTCGGCATAGATATATTCGCGTTTCGATATATGCAGCAATTCATTGATGCAAAAGCTTCTTTGCATAAACAACGCATCAAAACTTTGTTTGCGCGATATATCGCTTTTGCTGCAATCACGGCTGAGCTCCGATCGTCTTGGTTTATGCCGTCAGGTTTCATATCATTGCGCGATCGGGCGTCTGCCCGCCGCCATGGTCGGGAGATCGGTCATCTGCCCGCCCATCTTCTGCGCAGCCCCGTCATGCGACGGCAACAAATCCGCATCATGCTGCGGCGCGGCGCGCATCGCCAAAAACAGCCGTCGCGCAAGCGCGGTTTGTTTCGGCGCATGCACGCGCACAATTCCTGCGCCGCCCGCAAACGCCAGCCCCGACGCAATCGCCGTCGCATCGTCGAGACACTCCGTCGGCAGCCCCGCCGCCCGCGCCAAACACCGCTTGCGGCTATGACCTATCAAAACCGGACGCCCGAGTATCGATAAAAAGCGCATCGACGCCGCAATCAACCGAATATCGTTATCGATCCCCTTGCCAAACCCTATGCCGGGGTCGACGGCAATCCGGCGCATGTCGCAGCCGGCTTGCCAAGCCGCACAAAGGCGCAAAGCGATCTGCCGGACAATGCCGCTGCAACAGGAATCGAAGTCGCGGGCAGGCGCGTCGTGCGCATCATAAGCCATGGCAATATACCCCGCGCCCGTCGCGGCGATAAGCTCAAATACGGCGCCGTCGCGCACCGTGCCGACCTTATCGCAAAGCGCAACATCGTTGATGATATCGGCATACCCATGCGCCAGCGCCCATTGCATCGTTTCGATGTTGCGCGTGTCGAGAGATATCGGAATTTCCTGCGACGCAGCCCACGACAGCGGCGTTTCGAGACGGGCGCGCTCCGTTTCGGCATCGACGGGCGCACTCCCCGGGCGCGTCGACTCCGCGCCGATGTCCAATATATCCGCGCCGTCGGAAATCACCCTTGCGCCGTGTTCCAAACTTCGGGCATCGTCGGGTTCGCAAAACGACGAAAACGAATCGGGCGTCACATTCCATATGCCCATGATCTGCGGCATGCGCAAATCGATCGCTTTCCTGCGCGTCAGGAATAGCCGCCCTGCGGCGCTGCCGTTCCAAACGTCCAGCGCGCGCATAAACGGATGATCGGGATAATGCAGCAATGCATGCCATGCCCAAATCGACGTCGGCGCGTAAACGCAGACGCTTGAACCGGCATCCCCCAAAAAAGCATAGCCGGCGCCTGTTCCGTTGCCGACCGATATTTCCGGCAATGCCGCCCGGATCTCAGCGCGAGCGACATCGTAACGCTCAAACCCCGATACTTCCCCGATCGGCTCCCGGGCGCAAACGAACGGCATCCACGTCAGCGGCAGCCTGCCGCCGTCAGCAGATTCTATTCTCTGCCCCTTCTCATGCAACGCAAAAACGGCAAACAACAGACAAATCTCCTCGCATTATCCTTTTGCCCCGCCGTCAAACGCCGATGCCAAACGATCGGAGCAAGAAGGACAACGACTTAAGCATCTTTTTTGGGCGGCGCTTTGCCGTCGATCTCAATCGGGGGCAATTCGGCATCGTTGCGTCCGGCATAACATCCGTATCCGCTCTCTTTTGGCTTCGGATCGGCCGGCGCATCGCTGCCGCCGGTTTCCGAATCCGCTCCGCAGCCTTTCATTTCGTTGGCTATCAGTTCGGCCAATTTCGATTGGAACGCCACTTTCGCGACGCGCGGTTTTTCTTCGTTTTCGCGCGTTTTCTTCTCCTCGCGCAAACCGTCAAGCCCGCGTGCGAGCAAAACATCGACATCTTCGGCATCGAGCGTTTCAAACTCGATAAGACCTTGCGCCAAGAGCTTCGCTTCGTCCAAATGGTCGGTCAAAAGCCGGCGCGCAAGCTCATAGCCTTCGGTAAGGAATCGGCGCACCTCCTCGTCGATCGTCTGCGCCGTCCGCTCCGAATAATTCTTCGCATGCGCCAATTCGCGACCCAAAAATGGCTGTTCGTCCCGGTCTCCGAAAGCGATCGGCCCCAAAACATCGCTCATTCCCCATTCGATGACCATCCGCTTGGCCAATTTCGTCGCTTGCTCGAGATCGTTTCCGGCTCCTGTCGTCAATTGATTGAACACGATTTCTTCGATAATTCTGCCGCCCATGCAAATCGCGATGCGATTGATCGCATAACGTTTCGTCACGCAGAGCCGGTCTTCAAGCGGCACCGAATATGTCACGCCGAGCGCGCGTCCGCGCGGCACAATCGTTATTTTTTGAAGCGGATCGACTTCGGCGGGCATTTCCTTGGACAAAAGCAGCGTCACAAGCGCATGCCCCGCTTCATGGTACGCCGTCGTCTCTTTTTCTTGCTCCGAAATCACCATGCTGCGGCGCTCGCGGCCCATCGCTATCTTGTCGCGCGCTTCGATGAAATCTTTCATCTCGAGATATTCGGCATTGCGCGACGCCGCAATCAGCGCCGCTTCGTTGGCGATATTTTCGAGTTCTGCGCCCGATGCCCCCGGCGTCAGCCGAGCAATCACATCCAAATCGACATCTTGCCCTATCGGTTTATCTTTCGTATGCACATCCAAGATGCACCGCCTGCCGCGAACGTCCGGACTCGGAACCACAACACGCCGATCAAAACGTCCCGGACGCAACAGCGCCGGATCCAAGACGTCGGGACGGTTCGTCGCCGCCATCACGATAACTCCGGCATTCGCTTCAAAACCGTCCATCTCGACCAACAGCTGGTTGAGCGTCTGTTCGCGCTCATCGTGACCGCCCCCCAGGCCTGCGCCGCGATAGCGCCCGACGGCATCGATTTCATCTATGAATATGATGCACCGTCCGCTCTTCTTCGCCTGATCAAACAAATCGCGCACGCGGCTCGCGCCGACGCCCACAAACATCTCGACAAAATCTGACCCCGATATGCTGTAAAACGGCACTCCGGCTTCTCCGGCCACGCCTTTTGCCAGCAACGTCTTGCCCGTCCCGGGCGATCCCATCAGCAACACGCCCTTTGGAATGCGTCCGCCCAAACGCTGATATTTCGACGGATTCTTCAAAAAATCGACGATTTCGACGAGTTCCGCCTTCGCCTCGTCAATCCCCGCAATATCGGCAAACGTCACCTTATGCTGATCGGGCGTGAGCATCTTCGCATTCGTCCGCCCGAAGCCCATCGCCTTGCCGCCGCCGAGCTGCGCCGACTGACGGAACATGTAAAAGAAAAAGCCTATCAAAATGATCGTCGGCAACGAATAAATCAGCAACATCATCCACCACGAATTCTCGTCGGCTTCGATAAATTCGTACGCCACATGATGCTCCTCGAGCATGTCCTGCATATCGGCATTCAACACGCCTGTCGTTTCGAATTTTTCCTCGGCCGCCTTGCCTTCGCCCGCAACCCCCGTATCCTCTTTCTGCGTCTTGAACGTCCCGCGTATCGAATCGCCCTGCGCCTCGACCGACAACACCCTGTCTTCCCGAACCGCTTGCGTAAACTCGCTGTACTTCAGCTTCGTCGCCGTCTCATGCCCCCCCGACGTCTGCACGAACAAAAGCGATATCATCGTCACAAACATCAGCAATGCTATGATCTTCGTATAATTAAACTTCACGTCCCGATTTCCTGCGTTTCTCTTCAAACCGACGCATGTCTTGCGCTTTTTATAACCGCCGAATGTCTCTTCGCATCGTCAAAATGCCGGGCGGCGTGCGCTTGTCCGAACTTCCCGGCTGCCGAAAAAGCCGCCGGAAAAGCATCCTATATAATCGCCAAACACGCGCACACCCAATGATTTTTTTATTTTTTCGGCTTTTCTGCGGCGCAACGCCCGTTTGGACGCCGTTCGGGAGCGCCGCAGCATTGCCCTTTAAACGCAATGCTGCGGCTTTTTTTTGCCCGCAGGCAAAAAAATCGTCCGCGCCGCCTTGAGCGGCACGGACTCCCGAGCTTCGGCTATTGCCCTGCGGGCAATACGCCTTCGCGGCCTGCCTATTTGCTTTCTGCCGGCCTATCGGCCGGGCAGACCGGCGCAAATACGGCAGGCATGCCGCGCTATTGCCGCCGGGGCAATACGCGCGGCCGGCGCGGCTATGTTCTCCCTGCCTTGCCTGCCTGCGGCAGGCCGACGGCAGGTCCGAGCATACGCCGCGCTTTTTTTGAGGCGCTCGGCATCGGAGCGCGCCGATCAGATCTTAAAAAGCTTGCCGGACTTGCCGCTTTTCGTCGTCCGTCAGCTGCAAATAGGTCATGGCATCTTCGAGTGTCTTGCCCGGCAACGCCATAATGCG
>CAVGZQ010000011.1:0-3183 GCA_963633515.1 Bacteroidaceae bacterium
GTCATGCATGGCTGCGTTTTGCAATCGAGGCAACGGCTGAGCTCGGCGTTGAGCTGAAGAGGGGTGAGATAGATCGGGGCGTTTTTTTGATTGTTGCTCATTGTTTTGAACGGTTTTGACGTTGCGTTTCCGGCGCCGGCGCTAAAAAAAAAAGGTTCGGTCCGGCGGCGCCGGAAGATTAAACTTGATTTGCCGGGCGTTTTGCAACCGGCGCGGAGAGAAAATCATTTCAAATGTTGCGCCGAGCGGGCGCCGAGGGGACGGAATCGCGGATTTTTCTTGCGCATTTTGCGATGCAACCATAAGTATATGCGATTTTGCGCCGGAATATCCGATGAAGCGGCGCTGCGTCCGATGCCCGGCGCAATTGCGTTTCGGCGGCAGACGTTCTGACGGATTTTGCGGTCCGTCCGGCGCGATATTTCGCCCGTCCGGCCGCCGCCGAACGGGCGCGCGCGTTTGCGTTTGCCGGGCGGCGGCGTCTTTTCGATCTATCGGACGGGATTTTTTCAGATATTGGACAGAAATCGATGGCAGAAAACAAGGGGCAAAAGCCGGCGCATCGCCCGGCGGGAAAGACGGGCAAAGCGCAAGACGATCAACGGCAGTCCGCGCGGCGGCGTGTGCCGCGATCATCGCAAGCCGATCCGCGCGCCGGCGGCGCAGATCTCGGCATGAAGCCCCCGAAGGCGCATAAGCGTCCGCAGACGGGCAAAAATCCGGCGGCGCGGCGCGGCGAAGATGCGGCGGCTGCGCGCGGCGAAGAGCGCCGCGCACGGCACGGCGCCGGAGCGCAGCAGACGGCGTGCGCGCCGCCGCAATCGGACAATCGGCCGGCGCAGCCCGAGGCGCGCCGCCGGGCGACGCGCAATCCGCGCGAACTCGTCGTCGAGACGCTTATGCGCATCGAAGACGGCGGCTATTCGAATATCGTGTGGGATTTGGCGATTCGCCATGCCGATCTGAACAATCTCGACAAGATGCTTGCCACGCGGATTTTTTACGGCACGCTGTCCAATATGCGGCTGATTGACGCGCTCTGGAACGATATCGAACCGGAAATGCTGCGCCGCGCCGATCCGGTCGTCAAAATGACGCTTCGCAGCGCAATGTATCAGCTCGTTTTTTTAGACCGCGTGCCGGCGTACTCGATCGTGTCGACGAGCGTCGAAGTCGCCAAGCGGCTGAGAAACCGCGCGGCATGCGGCTATTGCAATGCGCTTTTGCGCAAAGCCGTCGCGCGAAAAGAAGCGGGAAAACTCGTGTATGCCGAAACGGGCGACGCGCAGACCGATTTTGCGGTGAAGTACAGCTTAAACGACGATTTGGCCTCGCTTCTGACGGAAGAATTCGGCGCGGATGCCGCGCGCATCGCCGAGAGCATGCAAACCGTACCCAAAATGGTTTTGCGCATTAACCGAAGCCGCGTGTCGATCGACGCATTTTTGGAAAAAATCGGCGGGAGCGCCGAACGCAGTTCGCGCTTGCCCGAGACGGCGTGTTCGGTCTTGTCGCGCAGCGGCGCGATCGACGCGGCGATCGAATCCGGCGACGCATGCGTGCAGGACGAAGCTGCCCAAATCGCCGTTCAGGCGCTGGGCGCGCCCGAGCTCTGGGGCGCCGGCGCGCAGGAAGTTCATATTTGGGACGCTTGCGCGGGGCTGGGCGGCAAAACGCTCCATATCCTCGACGAAATCGCATGCGACGCTTCGGATCGCAAATACTGCGTTTTGAGCACCGATTTGTATGCCAACAAATTGGAACGCCTGCGCGAAGCGCAGCAAAAATTCTTCAAAAACGAACATCTCCTTGCGAAAGCGCGCGATCTGACGGTCGGCGGCAGCGTTGTGCTGGCGCCGTTTGACGTCATATTGGTCGATGCGCCGTGTTCGGGGCTCGGCGTGTTGCGCCGGCACCCCGAAGTAAAACTCAACCGCACGCGCGAAGCGATAGCGTCGCTCGTCCGGCTTCAGAGAACGATCCTCGACAATGTCTGCCGCCATTTGCGGCCCGGCGGGATACTCGTCTATGCCGTTTGCACGATTACGCGGCAAGAATGCGAAGAACAGACAAAAGCATTCTTGGAACGCCACCCCAATTACGCGCCCGACCGTTTGCCGCCGCCGTGCGCCGCAGCGCCCGATGCATGCGAAATCAAGCTTTTGCCGCATTCGGACGGCTGCGACGGCTTTTACATTGCGCGCTTTAAGCGCATTTCGTAGCCGATGGTTTGCCGGCGCCTGCATGTTGCGTCTTTCGGGAATGCAAACGGCATGCGCGCGGTTGATCGGGAGCCGCGCCGCAGGGGGGGGGGAGCCGTTTTTGCAACATGCATCATCGCGGGCGATCCGACGGGGCGCCGCCGGCGCGGCGGGCGCTCTGAAATCATACAGCAATAAGGTTTAAAACAGGTTTATGATCAATTTAATCGTCAGTCTCGTTGCCGGCGCATTGGCTTGGGTGTTGTGTTCGTTCATTTTCGTTTCTCCGTGGACGGGGATTTGGTTTTTTGTTCCCGTCGTGCTCGTCGTTTTCGTTGCGATGAACCGCCGCACGACGAAGAAAATTCAAGCGATAATGAAAAACGTCGAAGAAATATTGCTCAACGCGCAAAAAATGTCGTCGGAAGCGGCGCGCGCGCATGCCATGGATAAAGCCGTCGAACGGCTCAAAACAGCGTATTCTCTTAAAAATTACCAATTTGCGCTGGCTTCGAACATCGACGCGCAAATCGGAACACTGTATTACATGCAGAGCCGTTTCAAAGAAGCCGAGCCGTATTTGTCGCGCGCATTTGCGCAAAATGGCACGGCCGTTGCCATGTACGGATGCTTGCTTTATCGCCGCGACGATATCGAAGGGATGAAGCGCGCGTTCGAGAAAGCCACGAAGTTTTCGCGCAAACAGCCGCTCCTTTTCAATTTGTACGCCTGGTGTTTGACGCAGAAAAATCGGCGCGATGAGGCAATCGGCGTATTAAATGCATGTTTGGCATCCAATCCGGGCGATCAAACGACAAAAGACAACCTCGATTTGCTCAAGAACTCGGGCAAAGTCAAGATGCGCGGTTATAACATGCAATGGTATCAATTTTTGCTCGAAAAGCCGCCCGCGCAGCAACTCATGGCGCAATTTGCGCAGCGCCCCGGGTTCAGAAACCGTTAATCGGCCGTTTTCTGCGGC
>CAVGZQ010000011.1:3228-26125 GCA_963633515.1 Bacteroidaceae bacterium
CGTTTTTTTTTTGGGGGGGGGGGGCGATCGCCCTATTTCGCTTTCGCTCAATACGGGCTTTGGCTTCGGCTATTTCGGCTGACGCCTCAATACGCCTTCGCGGGCTTCGGCTGTTTCGGCTGACGCCTCAATGCGCCTTCGCTGCCGCGCTTTTGCCCTGCGGGCAATGCGCGCGGCTTTTTTTTTGCCGATTGAATGAAATTCCGCGATTTGGAGCCTTATCGGCGAAAAGAACATAAAAACGGACGCCGGACGGCGGGCAAAAGGGCGCCGAAGGCAGAAAAATAAAGCGGCATGCGCGCAAACTGCGGTATGATGCAGGAAATGGCGGTCTGCGCCTTCGCGGCGGCGGCGCCGAGGACGGAAATGCGGACGGAGTGACGGAATGGCGGTTGCAGATTGCGAGGGGCACAGCGATAGTATCAGGCGCATCATTCTCGGCGCAGCGCCGGAAGGCCGATCGGATTGGGGCGTGTTTTGGGCTTATGCGCCGGCCGGCGGCGTCATGGGCGAAGCTGCGGTCTGCGTGCGCCGTCTCATGGCGCGCCAAGATTGCGAAGACGCCGTTTTGGCCGCCGCGTTATGCGCGATCTTATCGTATTTATGGAGCGGGCACGCATCGGTTTCGTTCGGGAGCCTGCCGTCGATTTTTGCGGCGCAGAGCGATTTTTGGGCGTCGCAAACGGGCGCGGACGCTTGGCGCGGAACAATCACGGCGCAAGCGATGGCCGAACGCTTTGCGGCGCGCAAAGAAGCGTATGTCTGCCAAAATGCGGACGAAGCGCGCGGCAAACTTTTGCACGAAGATGCGCATCGCCGCGTATATGCGACGCCGCGCATGGCGCGCATCGCCCGAGAAGTGTCGTCGAATTTAAAACGATTTTTTGACGAAGATGAAGATATTATAGACGTCAGCCGGCATACCGTCGAAGAACGCGCAAGTTTTTCGGATAATTCGGGCGAAATATGCAGACCGCACGAAGCGCAGACAGACGCTGTCATATCGTTTTGCCATCATCGCCTGACGGTTATTGCCGGGGGACCGGGCACCGGCAAAACGTCGATGGCGGTGTGTCAGATTTTGCGCATTGCATTTGAAGATGCGCATATTGCGCCGCAAGATATATTGCTGGCTGCGCCGACGGGCAAAGCGGCGCAGCGCATGCAGGAAGCGATTCGCGACGTTTCGCGGCGTTTGCCCGTCGGCGCTTTGCGCGAGAAATTCGATGCGCTCAAGGCGCAGACGCTTCATCGGGCGCTGAGCTTGCGAAGCGGCTTGCTCAGTCCGTACGCAAGCGGCGAAAAATTGCCGGTCAAACTCGTCATCATCGACGAAGTTTCGATGATCGAATTGCCGCTTGCCGCGCAGCTTTTGACGGCGCTCGATCCGAAAAAAACGCGCCTTGTTTTGGTCGGCGATCCCAATCAATTGCCGCCCGTCGGGACGGGCGAAATTCTGTCGGGTTTTGCGAATTGCGAAGAGATTGCGTCAGACGACGCCGAAGAGCGCATGTTTTACGAAAATATGCGCAATTGCGCGGTAACGCTTACCGAGAATTTCAGGGCAAAAAATGCGCCGGAAATCGCCGAAGCTCAGACAGCGATAGCGCAGGGAGATTTCGGCGGATTGCGATTTTGCGCGTCGCCGAAGCCGGTCGGGGAAATTCGGTTTTCGGGCGTCGAATATTGCAGCAGCATGGGGCAGATCGACGATATTTTGGCGCGCTGGATCGAAACGATGCGCGAACGGTATCGTCAAATGGCCGGCGCGAGCGGCGAATCGTTGGAAGAAGCCGTCAGGATGCTCGGCAATTATGCCGACAGTCCCGAAGAAAAAGGTGTTTTGGAACGCGTTTTTCGGCTTTTTGACAGCGAATTCCGCATTTTGTCGCCGGTCAATGCCGGGGTTTGCGGCACAAAATCTCTGAACCGAAAAATGATCGCCCGTCTTATGCCCGGATCAAAACAGGACATGCCGAGCGGATCGCTTGCGATGCTGATGCAAAACGACTATGCCATCAATCATTACAACGGCGATACGGGCATCGTGCTGACGCTGAACCGGAGCGGATCGAAGGAAGAGGGCGCGCAGGCGGTTGCGTTTCCGTCGATCGGCGCCGGCGGCAAGATGACGTTTGAGTTTTTTCCGCTGCACAGCGTCAAGACGTCGCTCGAAATTGCTTTCGCGATTACCGTGCACAAATCGCAGGGATCGGAATACCGCCGGGGGCTTATCGCGCTGCCGCCGCAGAAGTCGCCGCTTTTATCGCGCAATATGCTTTATACGGCGGTTTCGAGAACGCGCGAAGGCGCGCTGTTGCTTGCCGAGAGGGCGATTTTGGAGGCGTGCGTCCGCAATGCGCGAACGTTTGATCCGCGTCTGCCCTATGTCCGTTAAAACGCCGGTTTTTCGCATGCTGCGGGCAGGTTCAAACGATTGGCGCCGATGCGATTTGATCGGGCGGGCGCATTCGGCTAAGGATTGCGCATGCGCGGGCAGCGGGCGAATGCGTTTTCGGGCATGCGGGCGTTGCGAAAGGGGGGGGGGGGACATGCGCCGACGAATGCCGATTATTTTAAAAATGCCGCATTGAGCTGTTTTTGGCGCAGATGCAGCGTTTGGGCTGCGCATTTTATTTGCCGCATGAGGAGGCTGCGATGGGGCGTCATTTTATCGCGAAATTGAACATATTCGTTTTGGGGGCTTTGGCTTTTTTGGGGTGCGCGGCCGAACCCGGCGGCGAAAATATCGATCCGTCTGCGCCCGATAACGGCAAAACGAACGCGGAAACGCCGATCGGTTCGAGCGGAGAAGATAATTCATCGGGCGCAGGCAAAGCCGAACAAAATGCGGATGTCGGCGGCGAAACCGAACAAAACCCGGATGCCTGCGGCGAAGCTGAACAAAATGCAAACATCGGCGGCGAAGCCGAACAAAAGCCGGATGCCGGCGGCGGAGCTTCAGCCGGCGGAGATGATGCCGAACACAGTTCGGATCGTCAGAAAATCGGCGGTCCGTCGGTTGCCGTCGAAATCGAAGCATTGCCCAATCTGCATCGCGTAAGCGCCGATTTATATCGATCGGCGCAACCCGCCGAAGGCGGTTTGATTGCGGCGCAAGAACTCGGCGCGCGAAGCGTCTTGTCGCTGAGCGTGTTCAATGCCGATGCAGCCATGCCCGAAGCCCAATCGGCCGATTTGCAATTGCAATTGCATCATTATCCGTTGGTTCCGTGGGCGATCGAACAATCGCAAATCGCCGAAATGATGCAGATTTTCGAATCGCTTCCCAAACCCGCGCTCGTGCATTGTTATCACGGCGCCGATCGGACGGGGCTTTTTGTCGCGGTCTATCGCATTTTGTACCAAAATTGGACGAAAGACGAAGCCAAAGAAGAGCTCATCAACGGGGGATATGGCTATCATGAGACGTTTTCGGCCATTCCTGCGGCAATCGATGCGCTCGATGAAGAATTTTTGCGATCGGCGGTTTTCGGGGCGCCGTGAATCGCCGGGCAATCGGATAAGACATAAAAAGCGCGGCTTTTGCCGCAAAGCGGCAAAAGCCGCAGCTGCGCAGGCGTATTGAGCCCCCCGAGGGGCGAAATAGCCGAAGCCTGCGCAGGCGTATTGAGCCCCCCGAGGGGCGAAATAGCCGCAGCCGCGCAGGCGTATTGAGGCGTCAGCCGAAATAGCCGGAGCAAAGCCCGCATTGCCCGCAGGGCAAAAGGGCGCACCGAAACGGTTATCCGTCTTGTCCGTTCGCTTCGTCTCCGTCCAAGCGTATAAGCTCGGTTTGCATGCATGCTTTGACGAGGCATGCGATGATATTTTCGCGGGCGTAGGCGAAGATGCGGCGGCGATCGGCGGGGCGGTTTCGGACGATTTCGCGGAGCGTTTCGTTCCACGCGGGGAGCAATGCATAGGCGCGGGTGACGGCGAGACCGAGTTGCGGCAGATTGAGGCGTTTCCAGACAGACAGGCATTCTTGCGGACGCAGCGCGCGCGTCATCCATCCGATGAGAGAAAAGACGTAAATACCGCGGATCATCATGCGGGCGGATGCCTGAATTCCGAGGTGCCATTGCCATGCGCCGTCGATTTTCCATGCGATGAGCACGCCGCTTGCGACGCTGACGGCGGCAGTGAGCGCCCAGAATTTCGGCCACCAAATCGCGCGCAAAACGGGGCGGGAAGCGATGGCCAGGGCGATGAGCCAAACGGCGGGCGCGGCGTATGATGCGGCTTGTTGGCCGCTGAATTGGGCCGCGAGCGTGATGAGGGCGACGGGGAGAAGGAAACGGCGGTTTTTTATGACTTGGGCGTTGTCGATGACCGGGCGTTTGCGTTTTTGGGGCGCGTCGTCCGGGCGGGCGGTTTCGGTGGCGCGATTGTCGGGGCAATCGCGATTATCGGCGGTTTGCGCCGCAACGGCGGGATCGGCGGGGGCGGACGGCGTCGATGTTAAATCGGCGAGATATTCGAGCTTTGAGTTTGGTTGCGGAATATTATTTTGCAATCTGCTTTTGCATTCAAATTTTATTTCTTCTTGGTATTTTTGTTCGATTTCTTTTCGGACGCGGCGTCCGATATGCGCCCCGATGCCTCCGGCGGCGGCGCCGATGGCAGCGACGATGCCGAAGAAGGCGGCCAAGAGCGTCCATCCGAGGGCGGCCGACCATTCGACGCGGAGGAATTTTTCGGCGACGCGCGAGAGCGCAACGATGAAATCTTGCCCGTAATAAATCCACATTTTGAAGAGGGATTGAACTTGCGACCAAGCGACGGCGCACATGCCGGCCCAAATGTTCAGGATTGCCGACTGCGAGCTTGCGAGCAGGCAAAGTTCGACGACGAGGGCTTCGCTCATAATTCCGAAAATCGGGCCCGCGATAATGCCGCCGGGCGAGAGGCTTTTGATGCAGGCGGCGACGACGCCCGCGCAAAGCGTGCTGCCGCGCGCCGGAAAGATGCGCCGCTGGGCAATGAGCAGGATGACGCTGAGCGTGACCATGATAAGCCCTGTTTTGGGCACGCGCAGAACGTGGAGAAACGTTCCGAGCGTCAGTTCGAGACCGCCCCACAACGTTCCGAATACGGTGACATAGGCCCAGAATTTGTCGAGCCTGTTTTGCGATGAAGCAGCCGGGGCGTTCTTTTCCATAGGATTTGCCGCAAGCGGTGAAAAAGCGTCAGCGAACAGCCCGAAAACGATCGCATCGGCATGCGGGCAAGAGCGCGCAAAAAGACCGAAAACTCGGAAAAATGCGAAGATCGGGCATTATCGGATCGAAGGCGTCCGATGATTGGCGCGAGAGATTTAATGCGAGCCGCCAAAAAACGCAACATTGTTGCAGTTTTGGGAGAAATTTTGGTGCGCTCAAGGCAAAAGATGTCTTTGACAAAACGCGTCATAGAATAGTAAAAGCGCTTGCCGCTGTCGGGCGGTTTGGATTGTGGACGCAGAAACGAGAGAGCATATGAAAAATCGAGCAAAATATTTGACGGTCTTATTGGCCGGTTCGGTATCGCTGAGCGCGTATGGTTGTGGTTCGAAAGAGGTTGAACCGCCGGTTCCCGTCGGTCAATCGGTCAATGTCGGCGGAAAAGTCGATGTTTCCGTCGTGAGTTTCGAAAAGACGCGTCCGATATTTGTCGATGACGAGAAGAACGTCTACCGTCTGAAAAAAGACGAAACGGTTGCCGTTCTCACGTTGAAGTTCCGGAATACGACATCGGAGCCTGTATCGTACAAGCCGCTTCACAACGAGACGGGCAACCGCCGCGTTCAGCTGACGACGGCGCCCGATCCCGAAAAGGGCGCGCCGTATTACGGGCGAATTTTCATGAATCCTGTAAAAGCCGACGGCGCAACGCGCGCGCATGCGACGAATCAAATCGTGTCGTCGGGATATGAAATTCCGGCGGGCGGCGAAATAACCGATGCGTATTTGTTTGAAAACCCGACGACGAGCGGTTTGATTGCGCTTGTGCCGGGCGATTCGGTGGGCAGCAGCGAGATATTGAAGCTGGCCGTGGGCGATATCAAAACGGTCGAGCCGCCCGCGCCTGCCAAGATCAACGAAAGCGTTTCCGTCGAGGGCGTCAGCATTTCGGTCAACAAAGTGACGACCGAGTATCCGGAGCTTGCGCCGCGCGCGAAACCCGCCAAAGAATTGAAATACGCTTATGCCTACACGGCCGATCCCGTCATGGCCATTCACGTGACGATCAAGAACGGATCCGACAAGCAAGTCTCTTACATTCCTTCGCACGAGGCCGAATCGATAGCCGTGAGCCTGACGACGGCGACCGGCGAAAACGTCAAACGCGCAAAGATCGGCGGAACCGTCACGGGCAAAGATCAGGTTCAGGGCACGAAAGTCATCGAACCGGGCGCTTCTTTGGACGACGTTTTCTATTTCTCCGTCCCCAGCGACAGCGTGACGCTCGATTTTTCGCTTGCGGGAAAGAACGTGGGCGTTTACGGGCTTTACGAATATCGGCTTGATTACGAAAAAACGACGCCCCAAAAACCCGACTTGGAACCGTATAAGAATGCCGGCAGCGCCGACACGGCCAAAGACGACGCCGCAAAAGATAATGATGAACAAGAGGGCGAAGAATAATTTTTGCGCGAGTTTTCGGATTATCGCTTAAAATTCGAGCCAAAACGAGGATTATCGAAAAGGCGGCATGCAATGCCGCCTTTTTTTGCATATAATTTCGGATACCCGATGAAAAGCTTTCGGACATTGACCGCCGTTTGCATCCGCATGCTTTTGGGCGTTGCCGCGGCCAATGCCCAAGACGCCGGTTTTGCGCGCATCGATCGAACGGCAGCCGCCGCCGAAGCGGCGGAGTCGGACGGAGTGCGTGTGCCGGATTCGGACGGAGTGCGTGTGCCGGATTCGGACGGAGCGCGTGTGCTGGATTCGGACGGAGCGCGTGTGCCGGAATCGGACGGAGCGCGTGTGCCGGAGTCGGACGGAGAAACCGATTATTTGCAGTTGCCGCCCGTCGTGGCATCGTCCGAAGGAGATCAAAAAGACATCGGGTATTTGTCGGGAAATCCAGGTGTTCTTCGCATAGAAACAATAAATTTCGAAGATTATGCGCATGAGATGCGACTGGACAGAATATTATCGCGAATCGGCGGCGCGAAGGTCAGAAACGGCGGCGGCGCGCTTCAGACGCAGACGTTTTCGTACCGCGGCGCCGCCGCGCAGGATATCGGGGTGAATTATCGCGGGGCGCGCGTCAATTCGCTGTCGGATGCCGTCGCCGATTTTTCATTTTTTGCGCCCGAGCTTTTGGGAACGGCCCACGTGTACGGCACGGGGGCGGCATCATCGTCGGGCGCCCCGTCGGGACTCGTCGAATTGACGGGGAACAATTCGGCATTGCCTGCGGCGGGCAGGTTTTCCTTGTCGACGCTTTCCGATTACAGCCTTTTTGCGCGCGGAAGTCACGATTTCGGCGGTCATCGGGCCGCGCTTTCGGCGTTCGGCGATTGGTCGAAGGGCGAATTTCGGTATACCGATGCGCAGGGCAGCTCTCAAATCCGCCGCCATAATGCCGCCGCGCGCGTCGGCGGAGAAATCGTTTATGACGGCGATTTCGGCGATTTTAAGCTGTCGGCATTTTCGTTTTTCAGCCAAATCGACCGTCAAGAAGCCGGCGCATCGGAATATCCCGACGCCTATCGGCGGGCATTGGGCGGGCAATTCCTGTCGCTTGGCCGGGTGAGCGCCGAAACGCTTCCGGCGGCCATGGGCAAGAGTTATGCGACGTTTTCCGCGTCGATTTCTCAGCGCATTTCGCGTAAAACGTACGAAAATCCCGCGACGCTCATCGGGCATCGATCGATCCGGACGGAACATTTCGAGAATCAGACCGATGCGGCGTTAAAAGGCGAATGGGATGCGGGGGGGATATCGTCGACGCAAGTTGCGTTGCGCTATGGCTATCAGCGCGTCGAAACGCTCAATGCATCGGGGATGCAATCGCATGCCGAAACGCGCGATCGGCATATTGCATCGGTTTCGGCCGCCGAAACGCTGCGTCTTATGGGCGATGCTTTAATCATCAACGCATCGGCGGGGGCCGATCGGCAGATCCGGACGCGTTGGCTGGGGACCGGCGCGGCGTCGGCGGTCTATAAAACGCCGATCGGGATTGAGCTGGGCGTTTCGGCGGCATACGCCCAACGCCTTCCGTCATTCGACGAGCTCTATTACCGGACGGAATTCATACGCGGCAATCCCGACCTGAAGCCGCAAAAGAGCATTGTCAACGAATTGACGGCCGCGTGGCGATGTGCCGGCACAGCCGAAGTCAAGCTGTCGGGGTTTTACAATTTTCACCGCGATTTGATACGTTATGTTCCCGAAAGCCCGACGCTGACGCGGGTTAAGAATTATGCCGACGCCGTCGCGCGGGGGATCGAGCTGTCGGCAGATTGGCAGTTTTTCGGCGGCGCTTTCGTCAGGTTCGCGTACGCATGGACAAATGCGCAAACGGCGAGCAAAACGCCGCTGCCGCAAGTTCCGAGCCATCGCGTTTCGGGCGAACTGAGCTATCGGAAAAAGCCGTTCGGGTTTTCGTTTTCGGCGCAATACGAATCGCCCGCCGCGCAAAATATGTCGGCGACATCTTGGAGCTCCCCGCGCGTCGATCTGAACATCGAAGCGTCGATCGAACTCGTCGGCGGGGTATCGGTCGGGATTGCGGTTTATAATTTGCTCGACGATCGCCGCCGTCAAGATGTGCTTCAGCGGCCGCTCCCGGGGCGTCACGGCGCGGTTTCGCTTCGCATCGCGCCGAATGAGCCGCGCCCGGGCGGATGAGCGGTTTGCGCGATTGACGCCGGCAACATCGTGTTTAATTCGATTCGCGCCGCGCGCACGAAGGCGCGCCCGAGTTACGTTGCGGAGACGTTTATGCGCACGTTTTTTCGATTTCTGTTTGCATTTTTCTTGACATTTTCGTTTTGTTTTTATTCGTCGGCGCCGTTTGCCCAAACGTCCCCCTCCGACAATTACGGCCGTCTCATCGGCGACGAACAAATCGAAGAATGGCTGGGCCGCGAAGCGCGTCTCGATCATCCGGTCATGTCCGATTTGGTTCGGGAAGACGATGCCGGGCTTCATTTCTTTTTTGAACGCGGTTATGCCCGGCGCGCGCAGTCGGTTATTCGTACGGCGCAAGATGCCCGGAAAAAAACGCTTCGTTTCCTCCCGCCCGAAACCGCCGAAAACGTCGTTATTTATTTGCTTGGCGACATCAACCGCTATTTTCGCGAACAGAATTCGCCGGGGCGCGCCCCCGAATGGGCTGCCGGTCTCACCATCTTGCGCGACGGCGTTATTCTCATCCGTTTGTCGCCTCGCGGGGCAGCTCGCATTGAGCCCGAAATGACCCTTGCGCACGAACTCAATCACGTCGCGCTTCGCCGCATTGCCCGCGATGCCGATTTCCCGCATTGGTTCTACGAGGGGTTGGCCATGACGTCGACCGACGACTGGAATCTGACGCGCGCCGAAACCCTTGCCCGCGCCTCGATGTCGGGGAATTTGCTCGATTTGGCGGGAATAGACGAAGCATTCGGCCGGACGGGCGCCGCCGTCGATTTGGCTTATGCGCAGAGCGCACATTTCGTGTCGTGGCTGGCAAAAGAATACGGCGACGAAAATATCCGAAAACTCATCGCGCAAACGGCGGAAACGAACGATTTCGACGGGGCTTTTTCGTCGGTCTTCGGGCGTTCTCCGCGCGCGGCTTTTGCGCTTTGGCGCGACGGAATGTCCCGCGAACGCAGTCTTTGGGCATCGATTTTTTCGCCCGACGGCGTTTTTTTCATGATCTCGCTTTTTGCCGCCGCCGCCCTGTGCATCGCGCTTGCGCGGCGTTCCGCATTGCGAAAACAGCGCTTGGCGGCAATGGCGCGCGAAGAATCGAACGAATCGCTTCCCGAAAATTTGCGGAATTTCGGGCCGTTTACGCGCGATAAATCCTAAATTTATTCGGTTACAGCAATGATTGTTTGCATTGTCTGCAAGTCAATGCGGACTTTGGCTTCGGCTATTGCCCTGCGGGCAATACGCCTTCGCCGTTGCGCTATTGCCCGCCCGGCAGGTCGGGCAATACGCGCAACGCGGGCGGCTATCGGCAAAGCCGATACGCCGCGCCGGTTTGCTTGGAGATGCGCGCGGCCGACGGATAAAATGAAACGCCGTCAGCAGGTCATCAGATATTCGAGGACTTGGCGCGCCGAAGCGCAGATGCCGAAATCGGCGGCTTCGAAAATCGGAGCATCGGCATCGGTATTGACGGCGGCAACCGCGCGCGACTGCCGCATGCCGGCCATATGCTGAACGGCGCCCGATATGCCAAACGCAATATAGAGATCGGGCGCGATCGTTTTGCCCGTTTGCCCGACTTGCAAATCGCTTCGCGCCCATCCGAGATCGACGGCGCAACGCGATGCGGCGACGGCGGCACTGAATTTTGCTGCGCATTTTTCGAGAAGTTCGAAATTTTCTTTGCTTCCCAATCCTCGGCCGCCCGAAAACACGATTTGCGCCGAGTCGAGATCGACGCCGGCGGCGGCGAACGGCACAAACGATTTGAGCGCATCGCGGGCAATCGACGGGAATTTTTGCATGCGCGGCGGCGTCTGAACCGAAACGGCTTCGGCCGCCGCAGACGATTGGAATGTCGCGCAAAATGGCATTTGCGGCAGCGCAAGCGTTTGAATGACGCGCGATGCGCATATCAGACGCCGGACGGATTTGCCGTCAATCGCGCAAATATTCGGCACAAACGGCATGCGCATCGCCGCCGAAACCGTCGACAAGACGTCGAGCGGCGTTTGCGCATGCGGCGCAAGCACGGCGATGACGGGATCGGCGGCGCGCGAAAGCGCCGAAACGACGGCTTGCGCAAGGGCTTGGGGTTGCGCCGCGAGGCGATTCAAATCATCGCCGTCGGCGAAATCTTCGATCGAAGCCGATGCAATGCCGCGCGCCCGAAATGCGTTTTTCGCCCCCGGCGCGGCAATGATATCGATCCGCGCGCCGAAAGCCCGCGAAATGCGCCCGACGGCGTCTGTATTGGCTTGGGAAGCCGCGCCGGGCGTCAGCGCCAAGTAAATCAAAGCGTTCATGGGCGATCTCCGCGAATGAGGCGCGCAAGCGCCGGCGCATCGATGAAAGCGCATCGTTTTTTTGCGTTTGCCGCGATCGAAAGATCGCCTGCGCGGCGCGAAAAATCGTCGCTTGCCGAAACGATCGGAAATTGAATGATCGGCTTTTTCCGCGCTTTGACGATATTGGGAAGGGTCGGAAACCGAGGTTCGGCAAGGCGCAAATCGGCGGTGACGGCAAACGGCGCCGATTGCTCAAAGACCGTCGCGCCGAATTCGGATTCGGTTTCGACGATCCATCGATCCGAGGCGCGGTCGAAAGCGATGCGCGACGCCGATCGGAGGCAGGGCATTTGGCATAAATCGGCCAAAATTTGCGCCGTCAGCCGAGATTCGTAATTGACGCCGAGTTTTCCGAGAAACCAAACGGCGCCGGGGAAATCTTCGGGAAAAAGCCGTTTTGCGGCTTGCGTTGCGGTAAGGGCAACGGTCAGGGGGGTTATTTCGGACTCGGACGCGGGCGCCCAAACAGCGCGATCGGCGCCCATAGCCAACGCTTTGACGATATGCGCCGTTCGCGGCGCGGCCGAGAAGACCGTAACCTGTCCGATGATGCCGTTTTCTTTGAGCGAAACGGCGGCTTCGAGCGCGCGAAGATCGAAATCGTTCGGGATTTCTGTTTCTTCGTCGGCGATAAAATTGCCGCCGCTGAGGGATAAGTTTTCTTCGGGGTTTTGAACCGCCGAAATGAGGACGAAAGCATGCATGTCTGAATAAATTTTTGCCGTTTGAGCGGGCGAAACGGATTTGAAACCGTCGGAAAAACGACGATCGCAAAAACGGCGATGCGCCGCATTTATTGCGCTCTGCGCCGTTTTTTGATGATGCCGTCTGTTAAAAAAAAGCGGTTTCGGCGGGCGGAAGCGGCTTGCATTCGGCGTTTTCGCGCCGCCGCGCGGGGTTAAAAAGCCGCGATGTCGGAAATGATGCCGTTTGCGCCTTTTGCGCCGTCGGCGGTCGATTCGGGGGAGTCGCCGCCCGCTCCGCCTTGTGCATAGGCAGAATCGTCGTCATTTTGCGAGCTGAACGCATTTTTGGCGGCGTAAGCCGATATCGCACCGATGCCTGCGATTCCGGCCGTAATTCCGCCGCATCCGCCGCCGCCGCCGCCGCCGCTTCCGCCTTTTCCGCCGGTTCCGCCGCTGCCGCCGACGCCCGCGCACCAAGCCGGGGTGACGTTTGTGCCGCCTTTTCCGCCTTTTCCGCCGGTTCCGCCGGCGCCGCCCGAACCGCCGCGTCCGCCGTTGCCGCCTTGTCCGAGCCGGATGGTATTGCCGTAAATCTTAGCCTGAGAGACGGTTTTTGCGATCCAAATCGCGAACGATCCGCCGCCCGGACCGCCGGCGGCGCCGCCGTTTCCGCCGCACCCGCCTGCGCCGCCGCCGCCGCCGCTGCCGCCGACGTCGCCGACGAGGTTGCCTTGGGTGCATCCCGGCGCGTTAAAATTGTCGGCATTTCCGCCTGCGCCGCCGCCGCCGCCGCCATAAGCCGCGCCGCCGTTTGCGCCGTCGGAAGCCGAATTGCCCGTCCAGCGTCCGTTTTTGACCGATCCTTGGGCGTCGGAGCAGCCGGCGCCGCCCGCGCCGTTTTTGCCGTTTGCGCCGTTTGCTGCATCGCTTCCGTTGGCATATCCGCCCGAAATGCAGTCGTATTTGCAATAATCGGCATGTTCGGGGCGCGACGTGCGGTATTGATTGTTATCGCCGCCGGCGCCGTTGCGCAAATCGCCGCCGTCGGCGTGGCGGTAATCTTGCGTTGATCCGCTGCCCCCTCGGGCTGCGGCGCCGGCGAGTCCGGCCGCCGCTTTGCAATATCGGTTTGTCCCGGCCTCGCCGCCTTTTCCCGAAACGCCGTAGCACGTCGGCGCATTGCATTCGAAGCTGTCTTGTCCGTCTTTTCCGTCGTTTCCGGCGTATCCGGAATTGCCGGGCGAACCGTCGGCGCCGTCGCCTGCGCGGCCGCCGACAATCGCATTGTCGGCAATGACGATGTTCGATTGCGCCTGTTCCAGATAAACGGCGTATGTATTGCGTCCCGACAAATCGGCGAGAGCTTCGGATTCGTCGGCATCATAGCCTGCAATGACGAAACCGCTGATAAGCGTCACGGATTTTACCGCAGGAAAATAGACGGTGCCGGGTTTGGAATCGTCTGCCGGCGGCGAGGCGATGATTTGCGTCGGGTTGAGCACGATATTGCGCGACAGGAAATCTTGCGCATAGCCGCCGTAAAGGCGCACCCCCGATCGCATTTGGACTTGTTCGAGATAGGTGCCGGCGGCAACGAGAATGGCCGTATGTTTGTCGGGATTGTAGGCTTTTATCGCTTCGGCGATCGTCGTGTAGGGGTGTTCGCGCGTGCCGCAGGAAACTTTCGATTGCGCGCTGACAAAGAGCGAAGTCGCCTCGGTGCCGTCGATTCCGTCGCAGTTTCGGTCGATGTAAAGGCTTGTTTCGGTCGGATATTGATTGAAAAGATCGGGTTCGTCGCTGCCGCCGTCGACGGCAACGCCGCATTCGCAGCCGTCGGCATCGATTTTGTTCACGTCATGGAATTGGATGCGCAACCGGCATTTGGCATCGATGCAGCGCAAGGCGGGATCGATTGACGCGCATGCGCTGTCGGCATTGCACGAGACGGGAGCATCGCTGCCGCCGTCGGCGACGCAATAGTAAAACTGACGGTCGCATTTTTGCCCCGATGCGCAGTCGGCATCATGCTGACAGCGCTTGCCCGCGACGCGCGTTTCGAGTTTGCAGCCGGTAAATTGACAGGAATAGTTTTGGCCGTCGGGCAGACATGCGCCGTCGGCATGGAGTTCGGGGGCTTTCCAGCGGCTTTCGCAATCGGCATTGCATGCGCCGCAGTGATTCGGGTGATTGTAGCGGCCTTGTTCGTCTTTGAAATCTTCGTCGATTTCGCCGTCGCAGTCGTTATCTTGTCCGTCGCACAGTTCCTGAGTGAGCGTTTGCGCCGTGCAGTCGCTCCATGCAAAAGCGTCATCGCCGATTTTTTGGCACGATTGGCGTCCCTGACAAATGCCGGTTTGCGACGTGACGACGCAATTTCGCGTCATTCCGACTTTATCGGCATCGCAAGAGCAAGACGAACCTTTCGGAATGCATTGTTTGGCGCCGCCGTAAACTTGGCACAAATAGCCGTCGGGGCAACAGCTTTGGACGCCGATTCGGCCCGAACAGCCGGGATACGGCGATTTTTCGTCGCAGCTTTGGAGACAATGCCGGCTGAAATCGCCGTCAAGCTTGGCGCAAATATCGGTGTAGACGTTGCAATCGGCCGATTCGTCGCAGACTTGGCAAGCGGGAGACTCGAGCTTGACGCAGCTTATCGGATTATCGTGCGGATAGGGATAGTAGCCGTCTTCGCACTTTTTGGGGATGCAAGTCGGAACATCGCCGCGCAATTCGCACGACGCGGCGCCCTGAACCGTTGTTCCGTCGCTGTTTTTTGCGAGATGGGCGAGAATTTGATTGCATGAGGCGCCGCACGCGCCGCAGTGGTCGATGTGGACGTATCGTCCTTCGGCGTCGACAAACGGCTCGTCGACGAGACCGTTGCAGTTATCGTCGACGCCGTTGCAGAGTTCGCGTTCGGGCGCGACGGCATCGCAGTACCAATAGTAGATATCGTGTTCATTTTTGGCGCAAACCCATCGCCCGACGCAAGAGCTGACGTAGCAAAGGGGGTATTTGGCGCCGATTTCGTCGGTTTCGGAGTCGACGGAGATGTCGGGATCGGCGGTATCGATGAGACCGTCGCAATCGTCGTCGATTCCGTTGCAAACTTCGGCCTGAGGAATTCTTGCGTCGCATTCGCTCCATTCGTAGCCGTTTTTCGTCTGCTCGCAATATTTTCGCCCCGAGCAGGAACCGAATTCGTTGGCATTGTTGCAAGAAATTCCGAGTCCGACTTTTCCCGGACCGCAATCGCACGAATTGCCGACGGGGATGCATTGTCGGAAGGAGGCATTGTTTCGTTCGATTGTTTCGCACGAATAGCCCGTCGGGCAATCGGTTTGGGCGCAGTCTTGGGCGCAAATCATGCCGTCCGCCGATTCGACGCACAAATCGCCCGTCGCATTGCAATGGCCGTCGACGGCGCAAGAGGCGCAAAGGCGTGAGGCCGTTTTTGCGACGCAGACGCGTCCGGTATCGGGTTCGGCATTGTTTCCCGTCCAAGTTTTGCAATCTTCGGCGTCGGGATTGGGGCAATCTTCGCTGCCGGCGCACGATTTTGTGCATACGCCGCCGTTGTCGGGACCGAGCGGCAGACACAGCCCGTCGATGCATTCGCGGTGGGCGATGCATTTTTCGCCGTATTTGCGTTCGGCGATAATCCAAGGGGAATCGCCGTCTTCGACGCATGCGCCTGCGCGGCAGACGAATCCATCTTTGCAATCGTACTGCGAGATGCATTCGCATGCGCCGCTGTCTTTGCATGAAGAACTGCACGACATGCCCGAAATCGCAGCCAAAGAAACGAACAAGCAAAACAGGGTGTATTTTTTCATTGTTGCAATCCTCATGAACAAAAGCAACGCGACAGTCATCCGATGCGGCATAAAAAAAGCCGAATTTAGATAGCATAAACGACGCCGAATTGAAAAAAAACGCGCGGGAATCGGACGATTTCGGATAAAAAGCGCGGCGTATCGAGCGCCGCCCGGGCGGCAGCGCCGGGCAAGCGAAATAGCCGCGCAGCCTGCGCGTATGGGCGCCGCCGGCGGCCATAGCGCAGGCGCGAAGGCGTATGCGCGCATGCGCATAGCCGAAGCCAAAGCCCGCATTGAGCGCCGCCGGAGCTGCCGCCCGGCGGATCCGGCAAACGAAAAAGGGCGATTCACGAAAAAATGATGCCGATCGGCGGCAAAAGCGCGGCAAATATCGCGAAATAGCTGATTATTTTCGTCAAAAGCGGTAAAAGGCGGCGGTTTTTTGGCTTGGGGGAGCCGAATTTTCAATGAAGGAGCAAGATATGAATTTTCAAGATCTCGTGCTGACGCTTCAGAAGTATTGGGCGTCACAGGGGTGTGTCGTCCAGCAGCCGTACGATATAGAGAAGGGCGCGGGGACGTTCAATCCGGCGACATTTTTTCGGGCGTTGGGACCGGAGCCTTATTCGGTGGCTTTTATCGAGCCGTGCCGCCGTCCGGTCGATGCGCGTTACGGCGAAAACCCGAACCGTTGGGGGGCATATTATCAGTTTCAGGTCATTTTGAAGCCGAGCCCGAAGAACGTTTTGGATTTGTATTTCGGGTCGCTTCGGGCGATCGGGATTGATCCGCTGGCGCACGACATAAGGCTGGTCGAGGACAACTGGGAGGCTCCGTCGCAAGGCGCGTGGGGCTGCGGCTGGGAAGTTTGGGCCGACGGGATGGAGGTGACGCAATTTACGTATTTCCAGCAAGTCGGCGGGATTGCGTGTCATCCGGTGACGGCCGAAATTACATACGGACTCGAGCGCATCGCGATGTACATGCAAAACGTCGATCGCATACACGATTTGGTTTGGGTCGACGGGATTAAATACAGCGACGTTCATTTGCAGGCCGAAATCGAGCAGTCGAAATACTATTTGGACGAGGCGTCGACCGATCTTCAGTACAAATTGTTCGACATGTACGAGGCGGAGGCCAAACGCCTTTTGGATCTCGGGCTTGCGTATCCGGGGTACGATTGCGTGCTGAAGTGTTCGCATGCGTTCAACATATTGCAGGCGCGGGGCGCGATTTCGGTGACCGATCGCCAATCGTACATCAACCGCGTGCGGACGCTTTCGCGCATGGCGGCCGATTGCTATCTCAAACAGCGCGAGGAAATGGGCTATCCGCTGCTCAAACACGCCGACACGGCATCGAAGGAGGACTGAGGGCATGGCAAAGTCACTGATATTTGAATTGGGTTGCGAAGATTTGCCTGCGCTTCAGATCGAAGGGGCGATTGAGGCGTTGCGCAGCGGCGTCCAAGCGCGGTGCCGCGAGATGCGCATCGAATTGGGACAATTGCGCGCCTATGCGTCGCCGCGGCGTCTGACGCTGATAGCCGACGGCGTTGCCGATCGTCAGAGCGATTTGGAGATGCTCAAGGTCGGACCCGCGGTTTCGGCGTGCAAAACGCCCGACGGAGCGCTGACGCCTGCGGCGCTCGGATTTTTGCGCGGTTTGGGTGCCGATCCGTCGCAAGTCCAAGAAGTGATCCAAGAGCGCAAAAAAGGCAAACCGATGGCTTATATTGCCGTGAAAGTTTGCGAAAAAGGCGAAGAAACATCGAAATTGCTGGGACGCATTCTCGAAGAAAGCCTTGCGGCGATACACTGGGCAAAACCGATGCGCTGGTCGGACGAACCGACGCTTTTTGCGCGTCCGGTGCATTGGATTTTGTGCGTTTTGGGCGGCGAAGTTTTGCCGATGGAATTCGCGGGCGTGAAATCGGGCGCGCTGACGTACGGTCACCGGTTCATGGCGCCCGGGGCGATCGAAGTCCGGTCGCCCGACGAATACGTCGGGAAATTGCGCCGGGCAAATGTCCTCGCCGATACGGCGGAGCGGCAGGCGAAAGTTTTGGAAGAGGCGCGCGCGGCGGCGGAATCGGTCGGCGGACATTTGGTCGAAAATGCCGATCTTCTCGAAGAAGTCGTCCAAATTCTCGAGTGGCCGGTCGGGATTGTCGGATCGTTCGATCCGGCATTTCTCAAGCTGCCGCACGAAGTCATCATCACGAGCATGGTGACGAATCAGCGGTATTTCGGCGTCGTCGACGATGCCGGACCGTTGCCCGCGGCAACGAACGCGTGCTTGCCGCGCGTCTCAAAGATGCCGAATTTTTCTTTGCCGAAGATCGCAAACACGATTTGGAATTTTACAACGAAAAATTGACCCATATGCGTTACATCGAAGGCATGGGGTCGACATACGACAAAGCCGAACGCGACGAAGCGTTGTCGAAAACCGTTGCCGAATTGTGGACGGGCGCCGAGGTCGACATGAAGAAAATTCAGCAAACCGCGCATTTTTGCAAAGCCGATTTGGCGACGAACATGGTTTATGAATTTCCCGAAGTCGAAGGCGTGATGGGAGATTATTACGGGCGTTTGGACGGGCTGCCGCCGGACGTATGCACCGGAATCCGCGAGACGTACAGTCCGCGTCAGGCGGGCGCGCCGGCGGCGCAAAGTCTGACGGGCGCAATCGTCGGGACAGCCGATAAACTCGACACGATAACGGCGCTTTTTGCGCTTGGGCGAATACCGACCGGGGCGGCCGATCCGTTTGCGCTGCGCCGCTGCGCCAACGGCATATTGCGGACGCTGTGCGAGCACGGTCAGACGATGGATTTGGAACCTGCGGCGCGCGCCGCGATTGCGGGTTGCCGCGCGACCGAACGCAAGCTCCGCACGCAGCCCGTGACGGCCGATGACGATGCGCTTTGCCGTCAGATTCTCGATTTCATCAAAACGCGTTTGCGTTTCATGCTGAACGAAAATCATGCGATCGAAGTCGTCGATGCGGTTTTGTCGGTTGCGCCGATGAAGGATATTCCTGCGATCGTCGGGCGCGTCGAAACGCTGACGAAGCATCGCGGCGGAGCGATGTTTGCGAGCCTCGTGACGACGTTCAAACGCATCGCGAACATCGTTCGTCAGGGGAACGCAGAAATCGGCGCGGTTGATAATGCGCTTTTTGAGGAAGATGCGGAGAAAGCTCTTTATGATGCAATTATAAACGTCAAAAATGCGTATCGAGCTGCATTTTCTGCAAAGGACTACGAAAAAGCGCTGAGCTTGCTGGAGACATTCCGAGAAAACGCATTCTTCTTTGGGGCCTGCCTATTTCGCCTTCGGCTCAATACGGCAGGCTTCCCGAGCTTTTGCCCCGGGGGGGCAATGCGCTCGGGGCGCGGCTATGTTCTCAAGCGGCTCGAGCGAGCCGCTTTGCGAGCATACGCCGCGCTTTTTTTTGATATTTTGCGCATCTGCGGCGTTGGGACTGCCGCGTTGGCGGTTTTAATGGTTGCATGCGTTTTCCATTTTAACGCAGTGCCCGCATCCGCTTGACGGCGTCAACAGGAAGACCGAATCGAGCAATTCCCCAAACAAAATTCAAAAGCCCGACTCAGCGAATTCAAAGCCCCAAAAAAGCCGAAACCATGGTTTCGGCGCGGGGGAGACGCGTCCCCCGCGGAAAAAAAACAAAACGCGCGCAGCGCAAATTAAGCTTTATTTTCGCCATTTTGCGCATCGCCGGGAACGGATGCGCTTTGCGCATCGGATTGCGATTCTTCGGCCAATTTTTTTGCTTCGCGTTCTTCGGCTTCGACCTCTCTCATGCCGCGCCGGAAGTTGCGAATGCCCTGTCCGATGGACGAACCGAGTTGCGGGATTTTGGTTGCGCCGAACAAGAGGAGCGCCAAAACGACGATGAGGATGATTTCTTGCGTGCCGATAAAAGCGATTGCTTGCATAAAAGACCTCCCTAAAATCCGTCAAGCGGGCGGTTGTCTATCACAAACGCATGCATTTCTCAAACGGAGCGTGATATAGAGAAGCGCGACGGGGCGTGTTGCCATTGCCGGGCGATGTTCGCCGGGACAAGCCGACACCGCAAATTGTAAGAGGAAACATGAGAGCAGCAGATCTGATCGAACTCAAACGCGACGGCAAAGAAATTCCCGCAGGGGATCTCAAGGCATTTGTCAACGATGTTGTCAGCCGCAAAGTTCCCGATTATCAGGCGGCCGCATTTTTGATGGCCGTTTATTTTCAAGGGATGACGAACGAAGAGCTCGTGGCATATACCGATGCGATGCTTCGCAGCGGCGACACGCTCTCATTGAAATCGCTGAGCGGGATGTACAAAGTCGACAAGCATTCGACCGGCGGCGTGGGCGACAAAGTTTCGCTGACGTTGGCGCCGATGGTTGCCGCATGCGGCCCGGTTATTCCGATGATCTCGGGGCGCGGTTTGGGGCATACGGGCGGAACGCTCGACAAACTCGAATCGGTGCCCGGTTATCGCGTCGATTTGAGCGAATCGGAAATCGAAAAAGGGGTGCATGCGTCGGGGTATGTGATTACGGGGCAGACGGGATCGCTCGTTCCGGCCGACAAGATTTTTTATGCGTTGCGCGATGTGACGGCGACGGTTCCGTCGATTGAACTGATTGCGGCGTCGATTATGAGCAAAAAGATGTCGGTCGGTCTTAACGGTCTTGTGCTCGATGTCAAAGTCGGGTCGGGCGCATTTATGAAAACGCAAGATCGCGCGCAGCGTTTGGCCGACACGATGATAGGCATCGGCCGGGCGATGGGGTGCGATGTCCGCGCGTGCATTACGGGCATGGATGAGCCTTTGGGACGCGCGGTCGGCAATGCGAACGAATTTATCGAAGCCGTCGAAATGCTCAAAGGCAATGCGCCGGCCGATTATGCGCAACTCGTCATGGCATTGGGCACGGAAATGTTGTCGATGGCAAAGAAGATATCGGCCGACGACGCGCGCGAAGAGCTCGAACGCGCCATCCGTTCGGGAAAAGCGCTTGAACAGCTGCGCAAAAATATCGCGGCGCAAGGCGGCGATGCTCATGTCGTCGACGATTACGGTTTGTTGCCGTCGGTTAAGGATTGGGCAAAGCCGGCTGCATATTGGGAGCCGGGCGCGAAGTTGCAGGCGCGCCGGTCGATCATGCGGTCGGACTCGAAGTTTTGCATAAAATTGGCGATCGGGTCGAAAAAGGCGAACCGTTGTTCAAGGTTTGGTATCGCGATGAAACAAAATGCGAGACAGCGTCGAAAATGCTGAACGAAGCAATTCGCATCGAAGCCGATAAACCCGCCGCAAATCGGCTCATTCGCGATATCCGCCGCTGACCGTTGCAAGCATCGCGCGGAAGGCGCGATGCTTGCGGCGGATGCCCAAGCTGCGAGAAGACGGAAAACCTGCCGGAGTCCGGTTTGACACAAAGCTTTATCGCTTAGAATTGCAGAAGGGACGACAAGAAAGTCTTGCGCAATTCGGCACAAGCGCGCCGTCATGTTTAAGAAGCAAATTGAAATGCGGGATTTTTTGATTTTTTCTCCGAGAATTCCGTCTGAACTCCGTTGAGTTTTGGGGCAAGAAAGGAGATTTTTCAGGCGCGCGGCGATGAAACCGGAAGGAGAACAAACAGCAAAGATGGTCAAGCATAAATCAATCGATTTGTTTGCGGGAATCGGCGGCATCCGCCTTGGATTTGAACGGGCATTCGGCGATGAAATCAGCACTGTGTTTGCAAGCGAGTGGGATGAATTCGCGCAAAAAACATATAAGGCTAATTTCAAAGATGATTTTGATATTGCCGGAGACATCACCAAGATAGACGAAAAGGATGTGCCGGAGTTTGATATTTGTCTTGCGGGATTCCCTTGTCAGGCATTCAGCCTTGCCGGAAAAAGACAAGGTTTTGACGATGATTGCAAAGGTCTTTGCAGAGGGACACTGTTTCTCGATGTCGCTAGGATATGCGAATTGCATAAGCCTAAAGTTATTTTCTGCGAAAACGTCAAAGGATTAAAAATACACGACAGAGGAAGAACATTTGAGATAATCGCAAAAACGTTTGAAAACTTAGGGTATAAGGTTTTCAGCCGCATTTTAAACAGCAAGGATTTTGGCGTTCCCCAAAATAGAGAGAGGATATATATCGTTTGTTTCAGAGAGGATATTTCGCCGAAAACGTTTCGGTTTCCAAATCCTCCGGGAGAGACTGTCTGTCTGAAAGATATTCTTGATCCCGCTCCGATTTCGCCAAAATACTATTTGAGCGATGTTTATATTGAAACGCTCAGAAAACACAAAGCAAGGCACGAAGCCAAAGGAAACGGATTCGGTTACGAAATCCGTCCGTTAAACGGCATTGCCGGCGCCATCGTTTGCGGCGGCATGGGCAGAGAAAGGAATCTGATCGTTGATGCAAGAGATCACGGCATGGCGCCGATAACCCATATAAAAGGCGAAATCAATAAAGAGAATATCCGAAAAATGACGCCTCGCGAGTGGGCAAGATTGCAAGGGTTCCCGGACAGCTACAAACTCGCATTGTCGGATACACGCCTTTATAAGCAGTTTGGAAACAGCGTGACGGTAAATGTGATTGAAGCGATAGCAAAAGAAATAAAAAATGCGTTAGACGGGATTGATGCATTATGATCATCGGAAACAAAAATAAAGGCGATCGGAGCAATTTTATGTTTTGCATTATCTTCTCGGCACAAGAAAACTTTATGCGGCGGATGAGCAACTTGACAGAATCGGCGAGTTTTGTTTTCCCGATCAACAGAATAATCAAATGAACAAGGAAGTTTTGCCCGCAGAGCGATTGGAACAAGGGCGATTGGAATTTGTGCCGTCGGAAGACGGCGCGGCGTTGCGCGCGTTGTGGCAAAAACAGGAAGCATCGCGCAGAATTCGGAAAATCGGTCTGGCTTTTTTCGCGCTGATTTTTATATCAGCTATTATATTGCCGGTTGTCAATCTTTTATATGCTCCCCGCATTTTTGCGCAGACTGCCGAAATAAGCGAGGAATCGCTGTACGAAAGACCAAAGTCATTTGCCGCAAGAAACTCAAAAGCCTGGCTCTGCTCCGCGGCATGCTTCATTGTCGGACTTTTGGGCATTGCGTTTATTTTATCCGGCA
>CAVGZQ010000012.1:0-20884 GCA_963633515.1 Bacteroidaceae bacterium
TCTAAGCTCTAAGCTCTAAGCTCTAAGCTCTAAGCTCTGATCACCGACCGCTGACTTAGCTCTAAGCTCTAAGCTCTAAGCTCTGATCACCGACCGCTAACAGCTAACCGCTAACCGCTAACCGCTAACAGCTCATTGCTAATTGCTAATTGCTCATTGCTAATTGCTGATCACTGACCGCTGACTTAGCTCTAAGCTCTAGCTCTAAGCTCTAAGCTCTAAGCTCTAAGCTCTAAGCTCTGATCAAGGGGGGCTTCGGCTATTTCGCCGCTTTGGCGGCTCAATACGCCTTCGCTGCCTGCCTATTTCGCCTTCGGCTCAATACGGCAGGCTTGGCGCGGCTATGTTCTCCCTGCCGCCGGTTGCCGGCGGCACGTGCGAGCATACGCCGCGCTTTTTTTTCGCGGCTTCCCGCTGACTATGCTTTGAGCTCTAAGCTCTAAGCTCTAAGCTCTGATCACCGACCGCTAACAGCTAACCGCTAACCGCTAATTGCTAACCGCTAATTGCTAATTGCTAACCGCTAATTGCTAATTGCTAATTGCTCATTGCTAATTGCTCATTGCTCATTGCTCATTGCTCATTGCTGACCGCTGCTCACTGATCACTGACTAAGCTCTAAGCTCTAAGCTCTAAGTTCTAAGCTCTGATCACCGACCGCTAACCGCTAACCGCTAATTGCTAATTGCTAATTGCTAATTGCTAATTGCTAATTGCTAATTACTGATCACTGATCACTGACTAAGCTCTAAGCTCTAAGCTCTAAGCTCTAAATTGCTCATTGCTCATTGCTCATTGCTCATTGCTCATTGCTCAAGCACGACGCGCTCCATATCGGCCCAATCGGATCCGACTTTCATATCGATTTTGAGCGGAACGCCGATGTCGCAAGCGTTTATCATGGCATCGGCGATGAATTTTTTCGTTTGCTCAAGTTCGTCGGCGTGACATTCGACGAGAAGTTCGTCGTGAACCTGGACGAGGATTTTGGCTTTCGAATTATGCTCAGCAAAGAGCGATTGAAGCCGGATCATGGCGCATTTGACGATGTCGGATGCCGTTCCCTGAATAGGCGAATTTGCTGCGATGCGCTCGCCCGATGCTTGTATCATCTTATTCGGATTAAAAAACTCGCCGATGATTCTTCGGTGTCCCAAAAGCGTGAAGACGACGCCGGTTTGACGCGCGGTTTTGACGCCGTCGCCGATCCACGCCGAAAGCGTCGGAAAACGCAGGGCAAATTTTTCGAGAAATTGTTTGGCTTGGGCTTTCGAAATCCCGGCTTCGCGGGCGAGTTTTTGAGCCCCCATGCCATAGATGATGCCGAAGTTGACGGTTTTTGCGATTTGGCGCTCGTCTTTGGAAATTTCTTCGATCGGTTTGTCGAAGAGCTCCGACGCCGTGAGCGCGTGAATGTCGATATCGTTTTGATAAGCATTGACGAGCGCGGGGTCTTTCGAGAGCGCAGCCAAAACGCGCAATTCAATTTGGCTGTAGTCGGCGCTTACGAAGACGCAGTCCTCGGCGGGAACAAAAGCGCGTTTGATTTGGCGCCCCAAATCGGTGCGCGCCGGGATATTTTGCAAATTGGGGCTGCTGCTCGACAGGCGCGTCGTTGCGGTGACGCATTCGTTGAAGCGGCAATGAATGCGCGAAGTCGTTTTGTCGGCGCATTCGATAAGGGATTCGGCAAAGGATGAACGCAATTTCGAAATGACGCGATATTGCAAAATGATCGGGGCGATGGGGTGATCGACGGATTCGAGGGTATCTTGATCGGTCGACCGGCCGTGCGTTCGATTCTTTTTCGTCGCCGGGACGATTTTCAGCGTATCGAAGAGAAAATGCCCGAGCGATTTCGGACTGTTGATGTTGAACGGTTCATCGCCGAATTTGTGCGCTTCTTCATCGAGTTTTTTTAAATTTTCGTCGAACGTTTTTGTCAGATCGCGCAAATAATCGATATTTATGCGGATGCCCGAAAACTCCATGCGCGCCAAAACTTCGGCGGCAGGCAAATCGACCGCGCCATACAGCGCCGCCATCCCGGCGCGCGTCAATGCATTTTGAACGGGGCTGAGACAAGCCGCAACGGCGCGCCCCCAAACGGCAGCGGCATCGGCGCGCGTTTGCGCGGGCAATTCGAGCGGAGTTATTTTCTTTTTGCCGGATCCGAGCCATCCGTCGGGCACGACGGAAAGCGACAGCCCCGCATATTCGGCGGCGCACGATTGCAAAGAGAGCTTTTGCCGCGACGGATTCAGAATATAGGCAGCAATTTCGAGATCGAAAAACGATGCGATATCGGGTGCGCGCCCGAGCGTCCAAAGCCACTGCAAGACGGGTTTGACGTTATAGACGGCGCATCGGATATCTTTTCGGCACAAAGTTTGGGCCACGATGTCGCGCCGTTTGGCGCCGTCGTTTGAAGAAGCTTCGAAAAGCGATTTTTGACCGTCGCGCAACGGGCAATAAAAAGCATCGGCCGAATCGGCAGAAACGAAGGCGCAGCCCGCCATTTCGGGGGATTGCGGCGAATCGGTTTGGAAAATCGGCATGAAAACGAACGTTTTTGTTGCCGAAAGCATGGCGTCAATCCGCTTTTCGAGGTCGGCGCAAGACTCGGCGATATCGGCATTTTGGCATGAAATCGGAACGATCGGACGTTTGCCGGCATCGAGAACGTCTGAAATATCGTCGGGCGCGATGCGAAGTTCAGGCACTTTTGGGGAAATTGCGCCGGGATCAAGCCCGGGCAAAAGGCGTTGATCGGCGCGCCGCTCGGGCGCGGGCGCATCGCGGCCGGAATCTGCCCCGGGGAGAACGTCCGGGCGGGCATCGCATGCTGCGCCCGGGCGCGCAATTCTCGGGACGTTCGGGTCGGAGCAGGCATCGCGCCCGAGGACTTCGGCGATGAGTTTGCTGAGATCGAGCGCGGAAAAAATCTCAATGACGGCGCCGGGATCGGGGTTCAACGTTTGTTCGCAGAGCGTGACCGGAACGTCATAGACGAGAGAAACGAGCTTTTTCGAAAGATCGGCATCGGGCGCGAATGCGTCGAGATTTGCTCTTTGAGCAGGCTTTTTGATTTCTCCGCGCGAAGCCATGAGATTTTCGAGAGAACCGTACTGCGCGATGAGTTTTCCTGCGGTTTTTTCGCCGATTCCCTTGCACCCCGGGATATTGTCGACGGCGTCGCCGGCCAGCGCCAAAACATCGGCCACGCGTCGGGGATCGACGTTGAAACGCGCGATGACGTCGTCGGTTCCGATCCAATGGCCGCCGTCTTTGGCGTGTCCGCCTTTCGACAGCGCGTCGAGGATCACGACGCGATCATAGCCGTCTTCGCGACGGATGAGCTGCATGAGATCTTTGTCGCTGCTTGCGATGATGACGTCATAGCCCAAGTTTCGCGCCTGCGTCGCAAGCGTTGCGATGACGTCGTCGGCTTCGAAGCCGTCGGCTTCGTAGGCGCGCAATCCCAGCGCATCGGTTATTTTCCGAAACCACGGGAATTGCAAAACGAGATCTTCGGGCGGCGGCGTTCGTCCGCCCTTGTATTCGGGATAAAGGGCATGACGGAATTTCGGACCTTTCTTTTCGTGCGCCAGCGCAATGCAATCGGGTTTTATGCGGCGAATGACCGAAAGGATCATCGTCGTGTAGAAATGCAATGCATTGGTTGGAAATCCTGCCCGGTTATTCATCGCAGGAGACGCATAAAACGCGCGAAACATGTAATTGGACGCGTCGAAGATGAGGCATTTTTTATTCATGCGGATTATCCGTGTTTTCGCCGTCTGAGAACAAACATGCCGAACGCCGCGCCCAAAACCGCGAGCACGCCGGCTGGCGCCGATGTTGAGCGCGTCCGGGCGGAGCACAAACCCGTCGGCTGTTTCGGGTAATCGTCGTCTTTGTGCTGTTTGACGATTTGAACGGCATCGATGAAGACCTGCGGCATGCCGCGCCCGGGAAGCCCGGAAATGAGCGCATCGAGACCGCCGGGCAATGAAGCGGAATTCTCGGCCAATTTAAATCGATTGGCGCAATTGACTTTGACCGAAACCGGCAGAGATCTCCAAGTTTTGATGTTCGGAGTTTGGGTATCGTTCGTTTCGAAGAGCGGCAAAATAGCTTGAATGAGGTATGCCATCAGGTGCGTTTCTTCGTCTTTTGAACCGGCCATAACATCGGCATATCGGCGGGCTTCGCCGTATTTTTTGCCGAGAACGAAAGAGAGCGCAAACATCCAGCGGTATTGCGGATCGCCCTGCGCGATGCGATTATTTTTGAGCGAATCGAAATCTTCGAGCGCCTCGGGGCGCAAATTCGAAAAGAGCGTTTTTGCGCGGATGAGGGCGTATCGCGAATCATACGGCGCAGAAAACTGCGCGTCGGCCAAAGATTGGACGGTTTCCAATGCATCTGCGTAGCGCGCCATGCCGAATTGGGCATAGGCAACGGCAATGAGAAACGACTTATCGTCGAATAATTCGTAACCTTTTGCCGCCCATTCGGCGGATTTTTCGTACATCCCGGCGCGCTGCGCATAAATCGCCGCGTTATGAAAGAGAATGGCGATGGGTTTTTGCCCGATCCTCTCAACCGTAAGTTCGTAAGCGGCGATGTTATCGCCGGCGTGCGCCAAGGCCGAAGTAAGCGCCGTGAGATATGATAAGTTTGAACCGTCGAGATCGCGGGCTTTTTTGAGAAAATCGACCGCTTCGGCATGACGGTTTGCGGCACTGAGGAGCTGAGCGGCCTTGTATTGAAGCGCGGCATTTTGCGGGTTGAGTTTGGCGGCGTTCATGCAAGCGGCAAGCGTCGGGTCGTCTTCGAGTCCGCCGCGCGAAACCGACGCATAACTCAAACAGAGCGCCGCTTGATTTTGCGCGGGATTTGCGCCGTATTGCGCAGCCCTTGCGAGAAACGGGATAGCCTGTTGCGGCGCGCCGTTGAGCAAATATGCATTCCCGATAACCGTGCAAAGCTCGTGATTTTTCGGGGATTTTTCGAGCGCCGCCTGCGCCAGCATGATGGCGCGCGCATAAGCTTTTTCGTCGTAAGCGCTTTGTATGGCGCGCAATTCTTCGGCCGTGAGAGCGGACGGCGTTTTGTCCGGCGCCGCATCGGCGGCGCGCGGCGCCGTCAGCGCATTGCGCAATTCGGCGGCAGTCGGCGCAACGCCGCCGTCCGAGTCCGCGCCGGGCTGCAAAACAGCGCCGTTATGCTGCCGATCGGATTCTTGGGCAAAAAGCGCTCCCGGCGCAATGCCCCAAAACATTCCGACGGCTGCCCCAAAAGACAATGCGCGCCCGGCGCGGCAAAAATATGCGAATTTTGTCATATAACCTTCAAAACCTACATAACCGAATTGTGCGCAACGCCATAGGGCTTATCGCGCATTTTAATCAGCGCATTTAATGAAATGCGAATCATGTTCAAGCCTATCGCCATGCAGGCGCTTGCGCGCCGCCGTGCATGCGCCGAGAGGTTTTGTGCGATTTGACGGATTTGCGCAACTCAAAAATGCGCCGTCCGAAGACAGCATTTCGGCGCGGCGCCGATGCGATCGAAGCGAAAAAACGGCAGATTTGCATGCATCGGGCGCGGCAAAACGTCCGCCGCGATTGCCGTTTTCGGCGCCGGCACAAAAAAAGCGCCATTCGAAAGAAGGCGCTTTTTCGTTCCTGCGTCGGAAGCGGCGCGGCGATCAATACATGAGTTTGAGCCCGACAAACCATTCGAGGTTGATGGATTCGGTGCGTTTGATGCGCGATCCTATGGAATCGAGCGCTTTGCTGTAAGTCGGGCTCCGTTCTTCGACGGAGTTTTCGGTAATGAGTCCGTCTTTGACATCTTCTTTAACGAGCTCGCCTGTTTTGCTGTAGGTGTGCCGGTCTTTTCCGAGTTTTGTGAAAGTGATGAAGTGATTTTGCGCATAGTCGGCGGCAACGCCGGCGACGATCGACACGTATTGAATCGGCTGAATGGTCAGATTGATTGCCCCGCCGATGGAGCCGAACCCTTCGTAATCGAAGAGACCGTCTTCTTTGTATGTCCCGGCATAGGTGCCGTTTGCGACGGCGTTGATATTTTCGGCGCCGGCATTAGCCCATTTTTGCTTTACCCAACCGCATCCTGCGCCGTTTCCGTCGGATGCGTAACACGAACCTTTTCCGAATGCATCGGCCAATTCGCTGTATGCGCGGCCTTCGGCGGTGTATTTGAAATAACCGCGCAAATCGATTTTGACGAAACGCTGAAAATCGGTCGCGATGCTTTCGTAGGGGATGAATTCGATGCCGAGATCGATGCGTCCCCACATGCCCGGATCGACGCGGGCTTGGTTTGCGTTATAGTTCGGATAAGCCGAATCGGTGCCGATAGGCAATCCGTATTGGAGCCGAATATAGGGATCGACGAAAGAAAAACGGTGCGACGCGGCGACGGCAAAGATGAGCTCATGAGCGCCGTATCCGGCAGAGCTGTTGTCGATGGCGCGCATTTTGCCCGTGGGCGCTTTGTAGTCGAACGAAAGCGTGACGGTCGATCGCCCCGTGTTGTTTTCCCACGGGCGTTCGGGAATGAAATGGCGCTCGGTATTGTAGGGACTCCAAGCAATGCCGAAAGTCATGTCGCCCAACCCCGATCGGCTTGTGCCGTCGAGTTTCGCTCCGTCTTGCAGATCGAAAAATTTATACGGACGTTCGCTTGAAACCGCCGACGGGCTGAACCAAGAATTGGCGCTCGAAATCTGAAATTCGGGTTTGTCGCTCGACGTATCGAATTTGTAAGAAGATTGGTCGGCAATGACGACGGGAATACCCATGCGGAACGACAAATCATGAAACAAGCCGACTTCGAGGCCGATGTCGAGCACGTTCGTGACGCGTTTGTATTCGAGTTCGTTGAGCAAACGCATTTGTTTTGCCGAGCTGTCGTAATACTCGCGTTTGAGCTTTGCCCATTCGTGTTTTTGAGAGAATTTCGGCGTTAAAGAAATATCGAAGGGGTCGCTGACTTTTTCTTTGCCCAAATAGACTTCATCGGCGGCGTCCAAAACATCGGTCAGATCGGCTGCTATGGCTTGGGTTGAAATGAGTGAGCCCAAAGCTGCGGTTAAGAGCGCCAATTTTTTCACATTGCCATGCACCATTTTTTACTCCTTGAGCGTCCGAACGCATTCGGCGCATACCAGATTTCTGTTGTCGTACAAACGTATGAGTTGCGGATGATGATAAAGCGACATAACGAACCGAAGAAAACGTCAAACAAGCGTTTTGCGGATCGGCGGCATTCTGAACGAAACCGCTTAAACGGCGCGAATGCCGAACCTGAAATTCATAGGTTCCGAAAAACCGACGGGATAATAGCACATCGGCCGAAAAAATTCCAATATTGAGTGATGGATTCTGTCAGACTGCCGACGGACGGGAATTGCGCCGAACGCAAATTGTCCGGCTTGACGCCGCCGCGCGCGACGTATAACAATCGATTTTTGAGTCAATCGGGGTATGATATGCTATAGAGCGGCGCGGTCTGCTTATCATTACTTCTGAAATGAGGATGGATTGTTATGCTTCTGACGTGTCCACAATGTCAAAACACCTTCACGATCGATGACCAAGCATATGCCATGCAAGGCGGGGCATTGTGCGCTCAGTGTCAGGTGCCGCTCGTTGATGCCGGCAATGCAAACGGAGGACAGTTTTGGCAAGGACAGCAGCCCGACGCCCAATGGGGGCAGCAGCCCGACGCCCAATGGGGGCAGCAGCCCGATGCCCAATGGGGACAGCAGCCCGATGCCCAATGGGGGCAGCAGCCCGATGCCCAATGGGGACAGCAGCCCGATGCCCAATGGGGGCAGCAGCCAAATGCACAATGGGGGCAACAGCCAAATGCACAATGGGGACAGCAGCCCGACGCCCAATGGGGGCAGCAGCCCGACGCCCAATGGGGACAACAGCCAAATGCACAATGGGGGCAACAGCCAAATGCCCAATGGGGGCAGCAACCCGACGCCCAATGGGGGCAACAGCCAAATGCACAATGGGGGCAGCAGCCCGACGCCCAATGGGGGCAGCAGCCAAATGCCCAATGGGGGCAGCAGCCCGACGCCCAATGGGGGCAGCAAGTCAGAGAAATGGAAGCAAACGGCGCCCAATGGGGACAGCAGCCGCCCGGCGACGCCCAATGGGGACAGATGGCCGATCGCCCGCAAGAAACGATGGCGCTTTTGGAACCCGTCGAACAAGAAGTCGTTCGGCACAACGACGCAAACGAACGCACGGTTGCGCTGAGCAATTGGGACGGCGCCGATGCGATTATTCCGCCGACCGAGTCTATTCCGAATGCCGGCGCCGGCGCGGCGAACGGTGACGACGATTGGGGGGCTTGGGGAGGCGCGCCCGCCGGCCGGCGCGCCGAAAGCATGAGCGCGCCCGATTCGTCGGCTTTGCCCGCCCGGCCGATCAATCCCAATGCGCTCGTCGTCGGAAGAGAAATGGCGCCCGGCGGACACGAAGGCATGACAAGGGAAATCGATGCCGCCGACGTGCAGTCGATCTACGGCGACAAACTCAATCCCCTCAAAGAATTCTTCCGTTCGCTCCCGACATCATACATCGCCGTCAGCGGCGGCGTCATCGCCGCAGCAATCGTTGCGTTCGTCATCGTTGCCGTCGTCATCTCGGGCGAACCTCCCGCCGAAACGAAAATCGTCAACGGCGAAATCGTCGATGTCAACGCGCCGGAAAAAGAAAAATCTTTCGGCGAAATTGCGCGCGATTCGATAGCGCTTTCGGCGTCTTTTATTCCGTTCGAAGGACCGATTGCCAAAGAAGGTTCGGTCATTGCCGTCGCCGACGGCATCGGCGTCAACTACGATCTGAAAAAAATTGCCGAAATCGACGATATTATGAGCGGCGGCGCCTATGTGAAGAAAATTGCCGACGCTGCCGAAGAACACGGCGATAAAATAAACCAACCGATCGTCATGCTGTTTGGCGAGTCGATGCCGATGTCGTCGGTCTACCGCACGATGTACACGCTCGGTCCGACGATGCGAAAGCTGTTCTTGGGCGGAGCGGCGCATAACGGCATTTCGACGTTTGAGTACCACGCATGCAATTGGCCCGACCACGAAATGTTTATTTTCGAATCGTGCAAAGATGTCCCGATCGATGTGAAGATTACGCGCGCGAACGTGACGATGCGCCGCGCGGCCGACGCCGGCACCATTCCGCTCGTCGTATTGGAAGACGGCACGGAATTGCGGGAAATCAGCACCGATATCATCGGCTCGAAAGTTCAGTTCGACGGAATTCAGCCGGCCATTGCGCGCCTGAGCATGGTCAGAGGATCGATTCGGTTTATCGCCGACGGCGACGTGACGTTCGGGGTGTTCATGAAAATCGTGCGCAAAATATACGGTTCGGCCGACAATCCCAATGTCAAAACGGTTTACTTGGCGCCCGTTCCGCTTTCTTGAAACGATTAAGCCCGAGTTTTCCGAAAAACCGACGCGTTCGGCGCCGTCATAAACCGCTGCGGCGCGGCATGCATATTGATGCCAAGCCGCCCGAGAACCGGCGATCTCCGCCGGGGAGGCGTTTCGGCGTCGGATGTTGGCGATTTTTTCAAACTCGTGTATACAGCCCATTTTCTTTTTTGGCTGTTGCAGAAATGCGCCTGCCGTTTGCGCCGCGCCGATCGGCGCGGCGCACGGTTTCATGCCGTCAAAATGTCTCAAAATAAGGTAAAACGTGCCATGTATTGTCTCGGATTCGATATCGGCGGAACGAATGCGCGTTATGCGCTCGTTTCGCGCGAAAATAACCGATTAAAAATTGTTGCTTCGCAGAAATGCTCCATTCGCGGCGCTCAAACGCCGGCCGACGTCGCCGTCATCGTCCGCCGCGTGCTCGAAAATTTGCCCGACGGCGTCGCGCCCAAAGATATCGCCGGCATGGGGATTGCCGTCGCAGGACAAATCGGCATCGACGAACATACCATTCGCAATGCCCCCAACCTCAATTGGCATGATGTCGATTTCGACGCGGTATTGCGCAAAGAAATCGGAGATTTGCTGCCCGATGCCCGGATAAAAATCGCCAACGATCTCAACGCCATTGCTTGGGGAGAATACAACTTCGGCGCGGCGAACCGCTGCGCGAGCATGCTTGCCGTTTACGTCGGCACGGGAATCGGCGCCGGGCTGATTATCGATCGGCATCTCATGTTGGGCGCCGACAACGTCAGCGGCGAAATCGGTCATTGCAAATTCCCCGAATTCATGTCGATGCCGTGCGGCTGCGGTCAGATGGGATGCGTCGAAGCATATGCCGGCGGAAAAGCCATCGAATATCGCATTATGCACGATATCCAAACCGGCGCCGTCACGCGCGAAGCGCTCGGCTTGACCGAAGACAAACATCCGACGGCGCGCTGCATCGAACAAAGCTGCAAACAAGGTCTGCCGTATGCCGCCGCATTTTGGAACGATACCGCGCGCGCCTTGGGCATGCTCATTGCCAACGCCGTCGCCGTCATCAATCCGCAGGCGCTGCTCTTGGGCGGCGGCGTTTTGGAAGGATGCCCCGAGCTCTTGACGCGCGTCACGGAACAGATCATGGCGCTTGCGCCGCGCACGGCAACGGTCAATCTCCAATTCATCAAACCGACGCTTCACGACGACGCCGGAACGCTGGGCGCCGCGTTGCTGTGCCAAGACCAAGAATAAAGCAGACCGGCCATGACCGATAAACCGATTAGCGATGCCGCCGGCGCGCAAGATGCCGGCATGCCGGCGCGCGATTGCGCCGCAAAAGGCGATTTGCCGTCTTCGGATGCCGACCGAAACCGAACGCCAAAAGACGGCGGCGCGCAAGATGCGCGCCGGACGGTTGCCCGCAATCCCGAGACATTCCGAAACAACGAACGGCCGGCGCCGCGCCCGCAGCGTCCGCCGCGCCCAAAACAAGACGCGCCAAACGGCGGCGACGGCAGACGGACTTCGCCCTATCGCACGCCGGCATCGCTCGCGGCGATGCCGCGAAACGTCGAAGCCGGCATTGCCGCGCGCCGCAATGCCAAAAATTATCCGGGCAATTCCCCGGCGCAGGAACCGAAAAAACGCCCCGACGGACGCGTCGCGCGCCAGCCGTTTAACGGCGCGGCTCATTTGTACGAAGTCATTCAGGCGCGGCTCACGCGCACGCAGCGCTTAGTCGAAATCAACACAAACGGCATCCGCCTGACCGCCAACACGCCCGTGCTCATTCGGTTTCACCGAAACATGCTCATGGCAACGGCCGTCGGATGCCGATACCGCCGCGTCGCCGAAATCAACGCCCTGCCGTTTGCCGTGCGGATTGCGACCGAAGACGACAAACGCATCGACGCCGAAAACGCCCGGATCGAAAAACACGCTTACGAACTCGCTTCGGAGTTTGCCATCGCCCAAAATCTGCAAATGAAGGTGCTTTCGGCCGATCTGAGCCACGATCACAAAAATGTGACCGTCAATTTCGCATCCGACGTCCGCGTCGATTTCCGCGAAATGGTTGCCTATTTGGCGGGAAAGCTCAAGATGCGCGTCGAAATGTTCCAATTGGGGCTGCGCAACGGCACGGGGCTTATTTGCGGTCTCGGATCTTGCGGTCAGCTCCTGTGCTGCGGCCGTTTTTTGGGGCAATTCGACCCCGTCGCCGTAAAACAAATCCGCGCGCAGGGCATGGCCTCAAATCCCAAACGCATCAGCGGCGTCTGCGGGCGGCTCTATTGCTGCATGAGCTACGAATACTGCGATTATGCGCGCGACAAACGCAATCTCCCCAAAAAAGGCAAGCGCGTACTCACGCGTTGGGGCATCGGCCGCGTGTCCGATATCGACATGATTCGCGAAGATATCGTCATCACATACGACAACGGCGAAACGCAGCGCATGACGCCGCGCGATTATGTGCCCGTTACCGACGAAATCTTGGCCGACGCCGAGTCGGGAAAGATCGAGTTTCCGATTGAGCATGCCCGTTTTTATCTCAACGCCGACCCGAGCGCAGCATGCGAAACGAAATCGCCGCTGCGCATGCCCGGCAGCCTGCCGCATGCGCCGAAGCCGTCGCCCGGATCAAAAAAGATTGCCGCATCGCGCGCCGGATCGGGGATCGCGGCGCGCAAACGCCAGACGCCCGAAACGGCAAAAGACATCCAAACCGAAAGCCGGCGAAAGCCCGCCGAAGCGCAAAACGGCGCCGACGCCGCCCGCCCCAAACCGATGCGACGGACGCAACGCCGCGGCAAGAAAGAAAAATTGACCGTCGCGCCGACCGCATCGCCCGATGCGATCCCTCAGCATCCGATCGCGCCGACCCACGCCCCGGTTCAGCCGCCGCGGTCTCCCGCGCAGGCCGGATCCGGTCTCCCGAACGGCGCGCATGAACGCCCGCCGCGCAAAGTCAAAGCACGCCAAGGGCTTCTCGAAGACGCGGGCAACGCGGCCGCGCGCGAATTCGGGCGCCCGAGCCGCCGCCGATTGCCCAAAACCTCCCCCCCCGCCGATCCCCCCGCTCCGACGGCGCCCAACCCGAAAGGCGAATAATGCCCGCAATTATTGCCGGGCGCCGAAAAGGCGCCAAATTAAACGTTCCCGACGGTTTGGGCGTGCGCCCGACGCTCGTCCGCGTCCGCGAAGCGCTGTTTTCGATGATTTGCAGCGAAATCGGCGCCTTCAACGGCGCGCGCGTTCTCGATCCGTTTGCCGGCGCGGGGTTGCTGGGCTTGGAAGCCTGGAGCCGGGGCGCCGATCGCGTCGATCTCATGGAAATGAACCGGGCACACTATGCCGTATTGTCGCGCAATATCGCCCGACTCAACGCCCAAGACGGCGTTTCGGCCCGTTTGGGGCAATCGCCGCGCGATTGGCCGATGTTCGGAAACGCCCGATATGACCTCGTTTTATGCGATCCGCCCTATGCCGCCGGCCTCATGCCGCAAACGCTCGCCGCGCTCGCCGCGCAACGCCGCCTCACCCCGGGCGCCGTCGTGTCGGCCGAACTGAGCGCCGACGATGCCCTCTGCGCCCCCGACGGTTATGCCGTCATCAAAGAACGCACATACGGCCGCTGCAAAATCGTCTTGCTCCGTTGGCAACCCGACGCCGAATGCGACGCATAACTCCCGACGAAACGCAAAATAAAATTCAGATTTTTACAATCGAATGCGCAAAATATTCGCCGATTGCCGAGCGGCAGACGCCCGTTTTTGCGAGGCTTCGGCGATTTCGCCGCCGATCGGCGGCGAAATCGCGCCGCGCTATTGCCCTGCGGGCAATACGCGCGGCTTGCCTGCCTATTTGCCGGGGCAAATACGGCAGGCCGGCGCGGCTATGTTCTCGCGGGACGCTGCGAGCATACGCCGCGCTTTTTTCGGCATTGCGCGCATCTGCTGCGCCGCGCATGCGGCGGCGAAAACGGTTTGAGCGGCGTCAGACATCGATGAACGTGCCGATGTCGCCGTCGATTCGCTGCGAAATGTAATCTTTGAACCGATCTTTGAGCCTTGCTTCGATTTGGCGCATGCGCTCTTTGCTGACGTTGAATTCGGCGCCCAAATCGGCCAGCGTAATCGGATCGTCGGACATGAGACGGCGGTTCCAAAGCGCCTGCTCGCGGGGGTCTTTAATCGTTTGCGCGAACGAAGCCATGATATCGCGGACTTTTGCATAGAAATCGGCATTTTCGACGGCTTCTTCGGGCGATTGGGCATCGTCTTTGATGAGTTCGCCGATGGTCACGGTTTCGTGCCCGGGGGCGGTTTGATCGATGCTTACCGCCGGCTGATCGAGCTGGCGCGACACATCGATGACATCTTGTTCGGAGACGCCGAGTTTTTCGGCCACGAGCGCCGGCGTCGGGTTGGAGTATCCGTCTTGGATAAGCTGGGAACGCGCTTTGCGCAGGTTGTAGAACAATTTTCGCCCGGCGCGCGTCGACCCGATCTTTATCGGCTGGAAATGGTTCATCAAATAATTGAGAATCATGGCGCGTATCCAATACTGCGCATAGGACGTGAATTTGACGTGCCGAAACGGGTCGTAGCGTTGGATCGCTTCGGAAAGCCCGACATTGCCCTCTTGAATGAGTTCGAGCAAATTTGCCCAACGGCGTTTATATTCGCGCGCAATCTTGACAACGAGACGCAAATTGGTAAGCACGAGCATTTGCGCGGCGTCGAGGTCGTTGTTTTCTTTGTACCGCACGGCAAGTTTTTGTTGACTTTCGGCGTCGAGTATGGGGTGATTGCGGATATGCGAAAGGTAAATTGCCAACGGATCGCTCGCGCTCGCCGCATAATACTTCGGTTTGAATGCGTCGCGCAAAGCGAGCATGTCGGAGGGCGAATCGACGTCGACGGAGACGGTTTCGTAATGCGGCGCGCGGGAGGAAGGCGCGCCGCCGTCCGGCATGAGACAGGGATCGGGCAGCAGATCGGGATCGGTGATTTCGATATCGGGAAACGCTTCGCCGATCATGGCATCCATGGCTTCGGGCGACGGATCGCCGTCAAAATCGCCGTCGATATCGGCGGCATAATCTTGGGTTTGCGCAGGCAGCGAATCTTTGCCGGCGCCCGGATCGGAAACCGGCGCCGGAGCGGATTTTTCCGGATCGTTTTTTTTGATTTCGCAAGCGCTTGGCTTTTTTGTGTTTGGCATCTCGGTGTCCTTTTGCCGGAAAGGGGTCTTTGCAAACGGCGGCGCATTTTTATACATGACGGGGAATTTGGCAAATGCAATTCGAAGCGCCGAGTCCGGGACAGGAATCCGCCGGCGGCCGCCCGCGGCGAGGGGCGGCCGAATGCGCGGCGAAGCCGCGCCGGCGTTGCGCGCAATGCGCGCAACGCGCGAAGGCGTATTGCGGCGCCTGCCGTCTGCCTTGAGGCAGGCGCCGCAACAGCCGAAGCCTGAGCGCGCATTGCCCCCGCCGAGGGGGCAAAAGCGCGAACGCCGGCGCATTGCCCCCGCCGAGGGGGGCAAAAGGCGGCGCCCCCGAAAAAAGCGGTTATTTGCGCATCGGATTATCGCGGTTTGAACAATAATTGCCCGAGCGATGCATTTTGTGCTATGTAATTCGGTTTGATTGCCGCAAACGCGCATCTGCGCGCGGCGTCAGAATGTATGAGAGAGAGCGTGTCAAATCATGTCCGATGCCGTAAAACCAGACCTTCCCAATCCCGGCGACCGGTTAGCCGATCGCTACACGATAATCCAACGCGTAAGCCTCGGCGGTTTCGGCGCCGTATATCGGGCGTTGCAAGACAATTTGGGCCGCGACATCGCGCTGAAGGTTTTGTTGCCCGACGTCGTGTCGAACAACGCCGATTATGTGGAACAGTTTCGGCAAGAAGCGCTGCTGACGAGCCAATTGCGGCATCCGAACACGATAACGATATTCGATTACGGTCAGACCGAAACGGGGTTGCTGTTCCTCGTGATGGAATGGCTCGACGGCAAGACGCTGACCGATGTGCTCAAAGCCGAGGGCGCGCTGAGCTACGACCGATGTTTGCACATCAGCCAGCAAATCCTGAAATCGCTGAGCGAAGCGCATGAGCGCGGGATGGTTCACCGCGATCTGAAGCCGTCGAATCTGATGCTTTGCGTGCAGTACGGCGAGCAAGATTTTGTGAAGGTATTGGACTTCGGTCTTGTCAAGAACCTTTCGGACGAGACGCTGAGCATACGCGGCAAGGCGGTAGAAGCGCCGCATTTCACGGCGAAGCGCCGTGCGCCCGGGACGCCGCATTACATGGCGCCCGAGCAGGCGATGGGCAAAGGGACGACGACGTCGGCCGACATTTACGCGTTCGGTCTCATTTTGTACGAGATGCTGACGGGCAAGCGCGCGTTTGACGGCACCGACAAGATGGAAGTTTTGCTCAAGCAAGTGCGTCAGCCGTGTCCGCCGCTTCCCGACGAATTGGCCGATACGTTTTTGGGCAAAGTCGTTGCGCAATGCGTCGAAAAAGATCCGCTCAAACGCCCGCAGAATGCGTCGGCGCTGCTTCGCGATTATCAGCTCAACGAAGAGACGCGCGGGATTGAAATCCGCAACAGCGATTTCGAAGCGCAGGCGCGCTGGAAATCGCTGGCCGAACCGCGCATGTCGTCGGATGTAAGCAGTTCTCTCAAGGAGATATTCGTCGGGCGGCGCGATGAGCTCGAAGAGTTCCGATCGATCGCCGAAAAAGGCATTGCCGAAGGTCAAGGGACGGCAATCGTCGTGACGGGGACGACGGGCATCGGCAAGACGGCGCTTGTGAACAAATTTGCCGACATCTTTTTGGAGGTATCGCGCGGGATTCGCATCAATACGGCGTTTTTGCCGCAGAATTATCTGTCATTTTCAGCAATCCGCACGGCGTTGCGCAAGTTTCTGAACGTTCAGTCCGACGATGCGTCGGTCGCGCAAAGCGAGATAAAACGGGCGCTTGCGCGTTACGACATCGGCGATTCGTATCTGATAACGTTTTTGACGCATTTTATCGTCGGAAAATACGGTCAGGCGGGCGACGAACGCGAGCAGGCAGAGTTGCGTCTGGAAGAGTTTTTCGACACGCTGTCGCGGATGGCTCCGGTGATGTTTTCGGTTGAAAATATCCATTGGGCCGACACGGACAGCTTGAATTTGCTTTGGAAATTGGCGCTTTCGGTCGTGACGAAACACCGTCCGTTTTTTTTGGTCGCGACGTTCCGCCATCAAAAGCTTGCGGCAAACCGCGAACTTCAAATGCTTTTGGAGCGGTTCAACCGATTGGAGCACGTATATTACCGCGAGATGCAGCTGGCGTGGCTGAACAAAAAAGATTGTTCGGCGATTATCGACAACGCCGTCAAGATGCAGCGTCCGATGGCAAATCAGTGCATGCAGCTGTCCAAGGGCAATCCGCTGTTTTTGAACTTGGCATTGCATTACATCGTCGACGAAAAGCAGGCGCTCGGTTCGGACGACGCGCAGAAGCTCGTCATCCCGAATTCTATCGAACGCATATCGCTCAAGCGCATCGATCAAATCGTGCGCAAATACAACCAGCCCGATTACCGCGAGATATTGCGGCATGCGGCGCTTATGGGCGAGACATTTTCGCTGTCGGCGGTCGAAACGCTGCTGCGGCGCGACGGCAAATATTCGCTTTTGGATTGCACGAGCCGGGCGTTGGAAGTGTGGCGCCGCGAGGGGATTTTGCGCCGTCAGTGGGATGCGGATATGTCGTTTGAATTTATCCATCCGCATATTGTCGAGTTTTTCAACATCGATTCGCCGCCGGAATTGCATTTAAACGTCGCCCGCACGAAGGAAGCCCTGAGCGAAAGCGACATATACATCGATTACGAAGATATTGCCCATCACTTCAAGCTCGCGGGCGACAAGAAGAATGCGCTTCGATTTTTGGACTGCGCGGCGAATGCGGCGCTTCAGAAAACGAATTTGCTCAAGGCTCGCGAGCTTTGCGAGGAGATGCTGCCGCTTTTGGACGCCGACGAATCGCCCGAACGCCGGAAAACGGTTTACCATCAATTGGGCGATTTGACATTGCGTTTGTCGGAATACGGACCGGCCAAAGACTATTTGCAGAAAACGGTTCAAATCGCGCAGACGTCGGGGGATCATCAGCTCGAGGGCTTGGCTTATTGCGGACTTGCGGAGCTTGCGCTGGCGCAGAACCGTCTCGAAGACGCGAGCGCAAATTACACGCTGGCCAAAAATGCGCTGACGACCGACGATCAGAGCGTACAGAGCAAGCTTTTGCTTGGCATGGGCAAGCTTTCAAAGCTCAAAGCCGATTGGCAGGCGGCGTTGGCATGTTTTCAAAAAGCCTACGACTGCAGCTCGAATGCGGCAAATTTCGATTTGATGGCCAACGCGCTCTACGAGCTGGGCGCGATTTATCTTTCGTTGGGTGTCGTGCGTCAGGCGCATGACTGTTTTATCGCGGCGCAAAAGAATTACCAAACGGTCGGCAACACGGCCGACGAAGCCGGCGTTTTGATGGCATTGGCGAAGACTTACGGCATATTTATGCGCCCCGACGATGCGCACATATCGAATGAGGCTGCAATAGAAATATATCAGAAGCTCGGCGATCAGATCGGTTTTGCGAATGCGCTTGCGCAGATGGCAGAAATCAACATCGATCAGCTGATTTATGACGAGGCGCAGAAATTCACGCTTCGCAGCATGCCGATTTTCAAAGATTTTCACGATGCGTCGGGCAATGCGCGGTGTCAGGCGTTATTGGCGCGCATCGAATTTGCCCACGGTCAATTCGACAATGCGCTGACGCTTGCCGAGCAGGCGCTGACGCAGTTCAAGAAAACCGACGATTTCAACGCGCAGGTCCGTTTGTCGATTTTCATGGGAACGGTCAAAACGTATCAATCGAAATTCGACGAAGCCGACGGGCATTTGAACGAAGCCGAAATGTTGCTCGACATTCACCAATCGAATGCGGGACGTCCGGAGTATTGCAATGCGAAGGGGCTTTTGTGCGAATGCCGGGGAGATTTTGCCAACGCCGATCGCAACTACCGCAGCGCGCAAGAAACCGCTCAGATGATGGAATACCTCGAGCAAGTTTACATTGCGCGGATGAACGTCATCAAAGTGAACATGTATTTTTCGCCGGGCCGCTGGTACTACGACGAATTGCTCAAGATTGCCAACGAATCGCGCACATACGGTCTGAAGAAGGCGCAGCTCCGGGCGTTGTTGCTGATTGTGTGGTTTGAAGGCGTTTACGGCGAGCAGCGGACGTGGGAGAATCTGATCGGCGAATTGACGCGATTTGCGCAAATACAACGGTTGCCGGCGCAGGGGCTGTTGCGGCGATTCGAATTCAACGCCGATGTTCTTAAATTCGTTTCGGCAGATTTGTCGGCGGCATTGTGCCGCAGCGCGGGCTGGATACGTCAATATTTATGTCCGCAGCCCGTTTGAGGGCAGAACAGTTTTTTAAACTGTCAGAAAAGCCGGCTTCTCCGCATCGCGAGAAGGCGGCTTTTTTTTGGCTCCGACAGACAGAAATGCATCGGGAGCATCATTGACGCGTCAAACACGCATCGTTTTTCGCATAAATTCCGTTCACTTGAATCTTATTCGAGCTTTTATCGAATTAACGAAGATTTTTGCATCAACGCCGAAGCGCGTCATTGCTATTTTCGTTGATAGTCGCGCAGACGTGCGATAAAGTGGAAATGGTATGTGAGGCGTCAGGTTATGTGCATGCTTAAGAGAGCCGAAGCTTATGGTGATGTCCGGTAAAAAGTGTCCGAAATGCGGCGCGGAGCTCGTGCAGGGCGCGAGTTACTGTCAGCGTTGCGGCACGCGCATATTTGAAAATGATTTCGGCAATGTGACAGACGATCCTTATATCGGCACGATCATCGACGATACGTTTGAAATACAATCGGTACTCGGCACCGGAAGCATGGGCATCGTCTATAAGGCGCATCACCGGGCATTGAACTGCGAAGTGGCGATAAAGATATTGCGCCATGATTTTTTGAACGACCGCGTCGTTCAAACGCGTTTTCAGCGCGAAGCGCAAGCGGCGAGCAGTTTGTCGCATCCGAATATCATCCGCATCTACCATTACGGGCGCACGTCTCTGAATGCGCCGTACATTGCGATGGAATGCGTCGACGGCAAAGAGCTTTCGTCGCTAATCCCCGATCAATTTCCGCTCACGCCCAAGCGCATCTGCCATATTGCGAGCCAAACGGCGCACGCGCTGAGCGCGGCGCATCATGCGAACATCATCCACCGCGATCTCAAACCTGCCAACATCATCGTGATGAACCGCAACAACGATGATTTCGTAAAAGTTCTCGATTTCGGGATAGCGAAAATCGCCGATGTGGAGGGCGAGGGTTTGACGCGCGAAGGCGCGATATGCGGGACGCCTGCATTTATGAGTCCGGAACAGGTCATCGGGCGCAATATAACGCCGCAGTCGGATATATTCAGTTTGGGCAGCACGCTTTATTACATGCTGACGTGCCGATTGCCGTTTCACGGCGAAAGTCTTGTCGATATGTCGCGTTCGGTGATGGCATTGGCGCCCATTCCGCCCAGTCAGGTCCGTTTGGATTGTTATGTCGTGCCCGAACTCGAATCGATATGTCTCAAGGCGCTCGAAAAAGATCCCGCCAATCGGTTTGCAAGCGCCGATGAAATGGCTTTTGCCTTAGACAGCCTGTATCCGAATTTGCCCGATGATACGAGCAACATTAAGCCCAAAATCGTCTTTCAGTCGACCGATGTTGCGGCATTGGACGATTTATCGGGCGCAACCGCATGCATTCCCGCCTATAACGACGGCGAAGAAGACATTGACAGCGAAATCGAAGAAGCCGGCACCGTCGTCGAAATGCCCGCCTATGCAGACGACGGCGGCAATCCCGAGCCTTCCGTATATACGACGCATACGAATACGGATATGTCGTCGTCGAAGAATCCGATCGTTTATGCCGTATCTCAGGTGCTCGAAGTCATCAATCCTTCGGATTCGGATCCCGGCGCCGCGTCGTTCGGCGTTTCGCATCATGAAGAAACGATACGGAAACGCAAACGGTTGCTGCTCGGTTTGTTTTGCATTTTGGTCGGTCTTTGTCTGCTCATATTCCTCGTCACTTGGCTGGCGCTGAGCATCCTCGGACCGTCCAAAAGCGGCGAAAAATTGCAGGAATCGGCTTCGGCGGCGGCGGCGGCGCAGGAATCGGCCCCCCCCGAAAAAGGCAGCGACGCGCAAGACAGCGATGCGCAAGACGGCGCCGGCGATAATCAGGCGCGCGAAGCGAAGCGCCCGAGCATGGAAG
>CAVGZQ010000012.1:20894-25491 GCA_963633515.1 Bacteroidaceae bacterium
TGGAAGTCCTCATTAAAACCGATGCCGCCGCCGAATCGGGAAAATCTTCTTTAACGCTGGCGGCGGCATACGGCGCTTTGGATTTGCCCGAAGAAGATTCGAAAGCATTGAACGCAGCGCGAAGCGGCGCCGATGATGCCGACGGCGATCCGTCGGCAGAGCCGGAAAAAGCCGGCGATTCCAAACCGAAGGCTCAAAAGAAGACACGCTCGGGTTCGGGCAAATCGGCGCAAACGAAAACTTCGCCGAATAAATCGAAAACCGCCGGCAAAACAAAGGGCACGAAAAAGGTGTCTTATGCCGTTCAATTTGCGCAAGCCGAAAAGCTCGAAAAATCGGGCGACAAAGTCAAAGCGTGTCAGCTTTATCGTCAAATATTGCGCGGAGAAGGCATCTCGCAAGGCGAAAAGCTCAAAGTTCAGGCGAAGATCAGAAATTGCGGCCGCATAAAGATTTAAGCATTGCGGCGGTCTTCGGCGCCGAAACATCCGAGAGATTATCGGCGCATTCAGACACGGCATGCGTTTGCATCGATAAAAGTTGAGGGTTAAAACGTGTCGCGAAGAAGCATGGCGGCGCGCGATCGACGCGTGAGATTGCGGATATGGCTTTTGACCGTTGCGGTCGGAGCATTTGTTTATTTTTGCCATCATCCGCTGCATATCAAACAAGAAGCCAAGATTTCGCAAGGCGTTGCGATAACGCTCGATTCGGCGAGCGATTATTTGATTGTCGTCGACGAATCGATGCTCAATCCCGCGCCCGAGAACTTTATGTCGATGTCGTTTTCGTATGCATGGATCAATACATTTCAGCAAGAGATCGGTCCTGTTTCCGTTATCAATGCGCAGCAATTTCCCGATGCCGATTTAAGCAAGCATAAACTCATCGTCTTGACGCGTTCCGTTTCCGAGCGCGGCGATTGGACGCCCAAAATCCGAAGCTATTTGGAACGCGGCGGTCATGTGCTGATGGAAATGCCGGGCGCAAAACTTCGGACATTGGCATCTGCCGACGGCAAAGGCGGCGTGCGCAAGCCGCAGACATTGACGTATGCCGAAGGTTTGTTGCCCGAATATCAAAAGGCGCTTTCTTCGATTAAATTGAGCGAGATGACGCAAATTATCGGGTCTGCCGGACCTCTCGATGCATCTCGGACATTGCTCACGATCGACGGCGTTCCGGTGATTTATTCCAAGGACTATGCCGCCGGCAGCGTGATAACCGTCGATTTCGATTACGGCATGCTTTTGACGTCGCTTCAGCAAGGGCGTCCGCTCGACGACTTTACAATCCGCAATATGCGCGGCACGCCGCAAATCGAAACGGAAGATTTGGCAAAAACCGACAATCCGGAAATGCCGTCAGCCGACATACTCGAGCGATTTCTCGTCTACGGCGTTATCGGGCAGCATGTGCCTGCGGTCGGATTTTGGCCTTTTTTTGACGGCATGAGCGGCGCCGTAATCGTAACGCACGACGAAGCCGGAATGGGAGATGCGGCGCTTTGGATGCCGCAATACGAATCGACATTCCAAGCGTCATCAACGCTTTTTGCGCGGTCGCCGCTTCGAATAACGCCATACGGCGCAGGGCTTGCCGATAAGTATCATACCGAGATCGGGCTTTCGTTTGATTTGAACTCGGGCGAAGGTTCAACGGCTCAAGAGCCGATGGGAAGTCTGAAATTTTCGCCGATTTGGCGCGCCCATACCCTCGATCAGCAAGCGCAAAACCTGCGCCGGCAAATGCCGGACGGCGCGCAGCCCGTATCATCGCAATCGAAAGACGGCATTTGGACCGAAGATTATTCGCGCGGGTTTCGCATGATAGCGGCAGCCGGTTTCAGAAACGATGCGTCGTATCGCGCGCCCGAAACATCGCCGGGATACGTTTTCGGGACGGGATTTCCTTTTATTCCGCTCGATATCAACGGGGGCATCTTCAATGTTCTCTCTTACCCGGTCGTGTTTTCATCGCTCGAAACCGAATCGCAGCGCCGGTTCTTTGAATCTGTTATCGAAAATAGCGCAAAACAGCTGCACGAAGTCGTGACCGTCAGTTTTAAACCCGGCCGTTATCCGTCGCATCCCGATTACGAAATATTCGAAACATGGCGCGAGACTTACCGAATTGCGACAGAACGCAAGCATTGGATAACGGGCATATCCAATTATTTTCGATTTTCTCGCGCGCGTTTTACGGGAGAATTAAAATCGCGTTTGGGCGAAGCGAAAATGGGCAACAAAACAGTTCTTGCGCTTCGTCTCGAACTGTTGGCGCCCGAACCGGGCATGTCGGTATCGGTTCCCGCAACCCTTCGATCGCGGACGTTTCGCGAAGCGCGCCGCGGATTGCAGCGCGTCAAAGAAGATGCCCTTTTGCCTGAAACGATTCAAACGGATGCCGTATCGCTTATGGGATACGATCGCATTATTATCCCCATATCGCGCGGTTTTAACGCCATTGATGTTTTATACGAGTAAACAGCAAACTTATGCAGGGCGAACCATCTCGCATTCATCGTTTTAAAATCGATCTCATCTTGCTGGCCATATTGGCTTGCGTTTGTTTGGGCTATGTTCTGCAGAAACACCCCATCCGATTGCCGAGATCCGATGCGCAAGGGGCGGCATCAATGCCGCAGCAACTCGGGCAATCCAATATATTGCTCATTCTTCCCGATACGACGGCGACGGCAGACTCATACCCTGAAACAGACTTTTCTTTTGCATGGTACAATGCGATGTCGCAGACAATCGGTCCGTTTGCCATTGCCCTGACGCGAGACATACAATCGGCCGAAGATCTGTCGCAAGCGCATCTCATCGTCATCCCGCGCAATGCCGCCGAAAGCATGACGGAATCTCAAATCCAAATCGTTGCTCAAAGCGTCCGGCTGGGCGCATCGCTTATACTCGAAATGCCGGGGCATGCTTGGACGCCGATTGCCGGAATGCGCTTAAATGCGCGCGGCAATGCAACAATAAAACGCATCACCGATGCCCCGAATACGCCGCTTTCCGGTCAATATAAAGAGCATTTGCTCAATGTTCCCATCGATACGCGCATCATGCGCATGGATGCTCCTGCGCCCGATGCGTTTGCTTCCGACGGCTTATTGCTGGAAATTGACGGCGCAACGGCGCATGTCAGAAAACAGGTCGGCGCCGGATCGGTTCATATTTTGGGATTCGATTTCGGTCAGGCCATTACATCGCTTCAACAGGGGCGTCCCGGCGACGATTTTCATATCGATGCGGAAGAAACGCCCAAAAATAGCGATCTCATCCTTAACGAACGCATGCGCGCCAATACCGTGCCCTATGCCGATTTGCTCAAAGCGCATGTTTTCGGGAGCGTATTTCAAACTGCGCCGTTTCCCATGCTATGGCCGATGGCTGACGGCAAAAAAAGCGCGCTCATCATCACGCATGAGACCGGAACGCTCGGCGATGAAGCATTTTTGCCGGCAAAAACAGAATCCGAAATGGGCGCGCACGCCACGTGGCTTGTCACCGCTTCGAAAATAACGAATGACGCGCTTCGCAAATATGCGGGCAACGGAAGCGATATCGGCGCATCCATTCATCGGTCTGCTTCAGATCGTCTCGATAAAGCTTATGGCATTGCATTTTTTAAACCCTTTGCCGTCGAACAAACCGCAGCGGCGCAAAAACGCGCGATCCTGAAGCAACTTTCCGGGCCGGTTTCAACGTGCAAATACGCCGGCAATTACTGGACGCGCGATTATACGGCGGCATTTCGTTATCTGACATCGGCGCAATGCCAAATCGACATGTCTTACGGTCCGGGGCAAGCCGGAGATTACGGCTATCTTTTCGGTTCTTCCTATCCGTTTCTTCCGCTCGAGCGCAACGGACTTCCGTTTCCGGTTTACGAATTTCCGACAGTTATCGACGATGCGGCAGGTTTGAATGCCGTTCCCGAACACATCCCTTTGCAATTGCTCAAAGAGGCCGAGTCGGTGTGGAACGGTCCGATTGCCGTCAATTTCAATGCCGACGCAATGCGGCAGTCGCCCAATTATCAATCGCCTCAAATGTGGCATGATCTTATGAATTATGCCAAAGATAACAACATTTGGATGCCTTCTGCCCGTGAATTCATGCAACACTTTACCTTACGGAAACAGTCGCGCATGCTTTATGCGTGGAATGCCCAAGCGCATGCGCTTCAAGCCCAAATTCGCCTACCCAAAGCAGATTTTTCCTACACGCTTGCCATTCCCAAAAAGGCGCAAGCCGGAACGCTCGATGCCGTATGGCTCGACAAAAAACGACTCGATATCGAAGCCGGCCAAACGTCATCCGACGGATTATTGCTGCTCATTCCCGTCGCCGGCGGCGAACACGCGATTGATGCGCATTACCAATAGCCGCCGAGATTAAAAATCTGCGTGGCGAAGCGCGAACGTTCCGATTTGACGGCGGCGAACTCGCGATTGATGCGCATTACCAATAGCCGCCGAGATTAAAAATCTGCGTGGCGAAGCGCGAACGTTCCGCTTTGCCGGCGGCAAACACGCGATTGATGCGCATTACAAATAGCCGCCGAGATTAAAAATCTGCGTAGC
>CAVGZQ010000013.1:0-25360 GCA_963633515.1 Bacteroidaceae bacterium
CTGGAATACGCCGGCAATGGTCTTTCGAAAAATATGCATTTGATTTGACAATCTGCCACGCTTCCCCCCCGGCCTAAAAAGAAAAGGCGTCATTTTACATGACAAAAGCGGACGGGAAGGAAAAAAACGCCGAAATCGGGCAAAAAAAAGGCGAAATCGGCGCGCATCGGCGGGAAAAATCATGTTTTTGTCGATCTTGTGGCGCGTGTATCGTAAAAGGGTCGGCGGCTTCGGCGGCGCATGCGCGCCGTCGGCGCGGCAAATGGCAGAGAGTGCTCGGAGGCAGGCAAATGGGGCGTTGTACGAAGTATATATTTGTGACCGGCGGCGTAATCAGCTCGTTGGGCAAGGGAATAACGGCGGCAGCAATCGGGGCGCTGCTGGAGTGCCGGGGGCTTCGGGTTAACTTTTTGAAGCTCGATCCGTACATCAACGTCGACCCCGGGACGATGAATCCGCTCCAGCACGGCGAAGTATACGTGACGGAAGACGGCGCGGAAACGGATATGGATTTGGGGCATTACGAGCGTTTTACGCATTGCCATGCCCGGCAGGCGAACAATTGCACGGCGGGGCGGATATATCACCGCGTGATAACGAAAGAGCGTCGCGGAGATTATTTGGGGGGCACGGTGCAGGTCATTCCGCACGTGACCGACGAAATACAGCTTGCGTTCAAAGAGGGTTCGCAGAATTGCGACGTAGCGATAATCGAAGTCGGGGGGACGGTCGGAGATATCGAGTCGCTGCCGTTTTTGGAAGCGATACGCCAATTTCGTTGCAAGCAGGCGGCGGGCGACGTGATCAACATTCACGTCACGCTCGTTCCGTATATCCGGACGGCCGACGAACTCAAGACGAAGCCGTCGCAGCACAGCGTCGCGGCGCTTCGCGAAATCGGCATTCAGCCCGATATATTGGTTTGCCGGGGCGAAATCGACATGCCCGACGATATCAAACGAAAGCTTGCGCTGTTTTGCAATGTCCGCGAGTCGTGCATATTCGGGGCGCGCGACGTCGAAAGCATTTACATGATGCCGACGTATTTTCGGTCTCAGAATTTGGACGGCCGGATTTGCGAATTGCTCAACATATGGTCGAAAGAGCCCGATATGGAAGCATGGGAACGCGTTCGCGAAATTATCCGCTGCCCGGAACGGACCGTCAATATCGCGCTTGTCGGGAAGTACGTGAAATTGCATGAGTCGTACAAGAGTTTGATTGAATCGCTCAATCACGGCGGGTATGCGAATAAAAGCAAGGTTTGTTTGCATTATATCGACAGCGAGGAGCTCGAGTCGCTCGATGCGTCGGAGATAGCGCAGATTTTGTCGCCGATGGACGGGATATTGGTGCCCGGTGGGTTCGGCGCGCGCGGCACGGAGGGCAAGATTGCGGCGGCGCGTTATGCCCGCGAGCGCGATGTGCCGTTTTTCGGGATTTGTCTCGGGATGCAAATGGCGCTGACCGAATACGCGCGCAACGTCGCGGGTTGGACCGACGCGAATTCGTCGGAATTCTCGGAGACGACGGCGCATCCGGTCATTCATCTGATGGCGTCGCAGGAACATGTGACCGAAAAAGGCGGAACGATGCGTCTAGGCGCATATCCGTGCATACTCAAAGAAGGATCGCGGGCGAAATCGATATACGGCGCGCGCGAAATCAGCGAGCGCCATCGTCATCGCTACGAAGTGAACAATGCGTACCGGGCGCAGCTCGAAGCGGCGGGCGCCGTATTCAGCGGGACGTCGCCGGACGGAACGTTGGCCGAAATTTTCGAACTCCCCGAGAAACGCTGGTTTATTGCGACGCAATTCCATCCTGAGTATCAATCGAAACCGACGGCGGCGCATCCGCTTTTTGCGAGCTTTATCGCGGCATCGATCGCTTTTGGCGAAAGCCGGGGCGAGAAAGAGGAGACAAAAGGGTGAGTTTTCGGCTTGCGCGCCATGCATTGAGTTTAGCGGGTGGGTTGGCGGCGGTTTGGTTTGCGTCGGACGCGCTGTGCGATCCGGTCGATGTGTCTTCGCCCGCGCTTCGGCGCGTAAAAGTCGACGCCGGCCGCGCCATGGGTCGGCTCATCGTCTATGCCAATTACAGTTCGCACCGCGTCATCGTCGACGGCGCCGAATTTCCTGCCTATTTGTCCGATTCGGGCATCGAGGTGACGTCGAACGCGATTCACGAAGTGACGGTCATCAGCGGCGGCGGCATCGAAAAAAAGTATCAATTGAGCGTCAATCCCGGCCAAACGCTCGCTCTGTACGTCGACTTCGGCAGCGCCAAAGCAAAAAAAGACGCGAAAAAAGACGACAAGAAAGACGATAAAAAGAAAAAAGACGACGCATCGACGGGCTTTTTGTCGATAACGGCCGAAAGCGAAGCGCAAGTTTACATCGACGGCCGGCTTGCATCGTCGAAAACGCCGCTCAAAAAGCACGAGGTTTCGGTCGGGTCGCATACCGTTCGGGTTTACTTCTTCGACACGCGCAAATTCTCGAAGTCGCGCGAAGTATACGTCGGCAAAGGCGTGTCGATGAGTCTGAATTTTACGAAGGAATAGACGCGTTTTCGGAGCGATTCGGCTTCGGCGGGCGTGGGCAGCGCATCGTTTTTTTCGTACTTTTCCGCGGCTTCGGCTATTTCGCCCCCCCCCCGGGGGGGCTCAATACGCCTTCGCTGCCGCGCTGTTGCCCTGCGGGCAATACGCGCGGCATGGGCGCGGCTATGTTCTCCCTGCCTTTGGGCAGGTCCGAGCATACGCCGCGCTTTTTTTTGGGGTTTTTGCGCATCCGTCGCGTCGGCTTCGGGCGGCGGCCGGCGGTTTGTTCCGAGCCCGGAGTTTCGCTTTCGGATAATTCAGGCGACCGCATTGGCGTGAATTAAATTCTGAAATTATTGAATGTGTTGAATTAAAATCTCAAAGCAGAGGAGACGCCGAATAAAAAATGCGAAGGATGGGGCGGGAAGTCCGTCATTCGGCGCGAGAAAAGCTGGGGGGAAGGATAGGAACAGAGAAGTTCGGGGGACGAAAAAAACGTAAATAGGTTGCGCGAAAAAAAAGAAAATGGTAGCAAGGCGCCCGATTTATACTGTTCGCAAGATTTTGAGCGGATAAATCGGAGCATTTTTGGGGCGCGCGCGGCGCGTCCGAGACATGATGCGGCGCGCGAAAGCAAGCCGCGCAGAGAATTTCGGGCATGGGAGCGACGGCAATCCGGTCCGAAGAGAGCAATCAATGAGGAGACTCCGAAGCGGTTTCGGGGCTTCCGGGCATACAGTGAAGAGGAGATGCGATGCCTACAATAAATCAGCTGGTCAGAAAAGGCCGCGAGCGCAAGACGTGCAAAACGAATTCGCCTGCATTGAAAAGCTGCCCGCAACGCCGCGGCGTTTGCGTCCGCGTCAGCACGACGACGCCGAAGAAACCGAACTCGGCGCTTCGTAAAGTTGCGCGTGTCCGTTTGACGAGCGGCATGGAAGTATCGAGCTATATTCCGGGCGAAGGTCACAACCTTCAGGAACATAGCGTAGTTTTGATCCGCGGCGGCCGCGTAAAGGACCTCCCCGGTGTCCGTTATCACATCATCCGCGGCACATTGGACTCGATGGGAGTCAATGCGCGTCGCGCGGGTCGTTCGAAATATGGCGCGAAGCGTCCCAAATAACAGGAGAGTAGGAAATGCCAAGACGACGAGTAGTCGAAAAACGCGATATATTGCCGGATCCTCAATATCATGATCTTTTGGTGGCGCGTTGTATCAACAGTTTGATGTTCGACGGCAAGAAGAGCGTGGCCGAAGGGATTATGTACGGAACGCTCGATTTGTTGGCGCAGCGTGTAAAGAATACGGAAGACAGCAATCTCGAAGTATTCCGCAAAGCGGTTGACAATGCGCGTCCGAGCGTAGAAGTCAAGAGCCGCCGCGTGGGCGGTTCGACGTACCAAGTTCCCGTCGAGATCCGTCCCGAACGCCGCACGGCATTGGCGTTCCGCTGGCTCATCGGCAATGCGCGCAAACGTCCCGAAAAATCGATGGTGGAGCGATTTGCCGCCGAGCTTTTGGATGCGTACAACAACAAAGGGACGACGATTAAGAAGAAGGAAGACACGCATCGCATGGCAGAAGCGAACAAAGCTTTTGCGCACTACCGTTGGTAGTCTCAGACAGTGTGTAACCGCAGTTCATTTAGATTAGAAGCGCATGGGGCGGGGAAGGATCCTGCGGCAGGCGCGAACAGCGATTTGAGAGCGTAAAGTGGCACGAGATGTAGAGTTGGCACGTGTGCGTAATATCGGTATCATGGCGCACATCGATGCAGGCAAGACGACGACGTCGGAGCGCATATTGTTTTTCACGGGCCGGACACACCGTATCGGCGAAGTGCATGACGGCGCAGCGACGATGGACTGGATGGCGGAGGAGCAAGAGCGCGGCATTACCATTACGAGCGCAGCGACGGTTTGCTATTGGAATCGCAACGGCCATAACAGAATTAATATTATCGATACCCCGGGACACGTCGATTTCACGATCGAAGTCGAGCGTTGCCTTCGCGTGCTTGACGGCGCCGTGGCAGTGTTCTGCGCAGTCGGCGGCGTGCAGCCGCAAAGCGAAACGGTATGGCGTCAGGCGGATAAATACCACGTGCCGCGCATAGCGTTTGTCAACAAGATGGATCGCGTGGGCGCGGACTTCTATGCGTGCCTGAACCAGATGGTGACGCGTCTGAATGCGAATCCCGTGGCCGTTCAGATTCCTATCGGAACGGAAGACAATTTCAAAGGCGTAATCGACTTGGTCGAGAACAAGGCGTTGTATTTCAATGCCGAAACGCTCGATACGGAAGAAGGCGAAATGCCTGCCGATATGGCCGACACGATCGCGGAATACCGCGAGACGCTTATTGTGAAGGCTTCGGATTTCGACGAAGCGCTGATGGAAAAATACCTCGAAGGCGAAGAAGTTTCGGCCGACGAAATCCGCGCGGCGCTTCGCAAGGGCTGCATCGCGATGAAAGTCGTTCCGGTTTTCTGCGGTTCGGCGTTTAAAAATAAGGGCGTTCAGCGCGTTCTGGACGGTGTGATCGACTACCTGCCGAGCCCCGTCGACGTACCCGGACCGATGGTCGCATCGTCGGATTTGTTTGCGCGTCAGGAGCGCGGCGAAGGCGATATCAAAGAAGAAGAGAAGTTCGAGCTTAAAGTTTCGGACGGCGCTCAATTTGCGGGACTTGCGTTCAAATTGATGTCGGATCCGTATGTCGGGCAGCTGACGTTTGTGCGCGTCTATTCGGGGACGCTGACGAGCGGTCAGTCGGTCATGAATACGAACAAACATCGCCGAGAACGGATCGGGCGTTTGCTTCGCATGCATGCCAATAAGCGCGAAGACATCACCGAAGCGCATGCCGGCGAGATCGTCGCGGTGCTGGGTCTTAAGTCGACAGTGACGGGCGATACGCTTTGCGACGAAGGTTTGGACGTCGTTTTGGAAGCGATGACATTCCCCGAACCCGTCATTACGATGTCGATCGAGCCCGATACGCAAGACGATGTGAACAAATTGGGTTTGGCGTTGCAGAAACTGGCGGCCGAAGATCCGTCGTTCAAGGTGAGCAGCGACAAAGAAACGGGACAAACCGTCATCGGCGGCATGGGCGAGTTGCATTTGGACATCATCGCGTCGCGTCTGAAGCGCGAATTTAACGTGAATGCCAAAGTGGGCCGTCCTCAGGTTGCATACCGCGAGACGATCACGCGGGAAGGCAACTGCGAATGCCTGTACAAACGGCAGTCGGGCGGTCGGGGTCAATACGGTCACGTCAAGATGGTTTTGCGTCCGAACGAGCCCGGAACGGGCGTGACGTTCGAGTCGAAGATCGTCGGCGGCGTCGTTCCGCGCGAATACTGGGCAGCCGTCGAAAAGGGCGTCCGCGCCGCAGCGGAAACGGGCGTGCTGGCGGGTTATCCTGTCGTCGACGTTCACATCGATTTGGTCGACGGTTCGTACCACGAGGTCGACTCGAGCGAAATGGCATTTCAGATTGCCGGTTCGATGGCGTTCAAAGACGGATGCAAAAAATGCGGCGCTCAATTGCTCGAACCCGTTTTTGATGTTGAGGTTATCACGCCGGATGAGTATACGGGCGATGTCATCGGCGACTTGAACAGCCGCCGCGGCCGAATCCAAGATTTGGAACCGCGGAAAGGCGTTCAGGCGATTCGCGCGGCGGTTCCGTTGTCGGAAATGTTCGGTTATTCGACGGTACTTCGATCGGCGACGCAAGGGCGCGCCAGCTATACGATGCAGTTTAAGTGTTACGAACCGTTGCCGGCCGCGTTGTCGGAAGGTTTGATAGAGAAATTTGGAGCCAAGTCGAATTCGTAGAATTCGGTAACAAAAGGAGAGCCTAAAGATGGGCGACAGAATTCGGATTAAACTGAAAGCTTACGACCATAGACTGTTGGATGCTTCGGTTCAGGAAATTATCAGCGCCGCGCAACGCACGGGGGCAAAGATCGCAGGGCCGATTCCCCTTCCGACGTCGGTGAGCCGATTTACGGTTTTGCGCGGACCGCACGTAGATAAAAAAAGTCGAGAACAATTCGAGATCCGCACGCACAAGCGTCTCATCGACATCGAGACGAATGAGCAAACGGTGAATGAATTGATGAAATTGGATTTGTCGGCAGGCGTGGATATCAAGATTCGCCTTCGCGACTAAAAAACAAAGACGCAGAAAATTGAGAACACAGCTGCGAAAGTACGGAGAATCGAGATGAAATTGGACTTGTACAACCTTACCAACGAAAAAGTGGGTGAGGTAGAAGTGTCTGATGATGTGTTCGCAACGGATGTTCGCCCGCATCTTTTCCACGAAGTGGTGAAGATGCAATTGGCGAACCGCCGCCGCGGCACGCACAAAGGCAAGACGCGTTCGGAAGTGAGCGGCGGCGGCAAGAAGCCGTTCAAACAGAAAGGCACGGGCAATGCGCGTCAGGGCACGAGCCGGGCGCCGCACATGGTCGGCGGCGGCCGCGCATTTGCTCGCCGCAACCGCGATTACAGCTATGCGCTGAACAAAAAGAAATGCCGCGCAGCGCTTTGTTCTGCGCTGAGCATGGCAGCGGGCGAAGGCAAAATCAAAGTGGTCGAGAATTTTGATCTTGCCGAGATCAAGACGAAAGCGGTCGTTCAGATTTTGAACACGCTCGAAGTCGTCCGCGCATTGGTCGTCGATTGCAAAGACAGCGAAAGAGAACATACGACGCTGAATAACGAAAACCTTCGCTTGAGCGTTCGTAACCTTCAGTCGTATAAATATCTTCGTCCGGAAGGCGTGAACGTTTACGATATATTGCATTACGGCGGCGTCGTCGTAACGCGTAAGGGCTTGGAAAAGCTTGAAGCGAGGTTGTTAGGATGAAACGCATAGAAGATGTAATTCGCCGTCCGATCGTCAGCGAAAAATCGACGATGACGAGAAAATACGGCAATCAATACGTGTTTGCCGTAGATCTTAAAGCGAATAAGCAAGAGATAAAAGAAGCCGTAGCAACGTTTTTCGGCGTAAAAGTGTTGGGTGTGAATACATGCGTAATGCCCGGCAAAGATCGCCGTTTCGGTCGCACGATCGGTCGTGTGAACAAATGGAAGAAAGCAGTCGTGACGTTGGCGGAAGGTGAAAAGATCGATTTCTTTGACACGGTTGAAGGAGCCGCCGATGCGGCGTCAGCCCAGGTTAGCGATTAAGCTTTTGGAAGGTGAAAAATGACGCTTAAGAGTTTTAAACCGACATCGGCGGGACGTCGTTTTATGACGGTCATGAGCCGAGAAGATCTGACTGCGGATTCGCCTGAACGCAGTCTCGTTGCGAAGCTGACGAAGACCGGCGGCCGCAACAATATGGGTCGCATTACGTGCCGTCATCACGGCGGCGGTCACAAACAGCGCTATCGTTTGATCGATTTTCGCCGCAACAAAGTCGGCATTCCCGGACGCGTAGTTTCGATCGAGTACGATCCGAATCGCACGTGCCGCATTGCGCTCATTTGCTATGCCGACGGCGAAAAGCGCTACATTTTGTGCCCGGACGGTTTGACGGTCGGGCTCGAAGTCATATCGAGCGCGCATGCCGACATCAAAGTCGGCAATTGCCTGAAATTGAAATACATTCCGCTCGGCACGGAAATTCACAACGTCGAGATGCATCCGGGCAAGGGCGGACAGCTCGTCCGTAGCGCCGGCGTTGCAGCACAGCTCATGGCGCGCGAGGGCAATTACGCGCTTTTGCGCATGCCGTCGGGCGAATTGCGCAAAATTCATGTCGAATGCCGCGCAACGATCGGCCGCGTCGGCTTGAGCGAACATGCAAACGTATCGCTGGGCAAAGCGGGCCGCAGCCGTTGGCTTGGGATTCGTCCGTCGGTTCGCGGCGTTGTCATGAACCCTGTCGACCACCCGCACGGCGGCGGCGAAGGGCGCACGAGCGGCGGCCGTCATCCTGTCACGCCGTGGGGCATCCCGACCAAGGGCAAGAAGACGCGTCATAATAAAGTAAGCAGCAAATTCATCGTCAAACGACGCAGCAAATAGTTGAGGAGACTATTCAATGCCACGATCCATTAAAAAAGGTCCATTCATCGACGAGCATCTTGCGAAGAAAGTCGAGGCGAATGAGGGTAAAAAAGTTATTAAAACATGGTCGCGCCGCAGCATGATCTTGCCCGAAATGGTAGGCATGACGTTTGCGGTTCATAATGGCAAAAGCTTTATTCCTGTTTTCGTGACGGAAAACATGGTCGGACATAAGCTGGGCGAATTTTCGATGACGCGCACGTTCCGCGGACATGCAGCCGATCGCAAAGTCGCGAAGAAGTAATTAACAGGCGTTAGACGCAAATGGAGTAAAAAGATGGGCAAGCCTTCTTTTAAAAGTGAACATCACAGCGCGAATCGCGTCAGCGCGATGAGCGTGCGTCTTGCGCCCCGCAAGGCCCGGATCGTCGTCGACATGATCCGCGGTCTGGGCGTGATTGACGCTTTGAGTATTTTGCGCTTTACGAACAAACGCGGCGCAATCGTCATCGAAAAATTGATTGAGTCGGCTCTGAGCAACATCGAGCACAGCGATGCGAAAGCAGATGTTGACGGTCTGAAAGTTGCGCGCGCGTGGGTAAACGAAGGTCCTACGATGCGCCGATTCATGCCGCGCGCTCAGGGACGCGCGACGCGCATTCGCAAACGCACATGCCATATCCACATTGAGCTCGACAGTAAACGCGGCGCTGCCCATAAGCCCGCGGATGAACAATAGCGGAGGGATCCTTGGGACAGAAAAGCAATCCGACCGGTCTGCGCATCGGCGTTATCAAGACTTGGTCGTCAAAATGGTGTCAAGAAGGCAATTATGCGGAGTGGCTTAAAGAGGATCTCCGCATAAAGAAATTTATCAAGACGAAATACGGCAGCACGGGGATCAATCGCATTGAAATCGAACGCGCTGCGAACAAAGTCAAGGTCAGCGTCTTCACGGCCAAGCCGGGCGTCATCATCGGACGCAAAGGCAAGGACGTCGAAGTGCTCAAGAGTGACCTTCGCAAAATGACGAACAGCGAAGTTTTTCTGAACATCCAAGAGCTTCGCAAAGCCGAGATGGATGCGCAGTTGGTTGCCGAAGGCGTTGCGCGCAACTTGGAACATCGCGTGAGTTTCCGCCGCGCGATGAAGAAGAGCGTTCAGACAGCGCTTAAGCTTGGAGCCAAAGGCATCCGGATCAATTGCGCCGGCCGTTTGGGCGGCGCGGAAATGAGCCGCACCGAGTGGTATCGCGAAGGTCGCGTGCCCCTTCATACATTGCGCGCCGATATCGATTACGGTTTTGCCGAAGCCAAAACAGCTTACGGCATCATCGGCATCAAAGTGTGGATCTTCAAAGGCGAAATCCTTGGCGATCCGCTTCGCGTGAACGCATAATAAACGATAGGCAATGCTTTTTTGGCATTGCCCGTTTTTATGTTTTGACATTATGCGTATGCAGGCGTATGAGTGTGCGCCTTCACACACGAGATGTGTGTGTTCTTTAAGAGATTATGTAGGGCTAAGCGCGGTACCGAACCGCTCGCAGGAGCAGAATAATGTTAAGTCCAAAGAAAGTACAATGGAGAAAGGTCCAGAAGGGCCGGATGCGCGGGAAGGCATATCGCGGATCCGATGTGAGCTTCGGGGAATATGGTTTGATGGCAACAGAGCCGGCAAGAATCACTGCCCGTCAGATAGAAGCAGCGCGTATCGCGATGACGCGTTATGCCAAGCGCGGCGGCAATATCTGGATTCGCATTTTCCCCGATAAACCGATAACGCAAAAACCGGCCGAAACCCGAATGGGTAAGGGCAAAGGCAATCCCGAATACTGGGTTGCGGTCGTTCAGCCCGGCCGAGTTCTTTATGAGATGGACGGCGTTACCGAAGAGGTCGCCCGCGAGGCATTCCGACTTGCTTCGAACAAGTTGCCTTTGAAGACAAAGTTTATTTGCCGGGAGCAAATCTGATATGAAAGCAGCAGAAATGAAAGAAAAGAGCACGAACGAACTCGTCGAAATGCTCGAAAAGAATCGGAAAGAAATGTTCCGACTGAAAATGCGTCAGGCATCGGGGCAGCTTGAGAAATCTTCGGATATGGTCAAGCTTCGCAAAGATATTGCGCGATTGAACACCGTGATTCGCGAACGCGAAATTGTGAAGGAATAAGCGATGGAAACCAAAAAAATTGGCAACCGCAAGACGCGAGTCGGCACAGTTGTCAGCAACAAAATGGAGAAGACGATTGTCGTCGTCGTCGAGCGGCGCGTTCTTCATCCTGTGTATAAGAAGTATGTGAAGAGCCGTTCGCGTTATATGGCTCAAGACAGCGAAAATACAGCCCGCATCGGCGATCATGTCTTGATTGAAGAAACGCGACCGATCTCCAAGAACAAGTGCTGGCGTCTGAAAGAAATCATCCGCCGCGCGCCTGTTTTATAACAGAGTATTCTGATTAAGGGGAAATAGCCGTGATTCAGATGCAGAGTGTACTCTCGGTTGGCGACAACTCGGGAGCGAAAAAAGTTCAGTGTATAAAAGTAGTCGGCGGTTCGAAGCGCAAGTATGCCGGCATCGGCGATATCATCGTCGTGAGCGTCAAAGAAGCGCTTCCGAACTCCAAAGTCAAGAAAGGTGATGTTCACCACGCCGTAATCGTAAGAACGGCGAAGGAAATAGCTCGCGCGGACGGAAGTTATATCCGTTTTGACGGCAATGCGGCCGTTCTCATCGATGCGCAAAAGAACCCGATCGGGACGCGTATTTTTGGGCCGGTTGCGCGCGAATTGCGCAACAAGGGCTATGTGAAGATCATTTCGCTTGCGCCTGAAGTTCTTTAGTGAGAGGTATGATATGAAGATCAAAAGCGGAGATGTTGTCATCATTCTTTCGGGTAAAGAGCGCGGCATGCAAGGACGTGTTTTGCGAGTCGATACGAAAAGCGATCGTGTCGTGATCGAAGGGCGGAATTTGGTAAAAGTCCATCGCAAAGAGGCGAACGGACAGCCCGGCGGCATCATAAGCAAAGAAGCGAGCGTTCATGCGAGCAATGTTGCGCTTTACAGCGAAAAACTTAAACGCGGCGTGAGAGTGTGCAGCCGCTACGTAGGCGAGGGCGACAAACTCTTTACGTCTAAGCATGAAGCATTGAACAGTTACAGTGAGCCGGCAACGCACGTCAAGAAAGTGCGTTATTGCGTAAAGACCGGCGAAGTATTTAAGTAATCTGTATTTGAAGGACAGGAGGAGTCTGTGACTCGGCTATATGATCGTTATACAAACGAGGCAATCCCTGCGCTGAAGAAGGAATTCGGTTACACGAATCCGATGCAAGTGCCTCGCATTGAGAAGGTCGTCCTCAACGTTGGTCTCGGCGAAGCCGTAAGTAATGCCAAATTGATTGAGGCAGTATGCAATGAAATCGGAGCGATAACGGGACAAAAACCGGTCGTAACGAAGGCGCGCAAATCGATTGCATCGTTCAAACTGCGCCAAGGCATGCCGATCGGCGTAACGGTGACGCTGCGCAGAGATCGGATGTATGAGTTTCTCGATCGTCTGATGAACATCGCGCTTCCGCGCGTTCGCGACTTCCGCGGCGTGAGCGGCAAGGCATTTGACGGCAAGGGAAATTATACGCTCGGCATCAAAGAGCACATCATTTTCCCGGAAATCGCAATCGACAAGATCGAGAAAGTTTACGGAATGAATATTTGTGTTGTGACGAGCGCCCGTACGGATGACGAAGCTCGTTCGTTGTTGAAGTACTTGGGTATGCCTTTTAAGAAGTAGGAGGTACGCGGTGGCTCGTAAAGCATTGATAGAGAAGCAGCAGAAGACGCCTAAATTTTCGGTTCGCGCCTATACGCGCTGCTCGGTTTGTGGGCGTTCTCACGCATATTTAAGAAAGTTTGGCCTTTGCCGTATATGTTTCCGCATGCTCGCTCTCAAGGGCGAGCTCCCCGGCGTTACGAAAGCAAGCTGGTAAGCTATAGGAGATAACGACTATGATGACTGATCCTATTGCGGATTTGCTTACGCGAATTCGTAATGCCCAATTGGCAAAACACGATACAGTAACCGTTAAGACGTCGCGTTTCAGAAGCGAGATTCTTCGCATACTTAAGGAAGAAGGCTATATCGCGGACTATACGGTTTCGAAAGATCCGATCGCGGTTGCTGAAATTTCGCTCAAATATTTTGAAAATGCTCCGGTAATTCGCAATATTTCGAGAGAATCAAAACCGGGTCGAAGAGTTTACGTAAAACATCAAGCGATACCCGAGGTATTGGGCGGTCTTGGACTTTGCATCGTCAGCACATCGCAAGGTGTGATGAGCGGCAAACTGGCTCGCGAAAAACGTCTCGGCGGCGAATTGATTTGCACGGTTTACTAGGAGCGCCAAGACATGACAGCTACAGAATTTAAACAATCGAGAATCGGCAAAGCGCCCATCGCGCTTCCTCAGGGCGTCGACGTGACCGTTTCGGGCAACACGGTGACCGTGAAAGGTCCCAAAGGCACGTTAAAACACGATTTTAAGGATTGCGTCGAAGTTTACTGCAAGGACGGACACACCGGCGTCACGCTTAAGCAGCTCGATACCGAAGGGCGCGCGCTGAGCGGTCTTTACCGTTCTATCCTTCACAATATGGTTGTGGGCGTTTCCCAGGGTTATGAAAAGAAACTTGAGATTATCGGCACGGGCTATAAAGCGGAGATGCGCGGAACGACCGAGATTCTCTTCAACTTGGGCTACAGCCATCCCATAGTTTATGAGTTGCCCGAAGGCGTTACGGCAGAGATTTCGAAAGACTTCAAAATTACGCTCCGTTCGGCAGACAAAGAAGTCATCGGTCAGAGTGCCGCAGTTATTCGTAGCTTCCGCAAGCCTGAACCTTACAAAGGCAAAGGCGTCAAGTATGTTGATGAAGTTATCCGCCGCAAGGCCGGCAAGACTTCGGGCAAGTAATTAACATTCGGAGGAAAATACTATGGGTAACATTTGTCAGAAGAAGGCGGCGTTGCGTCTTCGCCGTCAACGCAGCATCCGACGCACGCTTCGCGGCACGGCAGAACGTCCGCGTCTTTGCGTGTTTCGCAGCAACAGCCACATGTATTGCCAGTTGATCGACGATAATGCGGGGGCGACGCTTTGCGCGCTTTCGACGCTTCATAAGTCGGTCAAAGCGCTCATCGAGGGCAAAAAGCCCGTTGAGCAAGCCAAGATTCTCGGCGTTGAGTTTGCAAAACTTTGCGCAGAAAAGTCGATTAAACAAGTTGCTTTCGATCGCAACGGTTTCATTTACCACGGACGCATTCAGGCAGTAGCTGACGGCGCCCGCGAAGGCGGTCTCGATTTTTAATCGGCTTCGTCAGGGAGTCGATGAAGGTTGGGGGATGCTTTGGCGCCTTATGGGTTTGCGCATATCCCCTTGCCTGCCAATAAGCATAGTTCCCTCATGAAAGGTGCATGTTTGCATCTCATTCCAAGGAGATAAGAGAGTGATAACTGCTCGAGTTACACCTGAAAGTGAATTAATAGAGAAGGTTGTTTATATCAACCGTGTTGCGAAAGTCGTCAAGGGCGGCCGGCGTTTCAGCTTTGGCGCGATCGTCGTTGTGGGCGACGGCAAAGGCAATGTGGGCATGGCTCACGGCAAAGCGAACGAAGTCCCCGAAGCAATCAGCAAGGGGACGGAGCGCGCCAAACGGCTTATGACGAAAGTCACGGTTGTTGACGGTACGCTTCCGCACGAAGTCATTGGCCGATACGGCGCATCGACGGTATACCTTCGCCCTGCGGGCAAAGGCACGGGCGTTATCGCCGGGGGCGCGGTGCGCGCAGTGCTCGAAGCTTGCGGCGTTGAAAACGTTCTTTCTAAATCGATCGGATCTTCCAATCCGCACAACCTCGTGCGCGCAACATTGGACGGCTTGAGCAAACTTCAGAGCCGCGAACGCTATTTGATGAAGCTTGGCAAGACCGAAGCATAATTTTGGAGCAAAAAGATGAGTAAACTTAAAGTTACGCGCACGCGCAGCGACATCGGCCGCGTGAGTGCGCAGCGTGAGACGTTGAAACACCTTGGTCTTCGCAAAATTAGTCAGACGGTCGTGCTCGAAGATACGCCGTCGGTACGCGGCATGATAAAACGTGTCGAACACATGGTCAAAGTTGAGTCCGTAGCGGACTGACATCAGCGAATAAAGAGGTTTTGAGATGATGTATACGTTGAGTAATCTTTCGCCTGCTGAGGGCAGCACGCATCGGCGCAAACGCGTGGGCCGCGGTCCGAGCAGCGGACACGGCAAGACGGCAGGACGCGGGCAGAAAGGTCAAAAGGCGCGATCGGGCGGTTCGCCCCGCGTCGGATTCGAAGGCGGTCAGATGCCTTTGAGCCGCCGTTTGCCAAAACGCGGTTTTAAAAATATTTTCGCAAAGAACATCGCGATCGTGAATGTCGAAGATTTGAATCGCTTTGACGGAACGGTTGCGGTCGACGTCGTCGCGCTTCGCGAAGCGGGTTTGGTTCGCGGTCAGTTTGACGGCGTGAAAATCCTCGGCAACGGCGAAATCAATGTCAAATTGAATGTCATTGTCGATGCGGTCAGCGCATCTGCTCGCGAAAAGATTGAAAAAGCCGGCGGCAGCGTAGAGGTTTGCGGTGGCTAGCGGATTTTCAAACATGTTTAAAATCCCCGAGTTGCGCAAGCGCATATTTTTTACGCTTGCGCTTCTTGCGGTTTATCGGATTGGGTGCTTCATCACCACGCCGGGGGTTGATCGTCTGAAGATGAACTCTCTGTTCGGGGGCGACGGTCAAGGAATGTTGAGTCTTTTCAACTTTTTCTCGGGCGGCGCGCTTGAACAAATGTCTATTTTCGCGTTGGGCATTATGCCCTACATCAGCGCATCGATTATTTTCCAGCTTTTGGGCGTCGTCGTTCCTGCGGTCGAACGCAAGCAAAAAGAAGGAGAAGCGGGGCGCCGGGCGATTAACCAGTGGACGCGATATCTGACGCTCGGAATTTCTGTCGTGCAAGGCGCCTTTATGGCGACTTATTTGCAGAATCTTTCGAGTTCGGGAGAGGTCGCGGGGCTTGTGACGATGGGAAGCGTCTGGGGTTTTAAACTGTTGACGATCCTTTCGCTTACGACCGGCGCGGTCTTTATCATGTGGCTGGGCGAGCAGATCAATAACCGAGGCATCGGCAACGGGATTTCGCTCGTCATCTTTGCAGGCATCGTGGCGCGTTTGCCCAATGCGCTGTTTACGCTCTATGAACAGGCAATCGGCGATACGACGGGTACGGTCGGTCTTTCGATGTACCAAGTATTGCTTCTTGCGGTCATCGTTACGGCGACGATTGCATTTATCTGTTTCTTCGAGAAAGCTCAGCGTCGCATTCCCATTCAGCATGCAAAGCGGATGATCGGGCGCGATGCATTTTCGGATCAGGCATCTTATTTGCCGCTCAAGCTCAACACGGCAGGCGTCATTCCGCCGATTTTCGCCAGTTCGATCTTGATGTTTCCTGCGACGATAGCGGGACTTTTTCCGAATGTGAGTTTCTTTCAGTCGATGCAGGTGGCGTTGGTTCCCGGCGACTGGCGGCATATTCTGTTTTATGTCGGTTTAATCGTCTTTTTCTGCTTTTTCTACACGGCCGTCGTGTTCAATCCGGTCGATGTTGCAGATAATTTGAAGAAGAATCAGGCGAGCATACCGGGGATTCGTCCGGGAAAAGCGACGGCGGAATATATCGATACGGCGTTGAGCCGCGTTACGGTTGTCGGCGCGATTTATATTTCGCTTGTATGCATATTGCCCGAAATATTGGTGGCGAATTTCCAGGTTCAGTTCTATTTCGGCGGGACGGCGTTATTGATCGTGGTTGGCGTTGCGCTCGACACGGTGCGTCAAATCGAAGATCATTTGACGAATCGGCATTATGACGGCTTTAATGCGCCGACGAACAACAGACCGCGTTTGCGCAAGAGCATAGCGGCATCGTAAAAGAAGAAGGCATAAGGGATGAAAAAACGCGTTATTCTGATGGGGCCGCCGGGCGGCGGAAAAGGCACGCAAGCGGCTTCGCTCAAAGAAGCCATGGGCGTTCCCCATATATCGACCGGCGATATGCTTCGCGCTGCGCGCAAGGCCGGCACCGAATTGGGCAAGAAGGCCGATGCTTATATAACGGCCGGTCAGCTCGTTCCCGATGCGCTCGTCAACGGCATCGTTGCCGAACGGTTAGCGCAGGAGAGCGAAGGGTTTTTGCTCGACGGTTATCCGCGGACGGTTGCTCAGGCCGATGCGCTCGAGGCAGCGGGGCAAAAGATCGATGCAGCCGTGTTGATCGACGTTCCCGATGAGCTCATCGTATCGCGCATTGTCGGGCGCGTGAGTTGTCCCGAATGCGGTTGCGTTTACCACAAAAAGACAATGCCGCCCAAGTCGGAGGGCGTTTGCGACAAGTGCGGGGGGGCTTTGACCGAGCGCAATGACGACCGCGAGGAAGTTGTGCGCGAGCGATTGGCTGCCTACCACAAACAAACGCAGCCGCTTGCCGATTACTACGGCAAGCGCGGATTGTTGGAGACTGTCAACGGCAATGCTTCGGTCGGCGAAGTGTTTGACCGAATACGAAAAGCGCTTGAATTTTAGATTTTTTGCGCTTTTTTGAAAAAAATTTATCACGCGGCAAAGCTTTTTTGGTTGAATCCGAGGTTTTCGTCTGTTAAAAGGCGACTTCTTGGAAGTGCGATAAAAAATTGTCGCGCGTTAATCGATTTTTAAGGAGAGACGAACATGAAAGTTCGGCCGTCAGTTAAAAAAATTTGTGACAAATGTAAATTGATTCGACGTCACGGCGTTGTACGCGTCATTTGCGAAAATCCGCGTCATAAACAGCGTCAAGGTTAATTGAGGAGGAAAGCCGGATGGCACGTATTGCAGGTATCGATTTGCCGCGACGCAAGCGCATGGAAATCGCGTTAACGAGTGTATATGGCATAGGCCGCGCGCGCGCAAAACTCATATTGGATGAAGCCAAAGTTCCCTATGATCGCAACAGCGATGATCTGACCGAAGCCGAGACGCGCGCGATTCGCGAAGTCATCGAAGCGCACTATCAGGTCGAAGGCGATTTGCGCCGCATCGTTCGCATGAATATCAAGCGTTTGATGGATCTGGGTTGTTATCGTGGTCTTCGTCACCGTCGCGGTTTGCCCGTTCGCGGACAACGGACGAAGACGAATGCGCGCACGCGCAAAGGACCAAGCCGCGTTGCTATTAAAAAGAAAAAGTAATTGCACTTTAGATCATAAGAGGAAGAACAGTGGCTAAGCTTACGAAAACAACGAAACGTGTCGCCAAAAAACACGTTAAAAAGAATGTCCCGAGCGGCGTTGCTCATATCCGTTCTACGTTTAACAACACGATTGTGACGATTACCGACAACAACGGCGGCACGGTGTCGTGGTGCACGTGCGGCACGAAAGGTTTCAAAGGGTCGCGCAAATCGACGCCTTTTGCGGCTCAAGTCGCAGCCGATGATGCTGCGCACAAAGCGATGGATCACGGGATGAAGAGCGTTGCTGTATTTGCCAAAGGTCCGGGTTCGGGCCGCGAAGCTGCGTTGCGCGCGCTCCAAGCAGCAGGTTTGAAAGTGACGATGATCCGCGACGTGACGCCCATCCCTCACAACGGATGCCGTCCGCCTAAACGCCGCCGCGTTTAATCGGAATTCGGATCTTTTGCTCGCCGACTGAATTTTATTTCGGTCGGCGCTTTGTTTGTCAAATTTCGAGCGCGGAGGGACGCATGCATCGAAACTGGACTGATCTCATTAAGCCCAAATGCGTTGAGATCGAAAAAGAATCGCGGACTGAGAAATACTGCCGATTCATCTGTGAACCGCTCGAAAGAGGATTCGGTCAGACGATCGGGAATGGTTTACGTCGCATTTTGTTGAGCTCTCTTCAAGGTGCAGCGGTCACAGCCGTGAAAATCGAAGGGGCAGTTCATGAATTCATGGCTTTGCCCGAAATTCGCGAAGACGTCGTCGTCATCGTGATGAATATCAAGAAAATCCGTATTAAATCGAATATTTCCGAACCTGCTTGGATTCACGTCGACAAGACCGGTCCGGGCGTCGTGACTGCCGGCGACATCGTTTGCCCGTCGAATATCGAAATTCTCAATCCGGATCACGTGATTTGCACGCTTGGCGAAGAAGGTCATTTCGTTGCGGATTTTTGCGTCGAAACCGGCAAAGGTTATCGGCGTTCGGTCGACGAGAAGCGCGAAGAATACCCGCTGGGCACGATCCTTATCAATGCGCTGTTCGCGCCCGTGACAGCGGTCAATTATACCGTGACGAATGCGCGTGTCGGTCAGCATACCGATTACGACAAACTTTCGCTCGAAGTAACGACCGACGGATCGGTAACGCCCGAAGATGCCGTCGCTTTTGCCGCAAAAATTCTCAAGGAGCAAATATCGCTCTTCATCAATTTTGACGAAGATACGGTCGATGTTCCGGAGGTCGAAGAAATTGCCGAAGTCAATTCGAACGAATGTCTCGACAAGCCGGTGGGCGATCTCGAGCTTTCGGTGCGATCGGCGAATTGTCTGCAGAATGCCAACATTCGTTTTATCGGCGAACTCGTCCAAAAAACGGAAGCCGATATGCTTAAGACGAAGAATTTCGGCCGCAAGAGCCTGCGAGAAATCAAAGACATTCTCCAGCGGATGGGACTGACGCTCGGCATGTCGGTCGATAAATGGGAACCTCCCGTCTGATTTTTAACTATTACTTAGGAATACTGCCATGAGACATCGTAAATCCGGCCGTCATTTCAGCCGTACAGCAGCGCATCGCAATTCGATGCTCGAAACGCTTGCCACGCAATTGCTCGAACATGAAGCAATTCAGACGACTGAGGCCAAAGCAAAAGAACTTCGTTCTGTCGTCGAAAAACTTATTACGCTTGCAAAACGCGGCGATATGCATGCACGCCGCATTGCGGCATCGCGGCTTCATCAGCGCCAAGTCGATCGCACATTGAACGGCGCGGCTGCGGTCGAAGAATCGAAAAAATCGAACGCCGTTTTGAAAAAACTTTTCGATGATATTGCCAAGCGCAATGCGAATCGCCCCGGCGGTTATACGCGCATTGTGAAATTGGGCAACCGCCACGGCGACAATGCCCCGATGGTATTGATCGAACTCGTCGAAAAAGCCGTTCCTGCGGGCGTTAAACCGGCAATTCAGCTTACGACGGCCGATTGATTGTTCGTTTGATTGCGTTAAAGCCGAATGTTCTGACATTCGGCTTTTTTTGTATGCTTTGCGCTGTTTTTATCGCGCTTTTTATTGCGCATCTGCTTTTTTTTTTTAAGATCCGGAGCTGTTCCGGTGCCGTGAATTCTGCTTCGCGTTTTGTTGCTATCGAAGCTTATTTTGGCGGGCATTGCTACGTTTGCGTTAATCTGAATATTATTTGATAATTTCGCTTATGATTGCAATTTATATCAAAATTGCGCGCGCATGCTTGCAGATATCGGGGATCCTATCGCGCGCAAGGCGCGGCGTATGCTCGCAGGGCGCCGAAGGCGCCGAGAACATAGCCGCGCGCGAAGCCGTATTTGGCGCCGAAGGCGGCAAATAGGCGTGCAAAAAGTCAAGAAAAAAGCATCAAATCGGAAGTTTGCGTTAGCGCAAGAGGTCGAGGGCTTTTGCGATGCGATGCATGCCTTCTGCGATCGACTTTTCGTCGAGGGCGAACGAGAGCCGGAGGTGACCGATTGCTCCGAATGCGCTGCCGGGAACGGTGGCAACGTGACCTTTTTCGAGAAGAAACTGCGCCAAATCGAGATCATTTTGAATGCGGATGCCGTTTTTATCGATATTGCAGAATTTTGTGCAATCGATCAGGACGTAAAAGGCGCCTTTTGGGGGCAGGCATGAGACGCCGGGGATTTTGGCGATTTCGGCAAGGATAACGTTTTTGCGCGTTTGGAAGGCGTTTCGCATGTTTTCGATGACGTTGCTGCCGAGTTTGAGCGCTTCGATGGCGCCGAATTGGGCAAATGACGTGGCGTTTGACGTCGAATGGCTTTGGATTGACGACATGGCTTTGATGCGATCGCGGTGCGCGATGGCGTATCCCAAGCGCCAGCCGGTCATGGCGAATGTTTTGGAGAAACCGCCTGCCGTGATGATGCGATCGCGGAGGTCGGGGGCGACCCTTGCGAGTTCGGCGTGTTCGAAGCCGTCATAGACGAGGCTTGCGTAGATGTTGTCCCAGAGGATGACGGCGTCGGGATAGCGGCGCAGAACGTCGGCCAGTTCGGCGAGTTGCTGCGCGCTGTAGGCCTGACCGGTCGGGTTGCATGGGGAGTTGAGAATGAGGAGGGCATCGGGGTCGGCCGAAAGCGCTTCGTTGAGTTGTGCCGGGGTGAGAAGAAAATTCTGCTCTTTTGTCGTTTCGATGAATTTTACGCTCGCGCCGCAGAGGTTTGCCATTGCAGGGTAGGAGAGCCAATAGGGGGAGGGGATGAGAACGGTGTCGCCGGGATTGAGCAACGACATCATGGCATTATAGAGGACTTGTTTGCCGCCGGTTGCGACGATGACTTCGTCGGGGGCGGTTTCGATGCCGAAATGTTCGGTGTGATATTTCGCGATGGCTTGGCGCAGCGCGGGTAGACCGGCGACGGGGGTGTATTTTGTTTTGCCTTCGTCGAGCGCGCGTTTTGCGGCGTCGATGATGGGCTGCGGGGTGTTAAAGTCGGGTTCGCCGGCGCCGAAGCTGACGATGTCGTGGCCTTGCGCTTTGAGTTCGGCGGCTTTGCTCGTGACGGCGAGCGTTAATGACGGTTTGACGTTATCGAGTCTGTGTGCGATTTTCATGACGGGTTCCTGTGCGTGATGGGCGCGAATCGTTTTTTGCGATCGGGCCGGAAATAATGATGCGATCGCGCCGAAACGATGCGCGAAATGACGGAAATTTCGGTTTATTGGGGTAAGCGGCGAAAAATGCGCATCATATGCGGGAATGCGATAAGAATCGCGAATGCATGACGGTTCTAAACAATCGTTCGTTGATGTCGCAAATCCGTTTGCGCATCTTTTTAATGATGACGCCGGTTTTGTCTATTCCCATGTTGCGGATCGATGATATTTTTACGCGATGCGGCGTTTTTTGCTGTCATTTTTACCGAATTGTTCCGGCGTTTTGACGGTTTCCGATCGGTTTAAAACGCTTTTTTCGGCGATTCGGGGGGGGCAAAAGTTATTGCGATCCATTTCCGAGTCTCCGAAACCGTTTGCGGTTTTTTTTGCGGGGGGAGGGGACATCGGTCTTTTGACGCATATTCGGAGCATCGAATCGAGGATTTGCTTCGTTTTGGGGGAATATCGATTATTTATGCGCTTTTGGCGTGGGCGATTATTCTTTCTCGGCATTCATCGGCGGCGCGGCGCAAAAGAGAATTGTTTCGAGTCAAACGGCGGCCGGCGCAAAAAAGAATCGTTTCGAGTCAAACGGCGGCCGGCGCAAAAAAGAATCGTTTCGAGTCAAGCGGCGGCGCATCGCATAAATTGCGGCGCGAAAACGGCTAAAAGTTTGCGTTTGGCAGAAAATAAGGTATATAGCCGCGACGTTGCTTTGTCGCGGCGTATTGGCGATTGAGATGTCTTCGAGACTTTTGAATAGGCAGATCGTGTTATGAAAATGAAGCGGATTTGTGGTGCATTCATGGCGTGTGCGTGTGTTTTCGGCGCAGCAGATGCTTTTGCGGCCGATACGGTCGCCGTCATGAAGCTCGATATATTGGGCAGCAACGTCGACAAACAGGCGACGGTCATGTTTGAAGCGGTTCGTTCTGCGGTTTCGGCATCGTCGGATTTAATTCTCGATGCCAACGGCGGCGATTTTACGTATACCGAAATGCAAATGGTTACCGGCTGCGACAAAGAAGCTTCGATTGCGTGTTACGACGCGGCGTGCGAAACGCTCGGCGCGCCGGCGATTATCTTCGGTTCGGTCAAAGACGGCGGCGAAGCGCATTTGGTTTGGTATGTGAGCGGGAAAGGCATTTTCCGCGAAGTCAAGGGCACGATCTCCGACGATGCTTCGGTCGAAGCGCTCGCCGAACAACTCGTCGTCGGCGAAAAAGGTTCCCTTATCGTGACGAGCAATGTTCCCGGCGCCGATGTCTTTATCGACGGCAAACGCATGGGCATGAGCGCCGAATTCAAAGAAAATGCGACGCCTATCGAACTCGTCACCGGCAAGTATATCGTCACCGTCCGAAAAGACGGATTTTCGAAAGAAGATGCCGTCAATGTTACGATCGAAGGCGGTCAGACCGCTTCGGTTCACGTCGATATGTCGGTTGCAACCGACCCCGAAGCCGTGCGCCGCGGCGTTCTCATCGGCGGTTATACGTCGTTGGGCGTCGGCGCCGTGAGCACGATCGTTGCCGGAACGCTCGTTTGGTTCACGAGCGATGAGCGCGATGGAATAGTAGGTGATGACGGCGCCATCATGACCGGCGGTAAATTCGAGAAATCGAAAATGGACAAGGCGCAAAACATGCAATACGCTTCGTATGCGATGTTCGGCGTTGGCGGTTTCTTCTTGGCTGCGGGCGTTGCGATGGTCGTGACGGGGTTTGTCTACGATTTTGCCGGCGAAGATATCGACAAAGCGCTCGCGGCGAATCCTTTTATTCCGACAGTCGATGTCAGCCTTACGCGCGATTATCGGGGCATGACGATGGGTTGGGCATTTTAATCGGTCAGACGGTCTGACGGCGCATTGTTTATGGACGCAATCAAAGCTCTCGAAAGCGCGTGGATTCGCGATCGCGCGCTGACGCGGGAAATACTCGACGACGTTGTGCGTTCGGTTTGGGGGTATGCATTGCGTTTGGCGTCGGCGCGCGCCGTAAGCGTTCCCGACGGAGATTCGGCAAAAACCGTTTGCGTCGATATTTCGGCGCAAACCGCAGAGCTTCGCGCCGAACTTGAAACATTGCTCACGTCGCTCAGCGACGGCGGCGTATCGTATCCGGGCGATCCGAAAGCTTTGGGCGGCGTCGGCGTTTTGGCGCCCGCCGGGTCTTGGCATCGGACGTCGATCGTCGCGGCTTATCCAAAAATCGCACAATTGCTTCGCGCCGCGCTGGCGAATATTTACAGGCAGCATCCGAATATCGGCGAAATGCATTTGGAACGCGAGTTTCGCCGAAAAGCGTTTGTTTTGGCGCTTGGCGGCGGCGGCGCGACGGGGTATGTCCATTTTTGTCTCTTTCGTTGGCTCGAATCGGCCGGAATATCGCCCGAATTGATAACGGGCACGTCGTTTGGCGCGCTTGCGGGGTATGCGCGCTGTTTGCAAACGCGTTACGACGCGGCCATGACGATGCTCAAACTTCCCGGATATTGGAAAATAATTTCCGACATCCGCCCGTGTCTCGATGCCGGACATCACGGGTTGATGGGATTGTGCCGCATCGGATTTCGCGAGATTTGCGAAGCGTTTTCGGTTGCGGCAGGGTATTCGCGGCCGCCGACGTTCGGCGAGCTGAAAATTCCGTTTGCAGCCGTCGCGACGGGAATTGCAGAAAATGCGGAGTTAGCGCGAGAAATCGAGCCAAAAAAGCCGTTTTTGCCGATTTCGGGCATTTTGCGCATGACGCATCTTTCGTGGCGAAAGGCGATGCGACACGCCCAACAGATTGCCGGGCTCATCGTGAGGCAAAAATCCGGCATTGTGCCGGTCGTTTTGGGTTTCGACGCCGAAACGCGCGATATGCGCGCCATCGACGGCGTCGCTTTTTCGGCGCTCGTCCCCGGTGTCATCAATGCCGAAATTCCCCCTTCATGCCACCGTTCGCGCGCCATTGCCGATGCGTTGTTTCAATCGCGCGGCTTGTACCGTTTGTGCGACGGCGGGCTCGTGTCCAATGTCCCTGTCCGCGCAGCTTTCGATGAAGTTGCCCGCGGACGTCTTCGCACGCGCAATGCGTGGATTTTGGGCATCGACGTGTTCGCGCCCCAAGCGCGCGACGGGCTGTTTTACCCGCTTCAGCAAATCGCCAACGACAATGTCTGCGCCGATGCGCGATTTGCCGACACCGTCGTTCGGCTCAAAGATCTCCTCAACCCGGCCGAGCTGTCGCCGACGCTGTCGCGGATGCATTGGCTAAACGAAAAATTCCGAAAAGCGTTTGCCGACGAAATGAAAGTCATTCAATACGCCGTCGATCCCCTATTGCCGCTCGGCGCGCTCGATCTCAGCGGATTCGGATAGCTCCGGTTTTCAGCTCCCGCGTCGATTTCCCGCAAGCCGGCGGCCGATAATCGCCCGGGGTGCGGCTGATGCTCCGAATTCAAAAGCCGATGATTTCGGCGGATATTTGGCGCACGCTTCGGCTATTTTGCCGTCTGCCTGCGGCAGCCGCCTAAATACGCCTTCGCTGCCGCGCTATTGCCCGCGCGGGGCAATACGCGCGGCTTGCCTGCCTATTTGCGCCCGCCTTTCGGCAGGCGGCAAATACGGCAGGCCGGCGCGGCTATGTTCTCCCTGCCCGGTCTGCCTGCGGCAGGCTCGGCAGGTGCGAGCATACGCCGCGCTTTTTTTTGATGTTTTGCGCATCTGTTTCGTTGGCTGCGCTATTCATGCGGTCGGAACGCACGTCAGTACGCCCCGACGCGCATTCAGGCTTGCCGCCTTGCATCTGCATCAAAC
>CAVGZQ010000014.1:0-3976 GCA_963633515.1 Bacteroidaceae bacterium
CCCCGCGGACGGCGTCCGTTTTTTCCGAACATCGTTTTTTTTGCGCTTTATCGGATGAATTTTTCGATCGCCCCGCGGACGGCGTCCGTTTTTTCCGAACATCGTTTTTTTTGCGCTTTATCGGAACACGCGCCCGATCGCCCCGCGGCCGCCGTCCGGATTTTCGGGACGCCGTTTTTTGTTTTTCAGGGGCTATTGACGCCGTCCGGCGCTTTTTTCGCGCCGTTTCGGCGTTTATTGCCGGCGCAAATCATTGCGCCGGCCGGCGCGCCTGCCATCGCAAATCAAACCGCATCATGTCGCGCTGAACGTTCACTGCGCACGAACCCGCCGCTTTGGCGCGCTGCCAGGCTTCGAAATATGCATCGGGCGTTTTGGGAATTTTGCCGTCTATCCCGACGATGATATCGCCGGTTTTCAGATCGATGCCTTCGGGCAGCGCGCGGATTTCCGCAATGCGGTAGCCCAAAAGATTGGTGCCGTCTTGGATAGGATCGAGCGCAAAACGCGATAACACGGCGGCAGGACTTTGTTCGAAAAACGCATCATAAACCGATGCTTCTACGTCAAACGTCCGTCCGCCGCCGCTTATCGCAACAGCTTGCGCGACGGCGCCGGTTTGCGCCGATTCCTGCGCCGGTGCGCCGATTTCCGACAGAGACGATGCCTCGGGGACGCGCCGCACGACGAGTTTGCCCGTATGCACATCCGTCGTCAGCATCTCCCCATCCCCTATAATCTCATAGCCGCGCCCGTCGCTCGCTTCGATCGCCGCCGCATACCGCGCCTCGTCTTTCGCGCTCATCGGCGCGGCTTTGTCCGAAGCCGCGCGGCAGCCGCTCAAAACGCAACATATTGCGAATAATAAGAAACCGTATCCAAAACGATGCATAATGTTCAATTCTCCGGCAAATACAGAAAAAAAATCGCATCACAATGCGCCGATTCCCGCCGCTTCTCCCGCATTTCTAGCACAGTTCTTTCGTTTCTGCCCGATTTTGAACATCATCGAATCGCGGCTTTTTTGCCGTGCGCTTTCGGCTCCCCCCCCCGCGAGCCTTTCGGCAATCGTTTTTGGCAATTTCCCCGATTTTTTTTCGCAAATCCGCTATGATGCTTTGCGCCGGCCGTCGGGGGGGGATTTTCGATGCTCCCGGCTGTCTCATCCGTCTTTATTTCAATCGCAGCAATCGGATCATGAAATCAATCTTTCGTTTTTTGCGGCGGGCATCGTTCGCCGCATCATTGGGTTTGCCGATTTCGGCAGTTTTTTTTCCCGCTCAGCCCGCGCACGCAACGCGCCTTGCCGAGCTCTCCGACAATCAGCTCGTCGAATTTTCTTCGGAAATTTGCCATGCCGAAATCGTTTCGATGACGCCGCAGCAAAGGATCGGCGGCGCGATCGTCACAGCCGTCGGCGTAAACGTGATCGAATGGCTCAAACGCGATGATAATTCGCCAAAAACATATACATTCTGCATTCGCGGCGGAGAAATCGGCGATATTAAGCAGATTGTTCACGGCGAACCGACGCTCAGAGTCGGGCAGGAAATCATCGCATTTCTCGAGTATGTGCCGCGCTATCAATGCCCCATGCTTTTGGGCATGGCGCAAGGCGCGTTCGTCGCCGATCCGCCCGAAATCGCCCGAGACGAATCGGACAAAACCGCGAAGCCGCAAAAAACCGCCGCTCGCGATTCCGGTCCCGTTTGCGCCGATCGGCCATCGCTGTCTTTCAAACGCGCCGCGAAATCGCGCAACTCTGCCTTCGATGCGGCGCAAACCCCCGATGAACTCATCGCAAAGATCAAAACCGCCGTCGCAAAAGGCACCCCATGAAACGCTTAACCCTTTTATCCGTCTCGGTTCTTGCGATCGCTCTCCCCGCCCCCGCCCGCGCTTGGATTCAAACGACGACATGCGGCGGCGAATCGGCCGCTTGCGAAGAAGGCGAAACGCCGCAGCCGACGCATTGGAACACGCCGTGCGTCGCGTTTCATCTCAACCAAAACGGCACCGCCGACATCCCCAATCTCGACGATGTGATAAAAATCACGCAAGATGCGATTGAAACGTGGAATATCCCGCAAAAGTCGTCTCTTGTCGCTCATTATTCCGGGTTAACCGACGAAACGCGCATCGGATTCAATCCATACACCGACCGCAACGCCAATATCATCGTTTTTCGCGACGACGAATGGAACGAATCGCGCGCCATCATGGCGCTCACCACGGTCACGCAAAACAAGCGCACCGGCATGATTTACGATGCCGACATCGAAATCAACACGGCCCGGTGGAAATTCGGAATCGTCGAGCGCGACGGAAACGATGTCGTCGATCTCCGAAACACCCTGACGCACGAAATCGGCCACGCCTTCGGGCTCGCCCATTCCGACGTTTCGTCCGCAACAATGGCCGCCTACGCAAGCGCCGGCGACACGTCGCTCACAACCCTCGACGACGACGATATCGACGCCGTGGCAACGATTTACCCGCGTTACGCGCTGACGTGCAAATTTGCCGACGGCTTCTTCGAAGCTCCGCCGTTCGCCATGGACGAACGCCCCCCTGCCGACGGATGCTCTGCCGCGCCGTCTGCCGCGCGCAAAACCCCTCATTCTATAGCATTTGCCGCACTCATTGCCGCATTATCGCTCTTTGCGCGAAGAAAATTCGCCAATTCCGCAAAGTCTTGATTTTTTTTCGCCGCCTATGGGGCAAGCCCATACGGCGGCGGCTTCGCCTATTTCGCTTGCGCCCCGCATTGGGGGCGGCGGCGCTCAATACGGCTGCGCTTTGTTTTTTCGCCGCCTATGGGGCAAGCCCATACGGCGGCGGCTTCGCCTATTTCGCTTGCGCCCCTGCCCGGGGCGGCGGCGCTCAATACGGCTGCGCTTGCGGCTTCGCCGCCCGCTAAGCCGTTTGGCTTGCTTGCGGACGGATTCGCGCCGATTGCGCGTTTGCCCGAAAAAAACAAAAAAAAGGGGAGCAAAGCCCCCCGCGGGGGCGCCGGACAAACGCCGTTATTTCTTTTCGTAGCCCACGGCCATATTGAAAAGCAGATGTTCGTTTTCGGTCAGTTTCAATGCCGAAGCTTTTTCGGGCTCGGGCTGATGATACATGCGGATGACCGTCGCCAGACCGGCGGCGGCGCAATAGAGCGCGGCATTTTCCGATGCCGCGCCCGAGTCGATCCCGCGCAGCAATGCCGTAAACTCGCGATTTTCCGGAGTATCTTCTTTGACGGCCAAATTCGACGAAAATATGAGTTCGATCGGCGCTTCTTTAACCGCTCGAACGTCCGCGTCGGTGACTTTCGTCAATTGATGCGCCTTGAAATCGTAAAGATAAGCGCCTTGCTCGAAAGCGACGTAAATCGACACGCTCTGCAGATTGCGCGCGCTCGGCGCGGTGCGTTTGCCGTTTTCGCGGTTAATGCCGTTGGCCGACCAAAGCAAATTCGACAAATCCTGAACCGAAATCATATCTTCGGCATAGGCGCGGATGCTTCGCCGATCTTCCAATGCCTTCGTCAGCGTCGCGGCGACGGCAACGGGCTTGGGCAAAGCAATCGTTTCGCCGCCGGGCGCGACGGGCGTCGCATCGCCTTTGACGTCGGCCGCCGCTTCAGCGCCCGCAGCCGCCGCGCCGCATACCGTGTTATCGTTGCCGGTTTCGCACGTGCACTCGGGGCATTGCTGCGCGCATCCCGATAACGCCAAAATCGCCAAAATGCCGAATACTCCAAGGGGTTTACGCATAATCGGAAGTTTCCTCACTGTCGGTTTCATGTAAAAATCGAAGAAAAAAAGCGGCCGCATCCGACCGCTTCGCTGCAAAAAATTAAACGCGAACGATTAACCGGCTTTGCCCGGAAGCCATTCGCAGTAACCTTCTTTCCATTCGCCGGTCGTCGGATCTTGTTTGGGCGCAACCCATTGACGATCGACCGAGCATTTTCCCGTTTCGGTCG
>CAVGZQ010000014.1:3986-7896 GCA_963633515.1 Bacteroidaceae bacterium
GCCCATAAAAGAAAACGACATGCACGCAATCGCGAGCATCGCAAAAATCAAGCCTTTATTCATCTGACCCTCCAAATTTCATGGTGTCTTTGTTGCAGTTTGCGGCATCCGTCGCCAACGCATCGTTCAATCACGAAAGCGGTGTGCATATTTGCGTAATTTCGCATTTTACGCAAGCAAAACTTGCCGCGTTGTTCGCGCCCCGGCGCGGCGGTATATGCCGAAGCCGCATCGGGATTGCTTCGTTCGGCCGAATTACGGCCGCCGCCGCCCGTTATGCTCCGAATGCCGGCGAAACGGACGCCCGCCGCGGCGTTCGCCGCGATCCGGACGGTCGTTTCGCCGCCCGTCGTCTCTGCGTCGGCGTTCGCCGCCGCCGCGTTCGCTTTCTTCTTCATAGCGCGGCGGCACGCCCATCGGACATGCCCGCCCCAAATCTCGCAGGGCCGCTGCCCAATGCAATGCGCCGCGCAGCGCCGCAACGAAAGACGCCTGATCGGTTATCGCGTCGGCAAAAAGCGTGGCGCAGCTGCCGATGTCCGACAAATCGTCCAAAACGCCCGACCCCGCACAGCCGCCCACGCCCATGACTTTTTGCGCCTCGATGCACAATTCGTTATCGATCTTGCGCCGGTCCGCCGACAGCGTATCGATGCAGTCAAAACCGCGTCCGCGGCTGTCTTTGACGCTGTAAACGCGATCTTTCATCCCGCCGTCGCCGTTGTACGCATCGCGCGCGGCAACGGCCGCGCCGCGCGCATGAAAATAATCCAATACGGCTTCGGCGCTCGGGCATTCGCCCAACTCCCGCCACGATTCCGAAACGAATGCATCGTCGATTTGCGCCGGATACACCGTCACGCGCCCGATCTGCGTCTCGATCTCCAAACCGACGAAAACCGGATACCCCGCGCGGCGCGCCGTTTCGGCATATGCCCGCGCATGCGCGCTCGCCGCCCGATCGGTTACCGCTATCGCATCGAGATGCGCCGCGCGCGCCGCCCCGATGAGTTCACCCAATTCAAATGCTCCGCCAAGCGTCGCCGCGCTGTACGTAAAAATATCGATCAGCATACCTTCTGCATATCCCCAAATTCGGTTGATGTAAGCGGCGCATGCGCCCGTTCGCGGCCGGCGCGCCGCAAAGACGATCCGCCCGGGCAAATTCCGATAAAAAATTGCCGCGCCGTCATTAACACAAAAAAAGCGCATTTAGCAATTCTGCCCGATAATTCGCCCGGCGCGCGCACGACGGCCGCGCGCAATATCGCCGATATCCCCGATAATCGCATTTTTTTCGCCGTCCGATATGATATACCGCTTCCAATCTTGGGCAAATCGGCATGCGCAAGGATATTTTTACGGTTTAATGCCGAATAACGGGACAACGCATGAAACAGACGCTGAATGTGACGATCGGAAAACGCGATTTTGAATTCGAAACCGGAGTATGGGCGCCCCAAACGAACGCTTCGGTTGTTTTGCGCGTCGGCAAGGCCGTCATATTGGCCGCCGCCGTCGCCGGCGCCGAGAATCCCGATCAAGACTTTTTCCCGCTTACGGTCGAATTCCGCGAACGGCACGCCGGCGCAGGCCATATCCCCGCCGCCCCCGGAAGGCGCGAAACCCGAAGCACCGACGCCGAAACGCTCTCGAGCCGTCTCATCGACAGGAGTTTGCGCCCGCTCTTCCCGAAAGAATACAAACGCGAAACCGTCGTCACCGTCATGGTTTTTTCGGGCGACGAAACGATCGACATGCCGACGGCTGCCTTAAATGCCGCAAGCCTGGCGCTCGCGATCGGCGATATCCCTTGGGACGGCCCCGTCGCAGGATTGCGCATTATTCGAAAAAATGGCGAATTCATCGCATTCCCTTCGCAAGAAGAAACGGATGGAAATGATATGAATTTCGTCATCGCCGTTTCGCCCGAAGGAATCATCATGACCGAGGGCGGCGCGCAAGAAGCGACCGAAGACGAACTCGTCGCATGCATCGACTTTGCCGAATCGGCGGCGCGCCCGATTATCGAAGCGCAGCGCCGTTTTGCACTCAAATGCGGGAAAAACAAAATGCCGCTGCTCGCATTGCCGCCCGATCCGCAGCCGCTCTGCGACGCCCTCGAAGCCATGATCCCCGATATTTCGGCCGCTTTGCGCCAAGCCGACAAGCGCGATCGCGCCAAAGCGCTCGAAGCGCTCAAACAAGATTTGTTTTCAAAAGTCGCGCAATATGCCGAAGAAAATTCGACAGAATGCTCAAAAACCCGATGGAACGACAAATTCGAAGCTGCCGCGCGCGATGCCGCGCGGTCGATGATCTTGAACGGGCAACGGTTCGACGGACGAAAACTCGATCAAGTCCGTCCGCTTCAATGCGCCGCGCACCCATTGCCCGGCGCGCACGGTTCGGCGTTTTTTGCGCGCGGTCTGACGCAAGCGCTTGCGACGTGCACTTTGGGCAGCGCGCGCGACGCGCTGCGAAGCGAAAACATGTTCGGCGCAAAAAGCGACGCATTTTTTCTTCACTACAATTTTCCGCCCTATTCGGTGGGCGAAGCCAAGAGTCAGCGCGCGCCGGGGCGGCGCGAAATCGGGCACGGCATGCTGGCCCGGCGCGCCCTGTCGGCCGTTATCCCCCCGCAATCGGAGTTTCCCTATGCCATTCGCGTCGTGAGCGATATTTTGTCCAGCGACGGTTCGTCGTCGATGGCAACGGTCTGCGCCGGGTGCATGGCTTTGATGGATGCCGGCGTCCCCGTCAAAGCCCCCGTCACGGGCATTGCCATGGGGCTTATCTGCGAACGCGGACGACATGCCATTTTGACCGATATCGTCGGCGACGAAGACCATCTGGGCGATATGGATTTTAAAGTCTGCGGCACGAAAAACGGCGTCACCGCGCTTCAAATGGATCTGAAAATCGACGGATTGTCCCGCGAAACCCTGCGCGAAGCGCTCGAACACGCCAAACGCGCGCGTCATTATATTTTGGACTTCATTCTCGGAACGATTCCCGCGCCGCGCAAAAATATCGCCGAAAACGCGCCGAAAATCGAAATCGCGCGCGTGCGAAAAGCAATCATCGGCGACATTATCGGCAGCGGCGGCGCTAATATCCGCGAGCTCATGGAACAAACCCAAACCCAAATCGATATCGGCGACGACGGAACCGTGCGCATTTCCGGGATCGATCCCGCAGGCATCTGCGCGGCAAAAAATGCGATTTTGGCAAAAAATCGCCGCCTTGCCGTCGGCGACATCGTCCGGGCCTATGTTTTGGCCGTCAAAGCGCCGTTTGTCCGCGTCGAACTCATGCCCGGAACCGAGGCATCGCTTCATTTCCGCGATTTCCGAACCGAATCGGGCGACAATCAATGCATCGAAGACAAATACAAGCCGGGCGATATCGTTTCGGTGCGCATCCTGGGCACCGACGGCAAAGGAAATATCCGAACCGAACAGGCATAAACAAAGCGATTCGCGCAATCGGCGGGGCTTGACATGGAAAATACGAAAAAAACACGGCCATTCGATCCTATTTCGCGCTTCATGCGCATGACGGCGGTTTCGGCGGTTTGGGCGCTTTTGTCATGTGCCGCGCCGGGCTGCGCGGCGCGTCAAAATGCGGCCGAAACCGGCGCGCATGCCGAACAGACGGCATCCGACGCCCGCCGCTCGGACGCAAAAGCGGCGCCGGCGGATCAAACCGCCCCCGACGTCCTGCCCGACGTCACCCGCAAACCCGACGAAACCCCGCTTTTGCGCCTGGCCGTCATTTCCGACATGAACGGGCGCTACGGCTCCGACCGGTACGATGCCGAAGTCGTCAAAGCAATCGATACGATTATCGAAGAGCGCCCCGATATCGTCATCAACGCCGGCGACATGGTCGCCGGACAGAAAAACAA
>CAVGZQ010000014.1:8036-23308 GCA_963633515.1 Bacteroidaceae bacterium
GGGTTCCATGCCGCCGTCACGCAGCGCCTCATCGACGCGAATATTCCGATGGCGCAAATCCCCGGCAACCACGATGCCTCGGGCTACGAACGGTATGCAAAAGAGCGCGAAATCTACATCGACGAATGGACTCGGCGCAAACCCGACCTGCCCTACGTCGACGATTCGCGCTATCCGCTGTACTACTCGTTTGTTTTCAAAGACGTCTTTTTCGTTGCGCTCGACGCCACGACCCTCGATCCCATCGACGCCGAACAATACGCGTGGCTCGAAAAACAGCTCGCGGACAATCCGACGCCGAACCGCCCCGTCGTCTTTTTCCACGTGCCGCTGTTCCCGATTACGACGATAAAACCGACGGAAATCCTTCGCGACGCCCGTTTGGAACCGCTGTTTTCGAAATCCCGCGCGCAGCTCGTCATAAACGGCCATCAGCAGGCGTATTTTCCCGCCGCGCTCAACGGCGTCATTTATTTGCATGCCGGGGCGCTCGGCGGCGGTCCGCGCCCCGTGCGGCAAAACGACGGCGTCGCCCCCAAAACCCTCACCTTCGTCAATCTCTACAAAAACAGCCCGCCCTATATCGATTCGCATCTCGTCGACGGCGCCAAAGGACAGCATTTCAATCACAATTTGTTGCCCACCTACATCGTTTTCGGAAATAAAATTCTGCCCAGAGTCGACATATCGCTCGAAAATGCGACATTTGCCCGCGATTACATGATTTCTCCGCACATGCCGAAAATTCAGATGGAAACGCTCATCGGCGCATTGAAAGCGAACGGCGGCGATTGGAGCCGGATTCCGTCGTTCGGCGGCGATCCCGCCGGCGCCGATTGCGCCGGAATCGAAGCCGAACCCGACACCGCCGCCGAAGAAACCGACGGCGAAAATCCTGCCGATGACGCAACCCCCGGCTGCGATCCCGACGCCGCCGAAGAAAAAACAAACGCGGCAGGCAAATAAATCATAATAAAAGCGCGGCGTATGCTCGCACCTGCCGCCGGCAGGGCGAACATAGCCGCGCGGCCCTGCCCGGCCGGCAGGCAGGCAGGGCCGGCCGCGCGTATTGCCCTGCGGGCAAAAGCGCGGCAGCGAAGGCGTATTGAGCCCCTCCGGGGCGAAATAGCCGAAGCCGCCGGACGCATTGCGCCCCCGGGCGCAAAAGGACGGCCGAGAGGCAAAACAAAATAAAGCGTGCAATATCGGCGGTTTTTGTGCGAATAAAACGTTTCGGCGCCTTCGGCGCGCGAATTTTATGCATTTCAGGGAGGTCGTCATGAAGATAAAGACGTTGGCATTGGCGGTTGTTTTGGGGTGTTCGGCGATCGGCGCTATCGGCTGCGGGAGCGCCGCGACGGCTATTCCCGTCCGATCCATGCCTGCCGGGGCGTCGTTTTCGGGGCTTTGGCGCTCGAATTTCGGCGAGATGAAGCTGACGCAAAAACCCGACGGTTACACGCGCGGCGAATTCGATTTCAAAACGGGCGGTTCGGTCGAGGGGCGCGTCGAAGGCGGCGTGTTTATCTTCTCCTGGGTTCAATACGGCGATTTTCAGGTCGGGCGGCGCGAAGTTTCGGGCAAAGCGTATCTCGTCATTTCCGACGACGGGCTCTCGGCGCAGGGCAAATGGGGGTACGGCGAAAAGTATGAAGGCGGCGGACTCTGGACCGCGGAAAAAGCAACGGAAATCTACCGATAGGCGGCAAAAGCAAGTGTTTTTCGCCGTCCGGCAAAAAGAAACGGCGCTATTCTGCCGCCCCCGCGGCGAATCCCGTTTTTTAACCCGACGGAGCGCATCGTAACGTTATGGAAAAGGGAATTATCGTCGAAGTATTGGGACCGGTCGTGTTCGTTTGCCGAACGGACGGCGGACGGATTGCCGCCGAAAAGCCGTACGCATGCTCGCTGTCGGGGAAAAAATACGCCCAAGGCAAGCCCGTGCCCGGCGACCGCGTCACGTTTTCGATCCACTCCGAAGTCGTCCGAAACCGCGATTATCAAGGGGTGATTTGCGGCATCGAACCCCGGAAAAGTCTCGTCGAACGGCTCGAACCGGGCGGCAGACGCGCCAAGCGACTCGTCGCCAATCTCGATACGCTCGCCGTTGTCGCCAGCGTCGGAGCGCCGCCGCTCAAACCCGGGCTCATCGATCGGTATTTGGTTTGCGCGCGCCATTGGAAACTCGACACGCTCATCATCGTCAACAAGTGGGAGCTGGCGCAGGAAATCGACCTGCTCTATGTCAGGCTCTACGAGGCGCTCGGCTATCGCTGCATCATGGCGTCGGCGAAAGAAAAAATCGCGCTCGAAGACATAAAAGAAACGCTGCGCGGCCGTTCGTCGGCGTTTTTGGGTCACAGCGGCGTGGGCAAATCGTCGCTTCTCAACGAACTCTTCCCCGAGGCGCGGCTTGCCACCGGGGAGCTGAGCGCGCAGTCGCAGCGCGGCCGCCATACGACGACAGCGTCGCGGCTCTTGCCGTTCGAAGAAGGCGGCTTCGTCATCGACACGCCGGGCGTGCGGGAATTCGGAATTACAGGCATCCCTTCGCAGGAACTTAGCTCATGTTTTCCCGAATTCGAATCTTATTCGAAGCAATGCCGTTTTCAGCCATGCAGCCACACCCACGAACCCGCGTGCGCGGTGCGCGAAGCCGTCGAAAACGACGAACTGGCCGCCTTCCGCTATCAGGCCTACCTCAAAATGCATGCGGAAATCCGCGAACTCGAAAAAACGGCTTACTGATCGGAAGACAATTATTTTTTTTCGGCGCGATGCCGCCGGGGCACGGGCGCGCCCCGACGGGCTCTCGGCTCCGGCTATTGCGGCAAAAGCCGCAATACGCCTTCGCGGCTTCGGCTTTTGCGCGTTGCGCAATACGCCTTCGCGGCTTCGGCTTTTGCGCGTTGCGCAATGCGCCTTCGCAGCCTGCCTTTTTGCGCCCGCCTGCCGAAACGGCCGGCAGGACGCAAATGCGGCAGGCAGGCGCGGCTGTGTTCTCGGGCTTTCAGCCGCTGCGAGCATGCGCCGCGCTTTTTTTTGAATTCCATGCCCGAAGAAACGGCATCTTGCGGATATTGCGCGATTCGACCGCGCCGAAACGATATATTGTGTTGACAAAACGTCCAAAACCCGCAAAAATTCGCAGGATTTGTCAGATTTTTCTGATTTTTCCGATTTTTCCGATTTTTCCGATTGCGGCCGGCATCCCGCCCGACCGGCAGATTCCCGGCATTAGGAGCTGATATGGCATTTGATAAAGCGCGTTGCGAACGATTGGCCAAGGCGATGGCATCCGACACGATGGTCTACATGAAAGACACGATCGATGCCGGTTTGGAAAACGACAATCTTTTCGATGTCCTCAAAGACAACATGGAAGAAAACCACAAAGCGTTCAACGCCCGGATGGGCGCCGAAGCGACGGCGACGAATATTTTGGAGCGCGCCGTCGTCGACACGATTATCGTGCCGATGGGAACGCAAAAGAAATATGCGATATTTTAGCATTTTGCGGCGCTTTACCGGAGATATCCACGCTATGAAACATTTTTTGCGGATTGCGCTCGTTTTGGGCGCCGTATCGTGTGCTGCGCCGGCTTGGGCTCAGCCCGTCCAATCGTACGATTTTTCCGACATCGGGCAGCCTTTCATGGACATGCCGTTTAAGGTTTTGCGCATCGAAACGACGGGCGCGGGCAGCGGCGCCAAACATATTTACCGCATCGCCGACCCGTTCGGAAAAGTCGTCGGCAAGCTCAAAACGATGTTCGAAAAAGGCGATCCGCTCAGCGGCTTCTTGCCCATGGGACTGAGCAAACAGCAAAACGGCGATTATCAAATCATCTTCGGGCTTCGCAACGAACATCACATGGCGATGATTCGCCCCGACGGCGAAGGTTGCGTCATCGAAGTCGATGCTTTTCCCGTCAGTTTTATTTCGGGCGTGTACGATATCGCGATTTACGGCTACTCGCTCTATGACGATACGACGGTTTCGGCCGATAAATACAGCGAAGAATAGCGGTCAGCGCCGGCAACAGATTGCCGGCGTTTTGGCGCGTGCCGCCGCCGGCGGCGGCGTGCGCGGGCGGCGTTTTTCGGCTTTTGCGATTAAAAATAAAAAAGCGGTTTTTGCATCTTATGCGTTATGAACGCGAATTGCGCGCGATTTCGGAGTGGCGCGGCCGATACGGCATCTATTGCGCCGATATGGCGCAGGCGCTTGATCGTTTCGGCATATACATCGATCTGTTGCTGCATTATCAAAAGCGGACGAATTTGACGGGTTGCGCGACGGCGCAGGAAATCGTCGATTCGCTCATTATCGATTCGTTGCAGATATTGCGCACGGGACGATTGCCCGGCGCATGCGCCGATGTCGGGTCGGGCGCGGGATTCCCCGCTATTCCGCTTCAGATTATCGACAATCCGGCCGCGTTTTATCTGATCGAACCGCGCACGAAGCGCTATGCCTTTTTGCAATGCGTCTGCCGCGAGCTGGGGTTTTCGGGGGTAACCGTGTTGCGCGAAAAAGTCGCCCATGCGCATTTGCCGCCGATAGATTTTGCGATTTCGAAGGCATTCGCGCCGATTATGGATTGGCTCGAAATCGCGCGCCCTTGGACCGACAACGGCGCGCAAGTTGCGTGTCTTGTTGCGCAAAACGATTGGAATCGGGCGCGCGAGACGATCGAAAAAAATTATCGGGTTTTGGGAATCATTGCCGAAGATGCGCGCGTTTATGCGCGGGCGCAACGGCTGCGCAATGCATAGCGCAGGCAATTTCGCCGTTTTGCGCAGATTTGACGGAGCAAAAAGATGACGGCGCGGCAAATGTTCTTTTTTGTGTTGATGTTTTTGAGCATTGCATTCCCGATAGCCGTTATTTTTTATGCGCGCATCGTGAAACCGCTCAAACTCCGCCGCCGTTATAACATCATTTTTGGCGCGGCGGCGTTTGCGATGGTGCTTTTGGCCGGAGCCGCAACGCCGGCCGCATTGCTGATTGCGCGAAACCGAGACCGCGCCCAAATGCTGCATTTCGATGTTTGGGGCGGCTGGCCGTATTACCTGATGGCTTTTGTGTGGGCGCTTGCGGCATGTCTGTTTTTGCGCGGCGTTCTCGTTTGCGGCGCGCGTTTTTGCGCATGGCTGTCGGACGCCGCCCGCAAAAAAAGCCGCCCGGCGCCGCCAAACGCCTCCGCCGCCGGGGCAATGCGCGGCGGCGAAATCGACGAGAGCCGGCGGCTTTTTCTCGAACGCGCCAAACAGGCGGCGACGGTCGGCGCGGCGCTGGCATGCATGATGCCCGTCGTTTGGGATGCGCGCGGCCGCCGCGTCATACGGCGCGTCGACATCGCATTCGGCAATCTCCCCGAAGCCCTCAGCGGATTGAAAATTGCGCACCTCTCCGACATTCACGTCGGCAATACGATGTATCGCGAAAATATCGCCGACATCGTGCGCGAAACGAATGCGCTCAATCCCGATATCATCGTCATTACGGGCGATTTGGCCGACGGCTTTGCCGATGTCATCGGTTCATGGATCGACCCGATGCGCGATTTTCATGCAAAATACGGCACGTATTTCGTCACGGGCAACCACGATCACATGTGGGATGCGCGCGGATGGATCAAAAAAGCCGAATCTTTGGGCATCGTCCATCTCGGCAACGATCGGCGCATTCTCAGCATCAACGGCGCGCCGCTTGCGATAGCCGGAGCAATCGATGCGCGCGGCGATCGGCGCGGGAATTGGAAATCCGATCCCGAAAAAGCGCTTTCGGGAATCGCCCCGAACATCTTCAAAATTATGCTCGCGCACCAGCCGGCATCGGTCGATCGCAGTTTGGCGGCAGGCGCCGATCTCGTCTTGATCGGACACACGCACGGCGGGCAATTTTGGCCCATGAACTATCTCATCGGCGCCATTCATCGCTATGCGCGCGGTCTGTATCGGACCGGAAAAAACGGCGAAAAAGCCGTCTATGTCAGCTGCGGCACGGGGTACTGGGGACCGCCTGTCCGCGCGGGCGTGCCGCCCGAAATCATCGATATTCGCCTTTTATCCGAAAATAAGCGCGCGCGCGGCTAAACGGCTGCAACGATGCGCGCCGGGCAGCGTCCGCGCGGCGACCGGCGCGCAGCCTTAAGCCGGATAAAGCGCCGAGATGAAAATATCCCACAGGCGTTCGGGGTCGAACGTCGACGCGCCGCTGTCGGGGCATTGCTCGAGGTATCCTTCGTTGGAAGCAACGAACAGCCGCGCCCCGGGCGGCAGCCGATCCAAAAATGCGCGCTCTTCGTCGGAAATATAACCGTGACACACGACAAAATGCTGTCCGGAAGGCTCGAGAGACGACAGCTCGGCGATATTTTTGCACAGCGCAACCGATCCGCCGGCAATCGTCGGGCGCGTTTGGCATCCCCATCCCGTGCCGAGCGACAATGCCTTTGCAAGGCTCTCGCAGGCCCATGCATTTTGGGGCGCGCGACAGGCAAACGACATCAGCGTCGACGCTTCGATGTTGAGCACGGCATTGGAAAACGACATAAGCGCCTGCGCGCCCAAAAAAGTCACATGGAGCGTTTGCGCCGAATTGAGCGGCGGTTCTTTCAAATTCGAGACATCGTCGTCGATGAAGAAAGGCGGCATGACGAGATTATCGACGACGGCACGATCGGGCGACATCAGCGCCGGCAACAAATCGAGTTCGCCGCTGCCCAAAACGCCGAACGCCCCGCATCCGTAAAACCGCAAAATATTCAGCGCGCCGTCGCATTGATCGGCATATACGGCAGCATACATCGGCTGAAGAATCGCCATTTTCGTCAAAAGCCCGACGATATTTTCGTCGAGAAGCAACGGCGTCGCGACGACATACGCATCGGGCGCCGTCTCGATTTGAGCCAGAACCGGCGCCGATTTGCAATAGACCGGCAGCGAAGCTTCGCCCAGCGTTTTGCGGATGCGATCGCCGTCTGACGCGTCGCGGCAGGCTATGACGATTGAATGATGTCCCATATTCTACCCCTTAGGCGTCTCAAAACGGCGCCGATCAAAAAGATAACTGTCCTATTTAGTTTTTTTCCGCTTCGCGTTTCAACCGAAAAAACGTTCGTCCGCGCTTTGCCCGCGACAAAGCGTCAATGCGCCCGTTTTGCACGGGCGGTTCATTCAAAAAACGGAATTGATTTGCGTTTTTTGCGGATAATAACGCATAAGGTCAAGCGATGCGCGAGGAATTGAGCAATGAATCGGTCTGCTCTCGGGGCGCATATCATTCGGTCAATCGATGCGGAACACGGAACGCATGACCAAGGCTTATTTATGCGTATAAAAAAGGCATTCATTCTATCGTCGGTTATCGCCGTCGGCGGCATCGGGATTGCCGCCGCAGGGTATGGCTTGCTCAAGCCGCCCGATGCCGCCGAAGAATATACACAGCCGGGCGGTTTCAGCGGAATTGTCGTCAACGGCTTGACGGAAAAGCCGCTGGCAAATGCGCGGATTGCGGCATCTCTGCCCGACGGCAAAACCGTCGCCGAAACGGCCGAGAGCGACAAATCGGGGAAATTTTCGCTTGCGCTCCCCGACGGTTCTTATGTCGTGACGGCGGCGGCAGACGGTTACGTCAGCCGCGGCAAAGACGACGGCGGACGCCCCGTTGCCATCGACGGCGGCACGCAATACGTCAATGCCAAACTTCGTCTGTGGCCGCCGGCAAAAGTTCACGGACGCGTTGCAGCCGGCCGGGCCGGGATATCGGCCCAAGTCAGTTTGCGCTACAAAAAAGACGCCTCGGGCGCCGGCGATTACGAATACAAAACCGTTCAAACCGACAAAGACGGGAGCTTTGCGATAGACGGCGCCTATGCCGGCATTGCATCGCTGGGCATTTCCGCCGACGATTTTGCAAGCCTCAACCTCGACAATATCGTCCTGAAATCGGGGGTATCGCTCGATATGGGCGATATTCCGCTGCGCGACGGCGTTTCGCTCTTCGGGCAAGTCATCGACGCGACATCGAAACAGCCCATTTACCGAGCGCAAATCACCGTATCGCGCGCCGACGGCACAACGCTTGCGACGGCGCAAACGGGAAAAGACGGCGCCTATCGCCTCATTCCGCTCGACATGATGCACATCGCCGTCGGCGTTTCTGCCGACGGCTATCATGCCGAGCAATACAAAATGCAGCTCAAGGGCAACGCCAACAAAGAGCTTTCGGTCGCATTGCGCCGCGCATGGGGCATGACGCTCAACGTTGAGAACATCACCGGCCGCGATCCGATTCAGACGCATGTCAAGATTACCGACATTGCGACCGACGATGTCGTCTACAGCGAAATATTGGCCAACGGGACGCATGCGCTCAAATCGATTAAGGGCGGACCGTTTATGGTCGAAGCGCAGTCGGCCGATCGCCTTACGATCGTCACAAAGCGCGCCCAAGCCGGCGATACGGTCACGCTTCGTCTCAAACCGTTTGCGCGCGTCGTCGCTCATGCGCTCAACAGCGACGAAAGCGCCATGAGCGGCGGGCAATACCGTTTTTATTTCAGACCCGACGCCAAATCGTCCGACGATGCGCCGACGCCGTGGCTGAGTTTTGCGTCATCGTCGTTTGAAATCAACGATTTGAGCGAAGGGCTGTATCGGATCGAAATCCGCAAAACGGGCGAAGAACGGACGGCATCGACGCAGGAGTTTTCGCTTCGCCACGGAGATGTCCGCGAAATCTCGATTCGCATGACAACGGGCGGCGCGATCCGCGGTCATGCCGTATCGACCGAAGGCGGCTACAATTTGGCGCGCGCAACCGTTACGCTCGACAAAGACAATCGCAAAGTCACGACCGATTCCGACGGATACTTTCTCATCGACGATCTCCCCGCCGAACCGTTTTCCCTTACGATCAAACCGGCGCGCGAAGAGGGCGACGGGACTGTCTTCGGCGGTTTGACCGCCGCCGAGGATCAAGTCGCCGAGCGCGAATTCAGAGTTTCGGCGCCGCGAACCGACGAACGGCAGCGCCGCCGCGAAGAAATGAAACGGCGCATCGAAAACGGCGAAAGACCGCCGTGGGAACGCAACGGTTTCAGACCGCCGAATTTCAGACGTCCGGGCCGCAATTCCGATTCCGCAGGAAACGATGCGCCGCCGACGCCGCCCGATTGGGGCGATAACGGCAGCAGACCCGAACCGCCCGATTGGGACGGAAACGGCGACATGCCCGAGCCGCCCGATTGGGGCGATAACGGCAGCCGCCCCGAACCGCCCGATTGGGACGGAAACGGCGACATGCCCGAGCCGCCCGATTGGGGCGATAACGGCAGCCGCCCCGAACCGCCCGATTGGGACGGAAACGGCGACATGCCCGAGCCGCCCGATTGGGGCGATAACGGCAGCCGCCCCGAACCGCCCGATTGGAGCGCAGACGGCAACATGCCCGAACCGCCTGCCCGGAGCGAAAACGGCAATGCGCGCCGGCTGACCGATCAAAACGGCGGCGAAAATTCGCGCAACAACGCCAAATCGCGGCGGCGCGCGCGTCAATCGGCCGAAAACGCAAAGCGTGCGCAATGATTCTTTCAAATGCAAAAAGATTATTCGGCATTGCATTGTTTTGCGGTATTTCATTATTGTGCGCGCGGTGTGCCCCATTTTATGCATGGGGCTATGCCCCCGCAATTCATCCCGATGCAACGCAGGCATACATATACGCCGTCATGGCACGCGAACGCGGCGATTGCGAAACATCGCTTGCATACTACGACAAAGCGCTTCGCAAGACCCGGTCGGAGAAGGTTGCGGCGGAGCGAAAAGCCGTTGCGGCGGCTTGCGCAAAACATTAACGGCAGGCGGCATATTTGCGCCGATGCGTCAAAGCGCCGCATAACCGCATGTTGCACGAACACATTGAAACAGACGGCGCGCAACGGCCGAAAACGCCGTTTTTTGCGCGCATATTTCGTTTTTTTTTCATTTTCGATTATCGCACCCGAGGAGCATTATGCCGACAAGTCTCGATCTTAAAAAAGGTTCGCTTTTACTGCTGGACGGCGATCCGTTCACCGTCTTGGAAACGACCGTCCAAACGCCGTCTGCGCGCGGCGGGGCAACGCTTGTCAAACTGAAAGCCAAAAACATCCGCACGAAACAAATCTTGCAAAAGACGTATAAAGCCGACGAACGCGTCGAAGTGCCCAATTTCGAAATCGTGCCCTGCCAATACCTTTACAACGAAAATAAAGAAAACTACGTTTTCATGAACAAAGAAACGTATGAGCAATTTGCCATGAGCGGCGACGACATTGCTTATGAATTGCAATTTATTCTCGAAAACGACGATGTTCAGGTTATGCTTCACGACGGCAACCCGATCGGTCTTCAGATCCCGAATTCGGTGACGCTGCGCGTCGTCGAGTGCGAACCGGCAATAAAAGGCGACACGGTCACGGCGGCAACAAAACGCGCCAAACTCGAGACCGGTCTCGAAGTCCAAGTGCCGCTTTTCATCGAACAAGACACGATGCTCGTCATCGACACGCGCGACGCGCGCTACATCAAACGCGCTTAATTCCGCGCGCTTCGGTGTTTGATTTTTCAGCCGCAGCATCCGAACGGCGTTGCGGCGTTTTTTTGAAAAAAGCGCGCGTATGCTCGCAGGGCCGAAAGCCCGAGAACATAGCGCGCTTGGCGCAGCGTATGCTCGCAGGGCTGAAAGCCCGAGAACATAGCCGCGCCGAGCCTGCCGTATTTGCTTGGGCAAATAGGCAGGCAAGCCGCGCGCATTGCCCTGCGGGCAAAAGCGCGGCAGCGAAGGCGCATTGCCCGTCAGGGCAAAAGCCGAAGCTTCACGCGCCGCACCGTACCCGATTATCGGCATAAAATCGGTTCATCGAAGCCCGAAAACATCGGATTTTGCCGGTTTGCGTCCGAAATCCGGCATGCGGACAATGCCTGTTTGCGATGCCGGCCGAAATACTTGCGGTTTGAATGCAGCGCCTCGAAGGCATCCGACCGGTCGCCGAGCTCTGCCCCGCAAATCCTATCCGCGCACATAGCACGCCTGATCGTAGCGCAACATAAGGAGATCGCGGGTCCAATTTTCGCATGCAGTCGACGGCAAGCCCAAAGAATCTTCGAGAAACCATCGCGCAAAATTGGCACCGGCGGCATCGGTCAAGGGGTAGCCGCCGCCAAACCGCGGATTGATTTCCATGAGCCGGATATCTTTTGAGGCGGGTTCGTAAAACATTTGGACGCAAATCGCGCCGCGCGCCCCGGGGAGCGCCTCGGCGACGTCTTTGACGCATCGGACGATATCGGGCGCATCGATTGTTTTGGCTTTCGACACTTCGCCGTCGCGGACTTCGAGACGGCGGCGCGGCACAACGCAAAGACATTTTCGGGTTTTCGGCGAAATCCAAGCGTCGGCGGTGACTTCGAATCCGCGGCCGAGCGACTCGACGACATCGTCTCCGCCGTATTCGGCTTGGCGCAGACGCAAAGCCCCGGGCGATGCGATGCGTTGCGCGCCGACCGATCGCGAACCGCGCGCAGGTTTTGCGAAACACGGATAAACCCAATCCGGATCGGCCAATGCCGTCGCAATGTCGGTCTGACGAAACGTCGGAAACCCGTTGGCGGCAAACCAATCGTGCGATCGGCGCTTATCGCCTGCAATGGCGACAGTTTCGGGATCGGAAACCATGACTTCTATGCCATGAGACAGAAAAGTTTGCCGCGCGGCTGCCAAAATCGGCAATTCCGTGTCGATCGTCGGTATGACCCAGCGCACGGCATTTTGTTCGCAAACGCGGAGCATAGCATCGACGAAGTTTGCATCGCAGACTTTGGGCACAATCGCGCGGCGATCGGCGCAGATGAATGCCGGCGCAAACGGCTGCGCGTCGGCGGCAACGACTTGGGCATCGAGACCTAGCTCGAGAAACGCGCGTTTCCAAATCCGGAGCAATTCGACGCGGCGTCCGGCGCATGAAAGCAAGAGATTATGCGGCATGATTCATTCCTGATTTACGCATTGGACAGGGGATCGCTGCCCATAAATTCGGGCATCGTTTCGGAATTCGCGTGCGCAATGCCGCTTCGGCTGAGCACGACGCGCACCGTTTTGAATAAAATTTGAATATCTAACGAAATCGATGCATTTTCCGCATACTCGACATCGTATTTAAACTTTTCCTCCCACGACAGGGCGTTTCGCCCGTTTATTTGAGCGAGCCCGGTAATGCCGGGCCGAACGAGATGGCGTTTTCGCTGTTCGGCGTTGTAGCGCGGGAGATAGGACATGAGGAGCGGGCGCGGACCGACGAGGCTCATATCGCCTTTGAGGACGTTAAACAGGGTCGGGAGTTCATCGAGCGAGAGGGCGCGAATCTTTTTGCCGAAAGGCGTAAGACGTTCGCCGTCTTTTGCGGCATCGGCGGGGGCATTTCCGGGAACCGGCTTCATCGAACGGAATTTGTACAAGTTAAAAGGTTTTTCGCCGCGTCCGGGGCGTTGCTGACAAAAGATGACGGGCGATCCGAGCTCGCAATAAACGCCGATTGCCGTCGCGGCCATGACGGGGCTCAAGACGATGAGACCGGCCAATGCGGCGCAAAAATCGAAGCTTCGTTTTGCGGCGCGATAAGCCGTCTCGCGCCAAGGGATCGGGGCATTTTGCGCGATATCGCCGAGAAAGTCGCGCCATCGTCGCGCAACGGCCGTCATATCGAGGCGGTCGGCGGCTTTTGTGACGGCTTCTTTTAAGGCGGATCGATCTTCGAACGCCAATCGTCGGAAACACGCTTCGCAAGCGCCGACATCGCCCGGATCGACGGCGAGACCGCACGGCAGCTGCGCGTCGCCGGCGGGCGAATCGTCGGGCGATCCGTATCGGACGAGTTGCGCCAAATCGCTGCCGCGCGGACACACGGCCAAAGGAATGCAGCCGGCCGCCATGGCGCTTTGCACTTTGCTCGGGATGCTCGCCGCGCAAGCATTCGGAGCAAGCGACGCAAGCGCAACATCGGTGATCATGAGCAAATCGGCCCACGCATCGTCGGGCAACGGATCGATAATGCGGATGCAATCGTCCCGGCGCGTTGCCCATGCGGCGCGAAGCTCGTCGATGCCCGGACCGCTTGCGGCAAAAACAAACCCGACTTTTGCGCGTTCTTCGGGCGCCAAACCGTCGATAAAACGCGGTATGGCGTTTTTGAACGTTTCGCAATCGTGCATTCGGCCCATATTCCCGACATAAGAAAAAATCGTTCTGTCTTTCGCCCAATCGGCGAATTCTCGGGGCAATGCGTTATGAAGCGCAGAAAATTCGGATTTATCGCCGCCGGTCGGAATTGTCGCCGTTTTCGGATTGGTGCCGCTGCGCGCCTCTGCGTTGGCGCGCAGTTTTTGCCCGATATGCACAACGCCGTCGGCATGCCGGATCATGGCGCGATTGACCTGCGTCATGAGCTTTGAAAGCAACGGCTTATTCATGCCGGCGGCTTCGAGCGCATCGGGGTAGAGATCGTACATGAGCGCGACGACGGCGCATCGGTGCAGCATGCGCGTTGCGACAAGAAAGTGCGGCAAAAAGAAGGGATTTGTCGTCGCGACGGCAATCGGTTTTTGATGCGCGGCAGCGCCGCAGCACGATGCCCGGAGCGCTTGGGCAAACGCCGAAACCGGCGTCAGGGCAAATGATGTCAAACGCGTCGTCAGACGGGAAATGCTGCCGTTTTTGAAATGATCGCGATAGGACTCGGGCGTAAAAATCGCGCGCGCTTTTGCGTCTGCGCCCAAATCGCGAAGCGCTTTTGCAAGACGCGCATGCGGCCCGCCGCCGACCGAAGAAAATATATTCAAAAAGAAATTACATTGCATCATGTGCATTATTCCGTGTAAGAATATGAATTTTTAACAATTTTCATTGTTCAAGCCGAACCGTAACCGTCAATTGCCGTTCGTCTTGCGACGAACGCGCCGTTGCAATTCGGAAGACGGGTTTTGCGTTCGGAGCGAAATAATCCGAGAGCAAGGCGAGGTCGAAACGCCCTTCGATGAGGGGAATTTGAGCGGCATTGCCGCCGGGGGCTGCTTCGGCGGATTCCTGCGTCAATTTGCCCGTCTTTTGGTCATCGGCGCCGTCATGCGCATCGGAAGCGCGGCTGTAAACGCGGGCAATCGCAGCATAATCGCCGTCGCCGAGAGCGAAAGACAGGAGACCGTCGGCGTAGGCTGCCCGAGCGTTGCCCATCGAGGCGCGAAGGACGCCGTTTTCGTTTTCGACGGTGACGGAATCGGACGATATGGCGCGTTTGAGGATATTGAGCTTTGAGAAAAAAGCATCGGATTTTTCGGGCGATTTCATGGCTATGCCGACGGCAGGGAACTTTTTGGGATTGTTTCCGTACCAAAGCGCCATGACGGCGCCGATATTTCGGATAACTTGCTCGGAGACGTCGATTTTGAACAATCGTTGCGTCAACTTTCCCTTGACATCGTCGTAAAGCTTTCGGGTTTTCGCGTCGAGAAACGGCAAAACAAGGGCTTCTGCATTCGCGCCGCCGATATTTGCGGCGATGTGCGCCGAAGGCTGCGTTGCAAGGTATTGCGAACCGAACGATCGATTGCCTTGCGGGAGCGACGCGATGAGCGAACCGACAGGCTCATCGCCGATTTTCTTATTCTCTTGCCACAGCACCGTAACGTCGGCTTTGGCAAAATCGGCTTGAAGATCGGCGCCCAAAGCGAAATATCGGACATATTCGCCGACCGCGGGCGCAATTTGCGCGCCGCCCGGAATAACCCGCAAAAAGGCTCCGGGCGCAGCCAAAAAGCCGATCGGCGCATCGCCCAGGGCTGCCGCCGCTGATTGCGCGATATTTTCGGGAATCGGCGGAATTTTGCGCGCCGCGATATCGGTCAGCGCATCGCAAACAGAACGTTTTGATGGGCGGTTCGGAATCTTTGCCGAGAGAACGGCATAGCCGGAATCGTCGAACGCAAAGCATGCAAATTCGCGATCCATCACATCGATGCCGGTGCATTGTTTATCGCCGCAGTTTGCGTCGCGATACGTCGGACGTCCGAATTCTTCGTTCGCAACCGTGTCGATCCATTGACGGAATTTATTGCGTTCATCGACGGCAAATATGGCAAAAAATTCGCCATCTCTCCAGCCAACCGCAAATCCTGACTCAGTATCCATGCCATTTGCAAAATAATATTCAAGGCGAGACGGATCGAGG
>CAVGZQ010000014.1:23318-24252 GCA_963633515.1 Bacteroidaceae bacterium
TGTTCGCCGAGATCCGCAAAGGTTCGTTCGACATCATTTTTTTCGAAAAAGCCGTACGACTTAAAATGCTCGGCGGCGTTCGCCGACGATCCGTAACTCGCAATTGCAACGGCATCGAAATCGGCGGGAATGATCGGCAAAAAGCGCCCGAACGTTTCGGCGGCGCGCGTCGGATAGACATCATGCATTTCGCGCCGTTTCGGCGCGGCATTATCGTTTTTCTTCGCCGAACATCCCGAAACGCCGCCGATTGCCGGCAATAAGCCCGCGCAAACCGCGACAGCCGCAAGTCCCCGCGCATAAAACGCCGATCGCTTGGGCAACGCGCAATCGCCGCGGTATCGATCTGCGCAGCGATCGGTTTGCGCATTGTTTGAAATCCGCCATTTTGCCATATGAGCATTTCTCCCCGGCGGCGATTGCATCGCCGTCTTCGCATTTCGATGATTTGCGGTTGCGCGGCGCGATGCGCGGCGCAATATCCGATTATCGCGCGTTCCGAATGCCGTTTCGGAACGCGAAAACGGAGCAGGCGGTGCTTTTACCATCATTTGCGCGCGTTGTTGTTAAAAAACGGAATTTGGAGTATTGAACGGCATGTCAAGGTTTGTTTTGCGCGTCCCGCGCGCAATTTTATTGCCGATAATTCATATTCGAAGCGGTTTACACATATGTCAGATGCAAACGGAATGGGTTCTGAATTTGATTTTTTAAAAAGCGTATCCGACGGCGGCGGCGCCGATGCCAAATCTTCGGAAGGAATCGATGTGAGCGGCTTCGATCTGAATTTATCCCTGACGGATGATATTTTGACCGAAGCGCTGAAAGCCGTCGATCCGACAAATGTTCCGGACGCCTATAATTCAGCTGACGCGGCTGCCGCAGGTTTGCCCGCGCCGAAAACAGGCGCCGGGCTGCCGAGCCCAAAACCGGT
>CAVGZQ010000015.1:0-22884 GCA_963633515.1 Bacteroidaceae bacterium
GTCAGCGGTCGGTGATCAGAGCTTAGAGCTTAGAGCTTAGAGCTTAGAGCTTAGAGCTTAGTCAGCGGTCAGCCGCGAAAAAACGAAAAAAACCGCGAGCTGCCGGCGGTCAATCGGTCGGTTACATTTCGCTTTGTTCGGCGATGCGCCATGCTTTTTCTTCTTCGTCGTAGACCCATTTCGTCGCGATTCGCGACGTCCTGACGGTGGGCGAATTGGCCGAATACCATTGAACGAGCGATAAGATATCGACGCAAAGCGCCGGTCCGCCGTCGGATTTGGATCCGGGGGCGGCCGAGTCTTCGGCGGCGTCGCCGTTTTTGGGCCGCGCGTCGGCGCGTTCGTCGCATTCTTCGGTTGCTTGGATTTGGATTTCCGAAAACCGAATGCCTTGCGACTGAAGATCGCTGAGCCACCGGAAACGGCTCCCCGGCGCAATGCGTTTGGCGGCGACGTCGTATCGCTCGAAAATGAGGTCGCGGTGATACGACTCGACTTCGGGGCGGAGCGCCTTGACTTTCGCGCGCGTTGCATTGCACGAAATAAGCGTTAACGGCAGCAAAAGGCTGCAAAATGCAATTATTGGCGGTGTTTTGCGCATATTATGTCGAGATCGGGCGAGGAAACTGCAAATCATGCTCGGCGCCGGGGCGCTCGATGCGTCATGATGCAACCAAAACGCAACCGGACGCCGCATCGATGTCAATCGGAACAAAAGCAGCGCCGTCGGCGCGCGAAGCTCAAATCAGAACCAAAATGTGAATCCCGCCATGCCCAAGAGATCGACATTTTTGAAGAAATCGACGTTTGCGCCGGTTGCGTTCGTCGAATACTGCGCCTGACCGTCGGTTTTGGAAAGCGCGGCATTGAGCGCAGTTCCGCCGCTCGTGATAATCGTAATGCCGATGCCGACTTGGGTGTGAATCGAGAAGTGCTCGGTGACAAACCATTCGGGGCGCACGCCCAAATCGATGGCGAAATCATAGCCGCTGTTGTAATGGGCATATTCTTCGGTTTTAGCCTTAAAACCGCCCGACGCGCGGCCGGAAGCCGAAAAGCCGACGACCGCGCCCAAGTTCACGTCGGACGAAAGGACAATGGGAATGATGCCGCGGATGGCAACATTCCACTCCGTTATCGAGACATCGGTTTTCGTGTCTTTGTCGTCGTAGAGCTTGACCGAAGCGTTGTATGTCGACACGCCCAAAATGGCTTGCAGCGCAAAGTATTTGTGGATGTTGTAGACAACCGAAAGCCCGCGCCCTTCGTCGGCATACGAACTCAGCGTCGAATCGACGCCGATGCCGAAACGGCGCGACATGTCTTTTGCCGACGCATCGGTTGCGCTCAGGGCAAAAAGCACCATCAAAAAGCCTAAACTCGCGATTGATTTTTTCATGATTATACTCCGGTGAGTCGTCTCGAAGGGCCGGAAAGCCGCCTTTTTGCAGACAATGGCATGCGATGATACCACGAAACGCCCGCGTCTCTCAAGACGCAAACAGCATCATCGCCGCCCGCAAAAATTACGTTCCCGGCGCGTTCTTCGGGCCGGCGATGCCCCAAAACCGCGGCTGAGGCGCGCACGGATTGCGTCTTTTTCGGGGGCATTGCAAAAGACTGCGCGGCGCAGCGCCGCATAATGCGCCCGGCCGATGATGCCGATGATGCCGATGATGCATTGTGCGCCGCATATGCGCAGTTTTTGCGGAAGAATCGGATTCTTCGGCATTTTCCGGCGCGCGTCGCAGGCGCAGCGGCGATTTGTTTTCGTTTTATGCGTTGTTTGGACTATAGAAGCGGCGCAGCCGGCAGCCGGCTTCTTTCGGCCGCATGAGCGGCGCAGCCGGGCAATCGCTCAATCGGCTTTATTCTCGGGTTATCGCAATCGGGCAAAACAATGTCAGACAAACCGCGCATCATACAAGTCGTCGGTCCGACGGCAAGCGGAAAAACATCGTTCTCCGTTCGCTTGGCGCAGGCGCTGGGCGGCGAAATCATCAACGTCGACTCGATGCAGGTCTATCGCGATTTGGCCGTCGGCACCGACAAACCGACGCGCGCTCAGCGCGAATGCGTCCCCATTCACGGCATCGATCTCATTCCTCTCGGTCCGCCCATGGACGCATCCGATTTTGCCGCCTATGCGCGCGAAAAAATCGCCGAAATCGCCGCGCGCCGACGGCCGTGCATTTTGTCGGGCGGCACGGGGCTCTATCACCGCGCCGCCGTTCACGGTCTTCTCGCCGGTCCGTCGCGCAACGATGAATTGCGCGCCCGTTTGCGCGCCCAACGCGACGCGCTCGGCATCGAGGCGATGTATCGCCGGCTTTGCGACGTCGATCCGGCCCGCGCCTCCCGCATCAGCCCCGCCGATTGGGTCCGCATCGAACGAAGCCTCGAATATGCCCTCATCACAGGATCGCCTCTGAGCGCAGCCCAAGACGCCCACGGCTTCAAATCCGACTTTGTCTGCCGGCTGGCGCTCGGATGCTCTCGGCCGCGTCCGCTTTTGTACGAAAAAATCGGCAAACGGCTCGACGAAATGTGGCAATCGGGCATTTTCGCCGAAACGCGCGCCATGCTCGATGCCGGCTGCGACCCCGAACAACTCCCGCTCAAAGCCTTGGGGTACCGCCAAGCTGCGCAGGCGCTGCTCGGACGATGCTCCCCCGACGAAGCGCTCGAATGCGCCAAACGCGAAACGCGCCGTTTTGCCAAGCGCCAGCTCACATGGTTTCGCGCCGACAAAGATGTCGAATGGCTCGAACTCCCGCTCTCCGACGAAGCCTTCGAAGCGGTTTGCGAAAAATGTCAAGCTTTTTTGAACGATAAGCGCCCGTCGGTCTGATTTTTTTTCTGCGCGCCGCCTTTTGCGCAATGCGCAATGCGGCTTCGCGGGCTTCGCCTATCGCCTTCGGCGATACGGCTTCGCGGGCTTCGCCTATCGCCTTCGGCGATACGGCTTCGCGGCCTGCCTTTTTGCGTTGCAAATGCGGCAGGCGGCTTCGGCTTTTGCGCCCGGCGGCATGCTGCCCGGCCGCGCGCAATGCGCCTTCGCTTGGGGGCGCCGCTTGCGCGGCGCAAAAACCGCCTAGAACGGCAACGCAATATCGACATCGACGGGTTGGCGGCCGTTGCCGTCGTTCTTTTTTGATTTTCCGTTGCCCGACTTGGATTTCGCCGATTTTTTTGCCGATTTTTTCTGCGGTTCGGTTTTTGCGCCGTTTCCTGCGTCGTTTTTCCCTTTGTTTGCGTCGTCTGCGTTTGCCGAGTTTTCGGCGCCGCCGGGCGCGTCGGGGGACATTCCGTTTTCGGCGCCGGCGTTTGTTTCGGATTCGGCCGATTCGTTTTTTTGCCGGGCTTCATCAACGCCGCCGCCGCCGGATTGCGCGATGTCAGGTTCCGGCGATTGCGCCGTTTCGCCGTTTTCGGCGGCGGCTGTTTCGGTTTCGGTTTCGGTTTCGGCTTCGGCTTCATTTGGCGGGCGGTTTTCGTCGCCGGCATCTTGTTCGGGCGCGCCGCCGGGCTGCGCTTGATCGCCCGACGCTGCGGCGGCTTCGAAGCGGTCTTCGTTTTCTTGCATCGATTCTTCGGATGACTGCCGCATGTTTTCTGCAGCCATAAACAGACCGAATAAAGCAATTAAGATTGCGCCGATCGCGCCGGCGGCACACGCCAAAAGTTTGAGTCGGCGGCGGCGCGACGCATAAGCTTTGTCTTGCAGCTCGAGAGCCGACAGCGAATTGAATTCATCGGTCGAAAGATCGCCCCGTTTGCGGCGTTCTTTGAGATCTTTTGTCCATTGTCTGATGCATTTTTCTTCGCATGCGAGCGCTTTGGAAATGTTTGCGCGAATATCGCCGAGGACTTCGCGCGCGCTGTGATAGCGATCTTTTGCGTTCTTGGCGCACATTTTATGGATGATGGCGGCAATTTGCGGCGGCACGGATCCCGGAAGCGCGATCGGCTCATTGACTTGTTTGTAAGCAATGCGCATAAAGTTTTCGCCGTTAAAGGCGATTTTTCCGGTCAGCATTTCGTAATAGACGAGCCCCGCCGCATAGATATCGGCCTCGCGGCTCGCTTTCGATTCGCCCGTAAACAGCTCGGGCGCCATATAGGACGGCGTGCCGCGCACGCTGCCTTGCTGCGTCATGAGCGTTTGGCTTTGCTGGAGATTGTCGTAGACCGACGCAATGCCGAAATCGAGAACGCGGATCTCATACGGCGGCGGCGAATCGAACACCATGATGTTGCTCGGTTTGATGTCGCGGTGGATGATTTCTTTGGAATGCGTTTCTTCGAGCGCGCACAGCAACTGTTCGATAATGCCCGTCGCATAGGCCAGCGGGAGCGTCCCCATTTGCTGCAGAAGTTTGTCGAGCGGAAGCCCGTCGACGAATTCCAAAACCATGCACGGCGTGCCGCAATAGCAGCCGTAGTCGACGCATCGGACGATATGCGCTTCGTGCAGCGACGAAATGACTTCGGCTTCGCGGATAAACCGCTTAATCGCAACGCGGGCTTCTTCTTCGGCCAAGGGGATGTTCGAGTGGAGCACTTTGATGACGACGTGCATCTCGTCGGTCAATCGCCAAGCTTCGTACACGACGGCGCATCCGCCGCGTCCGATTTCATTGCCGACGCGGTAATCTTGCGAAATTTCTTTGCCTACGCCCAAATCGGCGAAAGACGAAACGTCGCCGCCGCCGCAGGGCGCAGCGCAGCCGGGACGCGCAAAACTGCCCGACGGCTGCGAAAAAAGCCCCGACGGCTGCGCAAAAGCTCCCGACGGCTGCGCAAAAGCTCCCGACGGCTGCGCAAAAGTTCCCGACATTTGCTGTTTTGCAGACGGCTTTTCGTCGGAAAGCGGTTTGGCATCGGGCGTTTTGCCGGCAGAGACGGAATCTGCGCCGGCAGAAGGATTGGCGGATCGCAAAATATCCCCGGCCGTATCGATATCGGCGGCCGGATCGGGAGAAACAGACTCAGCGGTTTTGGGGGCTTTTCCGGCTTCGGCGTTCGTTTTGGGGAGATCTTGCGGTTTCACATCCATGGCTGTTTGATACGTCATTTGCTTAACTATCGGGGCAGCGGCATGCACGAAAAAAAGAAAAAAGCAAGCGCCGCCGAAAACGTATATAACACAGACAGGCAATATCCAAAAAATGTTTGGCATTGCCCCGATTATTATTCGGTTTCGGCAAACGTCATGCATGCATGCGTCAAAAACGGCTTCGCAACGGGCGAGGTATTTGGGTATGCATTTGAATTTCCCAATGCGAGCGGTATAATGAAAGGCTGTGTTTTTGACGGCTTGCCGATTGCATGGCGGCAGGCAAAAGAAAGGAGACAGACGAAATGAAAAAAATGCTCTTTGCCGCGTGTTGCATTGCCGTTATCGGGCTTTCCGGATGCGGCGAAAATTCGGATTGCAACGATTCGGCGTGCTCTTCCGGCGATCGGGCGCAGCTGCGCGCGCAGTCGCAGGCGCTAAAAACCCGCGAGTTCGATGCTGTCGGCGGATCGCCTTGGGGCGATGCGCCGGCATTTCAATACCCGAAGGCCGACAGCAAGACCGAGAATTTGTCATATGTCGGCAAAGCTTTTGCGGTCGGTTTTGTGAACGCCGATAACACCCCCGATATCGTTTACTCGGCATATGCCTATGCCAAGTACCCCGGCGTTGTGAATATTCAGTGGTCGGCAAATCTGGAAACGACAACGCCTAAAACTCCGCAAACACTCTACTCAGGCGTCAAACGAGACGACAAAAACGACGCGGATTTGTTTGGGGTTGAACTCGCAATCGGCAAGTTTTGTCCGGACAAGCTGAACGCAGACAAAGCGACAGGAAACTGGGCGCAAGTTATTGCGTCGGCGCCGTCGGCATACGCGGGCGACGGCGCGTTTGTCTTGGGATACAGTCCGAAAGCAGTAGATCTTAACAAAAAGAAAATCATCAAAAATGTCAAAATGACGAGCGATGCCGCCGATCATTATATCGCTGTCGGGGAGGGCATCGCCGTCGGAGATTTGGACGGCGACGGCAGCAATGATTTGATTTATACGGTCTACGATTACGATACGGGACTCGGTTCGGTCCGAGCTTTGTTTGATTTTTGCGATAAATCATCGACCGAAAACGCCGTGTCGATTGATGAGAAGGAAGATTCGTCGTTTGGCAAGGCGCTTTATGCCGAAGATTTAAACGGCGACGGGACGAAAGAAATTATCGTCATCGACCCGGCTTACAGTTCGGGCGCGGTTAAAGGCGTCCAAGAAGGCGCGATTTACTTTTACAAGCATGACGGAACGAAATTCGTGCAATCGCGCGATCCTTTGATCGGCGAAATCGTCGAACGCGCCGGCGGCGGCACAACGGGCGGTTACATTTCGTCGGTTGCGTTTGCCGATCTCGACGGCGACGGCAAGCTCGATTTGATCGTCGGCGAGCCGTGGGCGAACGCCGGCGCCGGCGTTCAGGCGGGGCGCGTCCGCACGTATTCGAATACGGGCACGGGGTTTAAGAGCGACGATCCGCTTTGGGTGTACGATTCGGACAAGGGAAAAGCGAATTTCGGGCAAGAAGTGAAAGTTGCCGACCTCAACGGCGACGGCGTGCCCGATCTCGCCGTCGGCGCCCCCGGATCGAAAGGCGCTCAGCAAGGTTATGTTTATGTCTTTATGGGCACGAAAGACGGGACAGTTTTTTCGAAAAAACCGTATTGGACGTACAAATCGAATGTCGCGACCGCCAACAACGATTCGTTCGGCGCGAAGATCGAAATCGCCGATCTCGATTCCGGCAAAGGTTGGCTCGATCTCGCTGTGGGGGCTCCGACTTTCTCCGATGCATCGGGGAAATCAACCGGGCGCATCGATGTCTTCACGAATTCCGTTTCGCCGTGTTATACGGCCGATAAATGCCTTGTCGGCGGCGTTTGCTATGCAAAAGACGAAGTTTCGCCCGACTCGAAGTGCAAAGTTTGCGATCCGATGCGCGATAATTTCGGGTTTTCCGAAGTGACTTGCGAAGCCGTCGCCGAAACCGATTGCACGGAAGCCGGCGCAACGTGCGACGATGCGTTGGGATGCCGGGTGTCGTTTAAACCCGACGGAAAAACGTGCGGCGCGGGCACCGGCTGTTCGGGCGAATCGTCGGTGGCACATTATGCGTGCGCGTCGGGCAAATGCGAATCGACGGTGACGGCATGTTCGCCGGGGCTTTATTGCAAAACCGACGCAGCGACGAAAGTTTCCGCCTGCAAGCCTGCATGCGAAAGCGATGCCGACTGTCCGACAGGGCTTTATTGCAAAACCGACGCGGCGACGAAGAACGCCGCCTGCAAGGCGGAATGCGAAAGCGATGCCGACTGCACAGACGCAACAAAACCGGTCTGCAAAGTCGATGCAACGACGAAAATTGCCGCATGCAAGCCCATATGCGAAAGCAATGCCGACTGTACAGACGCAACAAATCCTGTTTGCAAACTCGATGCGGAGACGAAAATTGCCGCCTGCAAGCCTGCATGCGAAAGCGATGCCGACTGTCCGACAGGGCTTTATTGCAAAACCGACGCGGCGACGAAGATCGCCGCCTGCAAGGCGGAATGCGACACCGATGCCGATTGCCCGGCCGGTCTTTATTGCAAAACCGACGCGGCGACGAAAGTTTCCGCCTGCAAGGCGGAATGCGAAAGCGACGCCGACTGCACAGACGCAACAAAACCCGTTTGCAAACTCGATGCGGAGACGAATGTTGCCGCCTGCAAGGCGGAATGCGAAAGCGACGCCGACTGCACAGACGCAACAAAATCCGTTTGCAAACTCGATGCGGAGACGAATATCGCCGCCTGCAAGCCAATATGCGAAAGCGATGCCGATTGCTCGGCAGGTCTCTATTGCATCGCCGACGCGGAGACAAAGATCGCCGCATGCAAGGAGTCGGTGACGTTGGAGTCTCCGAGCGAAGGCGAATCGGTCAAGAACTATGCCGTGTTTGAGGGAACTGCGCCTGCCGGCGCATCGGTATCGGTGCGCAACGTCGGCGACGATACGGAGATTTGTTCGGCGCTGAGCGAATCGTCGCAAGTTTGGTCTTGCGCGAGCGGCTTGCTCGAAGCGAAGGATTATGCGGTTTATGCGTATGTTTCGGACACGCTTAAGTCGGAAACGGCGAATTTCGCCGCCGTGCGCACGGCGCCCGTCATTACGTCGCCGGCAGCCGGCGAAGAAACATCGGTTATTCCGACAATAAGCGGGACGATCGACCAAACCGAAGGGACGGTATCGATTTGGCAAGTCGGCGAAACCCTCATGGAGCGTCTTTGCACGGCGTCCGTCACGGCGAGCGGCACGTTTGCATGCACGGCGGGTTTTGAGCTTTCTTACGGCACAAACTACAAGATCCGCGCAACATGGGCAGACGAAGTTCCGAATTTTGATATCAGCATTGAGTTGGCCTCGGAGGATGTCGAGTTTTCGACGCAAGCCAAACCTCGCGAACCGATTTCGATTTTGATCCCGGCGGCGCAATCGCTATCGACGACGGCCGAAGTGATCTTTTCGGGATTGGCCGATCCCTATGAAAGCGTCGTCGTTTATTATGCGCGAACGTCTGAAATCGGCGATAATGCCGATAACAAAGACGAGAGCGCGTCGGACAGCGACAACGAAGGATCGGCGGATGCGAACGGCGGCGTTCAAGCGCCCGAAATCGCCAAAACGACATCGGGAACGTGCGCGGCCCGCGCCAACGAAAACGGCCGATGGGCATGCGAAGATCGCGTGCTCGGCAACGGCATATACGAAGCGTATGCCGTCGATGCCGATGAAGATCCCGAAGATTCTTCGATTCGTTCGGAGTCGGTGACGTTTACGGTGAAAGCCGAAGATGCATCGGATGATTCGGGTGACGGCAAGCATATTGCGTCGGGCGGATCGTGCAGCACGTTGCCCAATTCGCAATCGTCAGCGCCGATGTGGTTATTTGCTTTCGGCGGGATATTGGGCATGGGCGTTATCCGCCGCCGCCGAACGGAATAGAAGCATCCCGATGATGCCGTCTTTCGGCTCAAATGCCCCCGAAAAGGGGGCATTTTTTTGGCGCGCTTTTTGCGCGCCCCAAGCCCGTATCGCACATCGTGCGATAGGGCGCCCCAAGCCCGTATCGCGCATGGCGCGATAGGGCGGCTGCCGCAGCCGCACCGGCTGCGGCGCGAAGGCGTATCGGCGCAGCCGATAGCCGCAGCCGCCGGCGTATCGGCAGAGCCGACAGCCGGCGTGCATCACCGCAAAACCGCCGTTTTTATGCGTTATCGGGGGCGGTTCGGAAGAGTTTGACGAAGCGCGCATAGTTTTCGGACAGGAGAAACGTTTCGAACGCTTGATTGCCCGGGGTTTCGCTCAGCGCGCATTCGGGAGAAGCGCAGACGACGGCGCCGACGGAAGCTGCGCGCGTTTGCATGGCGCGCCGGAAATCGTGCCACGCGACCATGAGGAAGGGGACGCCGTCTTTGAACAGTTTGCGCGATTGGCGCGGGAGGAGTTTGAAGAGCCGTTTTTTGATGGTTTGGGCGGCTTCGGAGTCGGGTTTGGGCTGGCAGAGGGCGGCGAAGAGCGCGGCGACGGTGTCGTCGGAGAGGGCGTCGAGGAGGGCGGCGCCGGTGACAGCCTGATGCATGGCGTAGGCAGACCAAAAATCGAATTGAATCGGATCGCTTTCTTTAAGAATAGAATCGTCGGCGACAAAAGCGCCGGGCTGATCGAATTTAATTCGACATTTTGCGCCTTTTAGCCCATGCACGGCATAGACTTGGCGGACGTCGAAGTTTTGTCCGAAGAGTGTTTGACAGCGCGATTGCGCCCACGGAACGGGGGTGAGGGGTTGCGAAGAAACGGCGTCGCCGAACAGATCGTAGGCGCACGGAATCATCAAGCGAAGGTATCGGCGCGCATCGGCGAAGGCACGCGAGACGGGGATGAGTTCGATGTCGAAGAAGCCGCGCGGAGCGCCTTGGATGCAACGCGCCGGGGGGACGGATTCGCGCGGGGTTGCGTGGGCTCGGCGCAAAGCTTCGACGGCGGCCAGCGAAACGGTGTCGCCGGTTTGTTTAAGGATGTCGATGAATGGGGCGTATGCGTCGGTGAGTTCGATATTTTGTTTGAGCGCGCGCCGGAATTCGCCGACGGCGGAATCGGTTTGCCCTGCGCATGCGAGCGCTTGGGCGCGGGCAAGGTATGCCCAATCGGTGTTTTGCGCGTCGTGTATGACTTCGGAGAGAAAAGCGAGCGCTTCGCGATATTGGCGTCCGGCGACGTAGAGCGCGGCGATGCATCCGCGGAATTGCGCGATGGCTTCGGGGGATCCCTGTTGGCGGAGCAAGCGTTGGGCGACGTCGATGAGTCGGGGAATTTCGTTGTGATTCATGTAGTCTTGAACGAGTTCGTCGAATTCGCTTCGGTCATCGATGACGGCTTGAATGGCTTCGCGTTCGCAGAGCGCGCGCATGTCTTGTCCCCATCCGGCTTCGCGCGCGATTTGGGTGAATTCGCGCCGCGCGCGTCGGATGTCTTTTGGCGTCGGGCAAAAATCGCCTTCGCCGGACGATTGGCAGATTTCTTCGAGGACGCGTTTGGCATCGTTCCATCGGCGTTCGGCGCGCGCGATATCGCAGAGCAACGCAAGCGCGGCCATATCGCGCGGAAACGCAGCGAGATGTTTTCGCAGCAGGACGCGCGCTTTATCGGATTGATCCATGTGACGGACGAGAATGTCGGCGTATTGCAAATTCAGATCTCGGCGCTGTTTCGGATCGAGACCGAGTTTCGAGAGCCGTTCGAGCGCGTCGGCGGCTTCGGCCCATCGCGCTTGCGCGATGAGGAGATCGGCTTGGAGTCTGAGCGCGTCTGCATCGTCGGGGATTTTTTCGATGATTCGCGCCAGCGCAAGCGTAGCGCCCGGAATATCGCGAATTTTTTTAGCGCGCAGGAGCGCATTTTTTCGCAGCCATTCGATTTGGCGGCGTTCGTCGGCGGCAGCGTCGACGGCTCGATTGTAGATGGCCGAAAGCTGTTCGAATCGGCGCATCGGGATGAGGAGATTTTCGATCATTTCGACGGCTTGTTCGCAATCGGGGCGGAAAGCCAAGATATGCGCGAGCGATTGGACGGCTTGTTCGGGCATTTTCAGGACTTTGGTCCAAATATTGGCGGCCCACATCCCGCAGCTGAGACGATTGTCGGGGTCGTTTGACGCTTGGGCGAGTCTGTCGGCGATGCATGCCAAGGTTTTCGGTCTGTCTTCGTCTTCGGCGATGTTGGCCAGCGCGATGAGCGCGCAAATCGCGTTGGCGTCGATCTTCAGGCATTCTTGCGCGACGCGCGCGGCGCGCGCGTTTTGGCCGTCGTCGATATAGGGCGCAAGCGCGGTCTTGAGCGTTTGAACGCGCATGCGTTCAGAAATATCGGCATTTGCGAGTTTTTCTCTGAAATATCCGAGCGCTTGCCAATCTTCGGTGACGGCAGAAAAGAATTCGAGCATCCACAAGGCGCGTTTGTCGCCGGAATCGCGCAAAGATTGACCCGAAAGCAATTTGCGCGCACGTCCGTCGTTTGCGTTGCCGGCGCAGATGAGCCGCAAGGCGGCTTCGCGCCTGAGCGCGTCTTGAATCCACCGATCTTGCGAGATGGTTGCGCATGTTTCGAGCCATGCCGCGAGTTCTTCGGCGTCAATTTCGCGCAAAGCGCGCAAATAGCTTGCGCGCAGCGATTTCCCGAAGGGCAGATTCAGACTGCCTTTGAGGAGAAGCGGGATTTGGCGTTTTTCTTTCGGGTCGGCCGCATGCGCGCGCAACCGTTCGGCTTCGGTCCAATCGAGCAGCGCCGAGACTTCTTCGGAGAGCGCCGGGAGCTTTTGTTTGCGGAGCGTCAAATCGGGCAGCGAACGGCGGTCGGGGTCGCGCCGATAGGCGCCGATGAGTTCCGAAGTGAGCGAATAAATGTCGATAATTTCGTCATCTGAGCTAATTTTATTTTGTTTGTCAGATGTGTTTTGGCAGTACATTTTGATGTCGCGTCGGAATGCGCGCCAAACGGCGAATTCTTGCGAGGGGATGAGATTTGAAGATTCGTCGGGCGCCGAAGCGCTCGGATCGGCGATAGGCTCGGAAGATGATGCTTGCCCGGGCGCGGCGGCGCCGGGAATCTGTTCGGAAGATGCCGCCGCCGGATTTGATTTTTCGCCGCCGTCGGCCGGTGCCGAATCGCGAATGCTGCCGGCGGGTTTTGAATCATCGTCATTTGCGGATGCGCCGAGCCGATCGATGCGCTGCGCGATTTCATCCCAATCGTTTTTCTTTCGCAGGCACAGGAGCATGCATCGAAACGGGTATGCAGAGAGGGGTGCGATGGCGCTTGCGGTTTGAAACCATTTGAGCGCTTCGTCGGTGTCGTTCATGCGGAGCGCGGCCCAAGCGTTTTCGGCGGCAATTTCGGCGCGATCTTTTTTCGCCATCTGAAATTGCGCGCGGCACGCGTTGGATTCGATGAGGAGATCGTATTTTTTCTCGCGCAGCGCCAAATGGCGCAGCGCAACGACAGCCGGGATGAACGCCGGCGCATTTTGCCGCAGTTTTCTGAGTTTTTCGATTGCCGCATCGACATCGTTGAGCGCTTCGTCGGCATAGGCTGCGGCTTCGAGGGCGAAGAGCTGCGCTTCGTCGGGGTCGGAAGTTTCTTGCGCGACGCATTCGAGACCGGCAACGACTTCGTCCCATCGGCTGAGATCGGCAAAAATGAGCATGCGTTTGAGCGCCAAACCGCGCGATGTTCCGGTTTGCGGACACCGGGCGAGATATTGTGCGGCGATTTCGTTATGGCCGAGGCGTTCGGAGAGAATGGTGATGAGGTGTTCGAGCAACGCGCATTTCGTGGCGGGATCGTTCGTTTTTCGGATCCATGCTTCGAGCAGGCGCGCATTTGCTTCGTGATTTTTGGATTGTTCGTAATAAAAAAGGCATCGAATATACCCTAAATCCGAATTTTTCGGCGACAGCAGTTCGATCGCTTCGTCGGCGTTTCCGGCTTTGAGCGCGGCAATGCCCTGCATGCGCGCGTAGGCGCTGCGCGTCTGCGATTGCGATTTCGCGAGCTGGCCGAAGCGGAGCGCTTGCTGTTGCGGGTCGCCCAATTTTTCGCAAATTGCCGCCAATCTTGCGAGCGCCAAAGGCGTTTGCGCGTCTTGGCAGGCGGCTTCGAGCGCCCGACCTATTTGCGCGTCGCCGCGATCGGCGCTTTCGTTGAGATCGGCGAGCGCCAGCCGATGCGCCGATCGCATGGTCGCGTCGGGAGCGATGTCGACGAGTATTTTTTCGAATTCTGCGGCGCGGGCGGCGTTGCCTGCGAGCATATAGGCGTCGGCCGCGCGCAGCGCCGCAGCGCATTTGTCGCTGCCGAGGTTGTAAGCTTCGGCGCAGAGGTGGCTCTGTTGTTCGCATTGTCCGAGAAATCCGTGAATGGTTGCCGCGCGTCGGCAGAATGCGGCGCGCAATTCGGAGTCGGCGAAGATTTGGGCGAGCTGCGCATAGGCGGCGGCGGCATCGGAGAATTTCGAATATTTTTCGGAAAGCGTTGCATATCGCAGCAGAATATACGGATTTTGTTTATCGGATTGGAATGCCAAGCGATAAGTTTCGTACGATTTGGGATAATTTCCCATGGCCGATTGGATGGCGCCTGCGAAATCGTACAAGATGGCGCGTTCGTCGGGGGTGCCGAGAATTCGGGCGAGTTTTTCGGCGTTTTGTTCGGCTTTTTGCAGATCGGCATGATCGCCCGGCGTTGTATTTATCCACAGCGCCATATAGCGCGCGGCGACGTTTGTTTCGTCGGGAGAGAGGGCGGTTTCGACCCATTTCAATGCTTGTTTTGGGTCTTGGACGGCAATCCAAAACACATCGCCCAAGGCAAGCGCGACGGATTGTTTGTCGCTGCCGCTTGCAAGATCATAGGCGCGCATGAGCATGTTTGCGGCGTCTTGCAGATTTCCCAATTTGAGCTGCATGCGGAAGGCATTTTCGCAGACCCATTGGGCATTGGGGGCAATTTGCGCCGCGAGGGCGAGATCTCGGGCGACGGATTGCGGGTTTGCGCCGTCGTGTTCGTTGGCATAGGCGGCATCGAGCAAGAATGCGGCGGCAGATTCGGCGTCTTTCTTTTCATATGCGGCGCGCGCCTCGCGCCGATATATTTCGGCAGTTTCTTCGCCTTCTTTTGCTTTTTCCCATAAAGCGGTTTTGATATCCGATGCGCAATACCCCGACATTTCCTTACTCCCGAACGAAGAACGATCGTGCGGGTTTTATAACGATTTGCTCTTGCCCGCAAACCATAAGCGTTGCGGATTCGCATGATTTGCGCGCGCCAAAATCGGTCAAACCGCAAGTTGCGGATTTGCATGATGCAGCAGAAATCGGCCGGCGGCATGGCGGATGCAATGCGGCGCTTGCTTTGGACGCGGATGTGACGCGCGCGATGCGGCGCATGCTTTGGACGCGGATGTGACGCGCGCGATGCGGCGCATGCTTTTGACGCGGATGTGACGCGTGCGATGCGGCGCATGCTTTGGACGCGGATGTGACGCGTGCGATGCGATGCCAAGCGCAAAACTCTGAAGAATGTTCGATTTTTGCGCAATAAATCGCCGAAAATTTTGCCTTAAGGCGGAGCGTGCGCGAACGCGACGGAAGCGTTTTTTTGTTTGGTTTGACGAAGCCGGCTTATTTGAAGAGATCGTCCAAATCGTAGGCGTCGCCGTCGTCGCCGTCGTTTTGATCTCGGACGGAGTCGCGGATTTCGTCGAGCCTGTCGTTGATGGCATGATGGGCTTTGATTAACCCTTGGGTCGATTTCTTGAGATTTCCCAAGCGCGTGCTTTGCTCGATTTTGATTTCGCGCAATGTTTTCATAATTTTTCGCTGATTTTCCTGAATGACGGAAAGCTGCGTCTGAATGGACATCATCGCATCGATGAGAGATTGCGCGTTGCCCGAGGGCGAACCTGCTTTGAGCAGAACAGAGAGAACGGATTCGGGCGATCTGACGGTCATGTTAAGCATTCCTCCTTTTTGACGCGATTCCAGAGCGCATTGAGCGCATCGGCATCGAGGCATTCTATCCGATATCCGAGCGATCGGGCGATTTTTTTCAATGCGGCGAAACGGCGTTCGAATTTGCGCACGCCGCGCGCAAAAGCCGTTTCGGGCGAAATGTTCGCCTTGCGGGCAAAATTGACGAGCGCAAAAAACAGATCGCCGATTTCGTCGTCAAGATGACCTTCGTATTGCGGGCAGGCATGCGCTTCGCCGATTTCGCCGACTTCTTCGCGGAGTTTGTCAAGAACGCCTGCGGCATCGGGCCAATCGAAGCCCAAGGCGGCGGCATCGATCGATACCCGAAGCGCGCGGCGCACGATATCGTCTTTCGTTGATCTGCGCTCAATGCCATTTCGGCAGGCGCGTTTTGCGATAGCGTTTCGCAGCGCGCCGCGCGCGGTTTTGCGGCGATGCATGCGCATTTTAATCGGCATTCGGAGCCGCCGGCTGATTGAGCATGAGCACCGGCTGACCGGTTTGAATGACGACGTCGCGCCACAAATCGCTTTCGGGATCGACCAAGTTTCGTCGGCCGACCGACAAAGCGATGGGGACGTGGACGTATTGTTCGTGAAGCATGGATACGAGGAGTCCGGTGCGGCCGCTCATGGCGGCGTGCGCGGCATGAGCGCCCAACCGCGAGCAGTAAATCGAATCGTTGGGATTGGCGGCGCTGCCGCGGATGATGTAGCTCGGATCGATGTATTTGAGATTGATTTTTATGCCGTCGCGTTTGCCCAATTCGATGAGCCGATTTTTGAGATAAACTCCGATATCGTTGAGCACTTTGTTGCCCGATGCATCGACGTCTTCGGACGCGCGGAGAAGATTTTGCCCCGCGCCTTCGGCGACGAGCACGACGGCATGATGGCGGCGCATCATGCGCGATTTGATGTTTTCCCAAAGCCCGTTTTCGCCTTCGAGTTCGAAGGGAACTTCGGGGATTAGAACGTAGTTGACGTCGTTCGACGCCAATGCCGTGTAGGCGGCTATAAATCCCGACTCGCGGCCCATGACTTTGACAAGCCCCAATCCGTTGATGGCGCTCGTCGCTTCGGTATGGGCGGCATTGACCGATTCGACGGCGCGCGACACTGCCGTTTCGAAACCGAACGACCGCTGCACAAAGCTCAGGTCGTTGTCGATCGTTTTGGGAATGCCGACGATTGCGAGCTTGCGGCCGCGTTTTTTGGCCTCTTCGCAGAGCGCAAGCGCGCCTTTTTGCGTGCCGTCGCCGCCGATCGTAAACAGCATGTTGATGTTAAGCTGCTCGATCGTGTCCATGATTTCTTCGGTTTTTGCGCCGCCGCGAGACGATCCGAGCATGGTTCCGCCGTGCTGATGGATAACGGTGACATCGGACGGTTCGAGGCGAATCGGTTCGTAACCGTATTCGGGCAAAAATCCGCAATAGCCGAACGGAATGCCCAAAATGTTGCGCACGCCGTATTGATACCAAAGCGTCATGACGAGCGAACGGATGACATCGTTGAGCCCGGGGCAAAGACCGCCGCATGTCACGATGCCGGCGCAGACCTTTTTCGGATCGAAGTAGAGCTTTTCCCGAGGTCCGGCTTTTTCGAGCATGTGCGATCGCTCAAAATCGAGGCTAAGTTTATCGCCGCCGAATGTGTGATCGATATCGTGCATGATGAATTCGTCATCGCTGACGTAATTGGCCACGAAATCGTTCAAACGCGTCGAAAGATGAAGCGGAGACGGGATGCGCGCCTGTCCGAGGCGCTCAATCGTGAAATCGATGTTTTGGGGAAGAGAAGTCATGGGGTTCAGACCTTATCGCAATGCAAAAACCGCATGCCGCCGGCTGCGGCCGGCGGCATGCGGCCTTGAAATCTTCGCAGCCGCAGCGCTTTCGCTGCGCGCAAATCAATATTACACGATATTTTCGGAAAATGTGCAATCCGCTTTTTATCCCACATGTAGCATTATGTGGCAGTTTTGCGCCGGCGTTGCCGGTTCGAATTGGGGGTTGCCAATGCAAAGCGCATTCAGTATAAGGCTGCGCTCATATCTCGGGGAGCGGCGAAAAATGCTGCGAATCCGAGGTTGAATTGTTTTCGGCATCATGCAAACAGGAGGTACAGTGGCATCTAAAGAGGAAGGAATAACCGTTGACGGGACGGTTGTCGAGGCGCTGAGAAATGCGATGTTTCGCGTTGAACTCGAGAATAAACATGTCGTTTTGGCGCATGTTTCGGGAAAAATGAGAAAATTCTTTATCCGTATTCTTCCGGGCGACAAAGTCACCGTAGAGCTTTCGCCGTACGATTTGACGCGCGGACGCATCACGTACCGCGAGCGTTGATCGGCGGTTGCGCCGGGAATGTTTATAACGCAGTCTCGGGGAGAAAATATGATTTTTGACCGATTGTTGGGACATTTTTCGAGCGATTTGGCGATAGACCTTGGAACTGCGAATACGCTTATCTATGCAAAAGATCGGGGTATTGTCGTGCGCGAACCCTCGGTCGTGGCAGTGCAAAAAGAAAGCCGGGGCGAGAAACGCGTGCTCGCCGTCGGCAAAGAAGCAAAAGAAATGCTCGGCCGCACCCCCGGCGGCATTCAGGCCATCCGACCGATGAAAGACGGCGTTATTGCCGATTTTGAAGTCACCGAAGCAATGCTTCGGTATTTTATCATGCGCGCGCATAACCGCAAGACGTTCGTGCATCCGCGCATCATCATATGCGTGCCCTACGGCATTACGGAGGTCGAAAAGCGCGCGGTGCGCGAAAGCGCCGAAAGCGCGGGCGCGCGCGAAGTCTATCTCATCGAAGAGCCGATGGCCGCCGCCATCGGCGCGGGGTTGCCCATCACTCAGCCGTCGGGCAACATGATCGTCGATATCGGCGGCGGCACGACCGAAGTCGCCGTCATAAGCTTGGCCGGAATCGTCCATTCCAATTCCATTCGCGTCGGCGGCGACAAAATGGACGAAGCGATCATTCTCCACATGAAGTCGAAATACAACATGCTCATCGGGGAACGGACGGCCGAACACATCAAATGCACGATCGGGATGGCTTATCCGAGCGACGAAGTGCTGACGCTTTCGATTAAAGGACGCGATCAGACGGCCGGGCTGCCGCGCACGCAAGTCATCAACAGCGACGAAATCCGCGATGCGCTGGGCGAACCCATCCGGCAAATCGTTCAGGGCGTGCGATCGGCGCTCGAACATACGCCGCCCGAACTGTCGGCCGATATCATCGACAAAGGCATCGTTTTGACGGGCGGCGGCGCTTTGCTCAAAAACCTCGATATCCTCATCCGCGAAGAAACGGGCTTGCCCGTGCTCATCGCCGACGACCCGCTCACGTGCGTCGTGATGGGGTGCGGCAAGGCGCTCGACGAAATGGAACTTTTGCGGGAAGTCATGGCGGAGAATTAGTTTTGAAAGAGCTTCTGAAGCGATATCAGACGGTTGCGGTCATGTCGTCGTGCGTGGCGCTGCCGCTCGTGCTGTGGGTCGTTTCGGGGCGCGATCGCGATCGCGTCCCGGCGGCCGAACGCCCCGTTCTGACGTCGATGGGGCGAATTCAAAGCAGCAACGATTATCTCGCGGGCAATGCGTCGAACTTTTGGACGCGCTACGTCGATCTCGTCCATACCCAAGACGAGAACGAAACGCTGCGCAAAGAAAACGCGCGTCTGCGCGAAGAAAATATCGGACTTCAGGGGATTTTGCAGCAAAACGCCCGACTGACGCGGATGGTCGGTTTCAAACAGCAGCGTCCGATATACCGATTGGTGCCGGCTCGCGTCATCGCAGCCGACATGTCGCCCTATTTTCGCGTTTTGCGCCTTCGCGTGCAAGCCGAATCCGACGATATCAAGCCCGAAATGCCCGTCGTTTCGGCCGACGGCGTCGTCGGACGCATCGAACGCGTTTCGGGGCGTTATTGCGATGTAATGCTTGCCGTAGATCCGCGATCGAAAATCGATATCATGACGCAGCTCAACCGTTCGCGCGGCATCTTGAGCGGGCTGGGAAACGACGATTCGTACGATGCCAAGATTTCTTACCTCTTGCGGCGCGACGAAGTCGAAGAGGGCGAAATCGTCGTCACGAGCGGCCGCGCCGGAACGTTTCCGAAAGAATTGCCCGTCGGACGCATCAAATCCGTCGATTCGAAAGCTTTCGGACTTTATCAGCGCGTGACCGTCGAACCCGTCGTCGATTTTTCGCGCCTGGAAGAAGTGTACATCATTGCGGGAACGGCCGAGAATTCGGGATCGAAAGGGAGATAAACGTTGAAACGCGTCATGATAAATGCGCTTTTGGCGTTTGCGCTCATGCTGTTTCAGACGGGGGTTTCGTCGGCTTTCGGCGTGTTGTCGGTGTGTCAATTCGGAATATTGGCAAGCGTCGCGAGCGCGTCGCTTGCGTTTCCGGCGATGCCGGCGGCGGTTTCGGCGCTTGCGCTCGCGCTCGCGTTCGATCTTTGGGTGTCGGGCCCACCGTTTTTATACGCTTTGCTCTTCGTCGCGACGCATCTTGCGCTGACGGCGATTATTTCGAAAATGCGCGCGCAACGCCCGATTTTTGTCATCGCGCACGCCGCATTGGGCAGCGCGTTGTTCGATTTTTTGCAATGCGTCGCCTACAGCCTGTGTTACGACGAAGCGAGTTATTGGAACATGTTGCCGCGCGCGGCGGGGATCGATGCGATCTTGACGGCGATTTTTGCCGTTCCCTATATGCAGGCGCTGTCGGCGCTCGATCGGATTACCGAAAAGCGGCGCGCCGGCAGGCTCTTGTAAAATAGGGCATGGCAAGATGCGGATCATTTGCGGACTCATCGCGCTGTGCGTCGCGGCGTGCGGATTGACCGGGATTTGCCATTGGACGGCGTGCGCGGCCGTGACGGCAACGGTTGCGGCGGGGCTTTGCGCACGCCGCGCAATGGTGCCCAAAAATGCGCCCGTTGCGGGGCAAATCCCCGAAGAAGACATCCCCGACGCCCGCGCCCGGACGTTTCGCCGTGTTGCCGCCGCGCTGTGCGCGGTCTTGTTTGCGGCGCTTTGCGCCGGCGATGCGGCGCGCGGCGCCGATATCCGAGAATCGTTTATGTCGGCGTTTCTCAATCTCATTTGGGCTTTGCTTGCTTATCGGAGCATGTGTTGCGGCAAGCTGTCGGAACGGATGCAGGCCGCTGTTTTGATCCTTTTGCCCATGGCCGGTCTGTCGCTTGCCATGCCGGCGGCCGAATATGCGCTGTTTCTTTTCGTCTGTCTTGCCGCCCTGTTTGCCTTCTTCGCGCAGCAATCGGCGGAAAAACCCGGCGGCGGCGCCGCCGCTGCCGTCGGCGCCGCCGCGCCAAACATGCATGACGCCGGCCGTAAAGACGGCATCGCGCGCGGCCGGCGGCGGCGCGCCGCCGTTTCGATAGGATTGGCGGCAGTCGGGGCGAGCTTTTTGGGCGGCGTGCTGTTTTTGGTCATGCCGCGCGTCCGGGGCGGCGACGCCGCCCAGGCGCCCGGCGCGGCGCGCGGAGCAGCGGCGGCTTTTCCCGATGTGTCGCTCGGAAAAACCGGAAAAATCGATCTCGATCCGACGCTCGTCTTTCGCAGCAACGTTCCGAAAACCGACGGCGCGCGCTATTGGCGCATCGATGCCCAAAATGCGTTCGACGGCACCGTTTGGCGCAATACGCAGGCATATCGCGCCCGCGAAATCGCCGAAGCGGTCGGCGCGCCCGTCTATCGCGTCGAATTCATTCGCGATTGGCACGATGTCAGGCTGCCGATTTTGGGCCATGCGACGGGCGTGCGCCGGATTCCCGGCGACCGTTCGCGCGCCCGGTTCTATGCCGACGGCTTCGGCAATTACCGCCGCCGAGGTTGGCCGCCCGCCGTTTCGGGCTTCGAATTCAGCTTTGATGCCGACGCAAGCGCCGGCGGCGCCGAAAGCGGCGAAGACGATTTTGCGGACGCAGGCGCGATCGCCGTTTGGCCCGCCCGGCAGCCCGATTCGCCGTCCTATCGCCGCCTGCGGCAACTTGCCCTGCGAATCGCCGGCGACGCCCGGACGGCGAAGGAAAAAGCCGAAAAAATCTCCGATTTTTTGAAAAATAATTACGCCTACAGTCTCGATCGCCCCAAACGCAGCGGCTTCGCCGTCGAAGATTTTCTGTTTGACAGGAAATACGGTCACTGCGAAATGTTTTCGTCGGCGATGGCGGTGCTGCTCGCGACGATCGGCGTCGGCGCGCGCAACGTCACCGGTTTCGCTTCGTCCGAATACCGCGACGGATATAATCTCGTCCGCGTCGCCCATGCCCACAGCTGGGTCGAAGTCAGGCTTGACGGCGGACGGTGGGAAACTTTCGACCCGACGCCGCCAGGCGCCGCGCAATTCGATCCCGATTGGCGCGCACGGCTTAACGATTGGTTCGACACCTACCGAAGCGATGCGCTTTATCGCGCCGTTGCTGAAAATCCGGCGGCGGCAATGTCGATTTTGATTGCAATCGCTGCGGCAATATGCATTGCAATCGGCGCAGTCCGCGCCGTTTGTCTCTGCATGAAGCCGACGCGCGCCGTCATGAAGCAAGCTTGGCAAACGTTTGCCGGCGCGGCCGAGAAAAAAATAAAAAACGGCGCCGCCGATATCCCGCGCGCCGGCCTCGAATCGTGGTATGAACGGTTCGGCGCGCAAGACTCGGAGATCGGACGGTTCGTCCGCGAAAACGTTGCGGTGCGTTTTATGTCCGATGCTCCCGAACCGTCGGGCTTTTCACGCCTCAGAGCCAATCGCGCGGCGCTCAGATCGATGCGCTTGGCCTTGGCCGAACTGAAACGGAGATAATCATGAATGTCGAAATATTTGTCTCGAAAGATTTGCCCCTCGAACCGCAGGTCTTTTTGGCCGCTCAGGCGTTGCTCAACGGCGGCGCCGTCATTTTTCCGACCGAAACCGTCTACGGCATTGCCGTCGACGCCATCGACGACGCCGCAACCGAACACCTCGCTTCGCTCAAACATCGCCCCGAAAATAAGCCGTTTCCCGTGATGGTTCGCGATTTGGCCATGGCCGAAACGCTCGCCGATTTGGGGGCGGCGCGCGAAATTGCAAACGATTATTGGCCCGGACCGCTCACCCTCGTCTTGCCTGCCAAAGCGTGCCTGTCCGATGCATGCATCCAAAATGGAACGATCGGCATTCGCTGCCCCAATCATCCCGTCGCGCAGGCTATTCTCAGTATTGCCCAAATTCCGCTTGCAGTTCCGAGTTGCAACCCTTCGGGCGAAGAACCGCATTTTGCAAGCCGATCCGACCGAAGGCACGCCCACGACCGTGCTCAAAATCGAACCCCGCAAATGGACCGTCCTGCGCCAAGGACGCATCACGCCCGAAACGATTCGCGCCTATCTGCCCAAAGACGCCGAACTTTGCCTCTGACGGAGATGCGCCATGAACGCGTTCAAAAGAATGGCCGCATATCTTGCCGCATGGCCGTTTGTCTGCGCCGCCGCATGCGGCGAATCCTCCGAAACCGCCGCCCAAAAGCCCCAAACGCAGGCATATGACACCGTGCGCGTCGCGACGTTCAACGTGCATCGGTTTTTCGACGAAGTTTGCGACACGGGCGCATGCGGCGCCGGCAGCTACGAACCGGCGGTCTCCCCCGAGGCGTACAAAAGACAGCTCGCCGACATCGCCCAATCGATCTGGAACATCGACGCCGACATCGTCTTGCTC
>CAVGZQ010000016.1:0-8719 GCA_963633515.1 Bacteroidaceae bacterium
GTTAGCAATTAGCAATTAGCAATTAGCAATTAGCAATTAGCAATTAGCAATTAGCAATTAGCGGTTAGCGGTTAGCGGTCAGTTTAGAGCTTAGAAATCAGAGCTTAGAGCTTAGTCAGCGATCAGGGTCAGCAATCGGTAATTTGCAATTAGCAATTAGCAATTAGCAGTTAAGCGGTCAGTTTAGAGCTTAGAAATCAGAGCTTAGAGCTTAGTCAGCGATCAGCGGTCAGCAATCGGTAATTTGCAATTAGCAATTAGCAATTAGCAATTAGCAATTAGCAATTAGCAGTTAGGAGTCAGAGGTCAGCGGTTAGCGGTCAGCGGTTAGCGGTCAGTTTAGAGCTTAGAAATCAGAGCTTAGAGCTTAGGCAGCGATCAGAGAACCGCGGCCGTCGGTCCGTTTTGGATCGAACGCTGAGCTCTGAAACATCGATTGATTTCCGTTCAACAGAAAAAAATCCCGATTGCCGTCGGGCATCGGGATTTTTTCGTTGCATGATATCGGCGAAAGCGGTCGATCAGAGATATTGTTTGCCGAGATTGTAATAATTGAGGCGGTCGGCATATCCGTTCAAACCGCCGTTAATGGCGCGCGTCAATCCTTTGAAATCGCCGGCGTCGCAATAGGAATTGAGGTTATTCGTATTCCAATACCATGCGGAGACTTTAAAAGCGAGTTCGGGGTCTTCGGCGACGATGCTCGGATTGCTGACCAAATCGATGCCCAAATCTTGCGAAGCTTTGGCGTAATTGCTGCGGCCTGTCAGCTGAATGGCGCCGCGTCCTTTAAACCGTTTTCCGTCGCCTTTTTGGGTATTCCCGAGATCGGTTCGGCCTTCGTAGGCGGCGCCGCTTGCGTATTCTTCGAGCGTGTTGAAGCCGTCGCTTTCGTGCGCCAATTGGGCGATGTAGCAGCAGGTCCGCTGCCGCGTCGTTATCGAAGCGACGCCCATCGAAGAGACGATATGCGAATAGTATTTGGTTGCGCGTTTGGAGACTTTCGCGAGTTTTTCGGGTTCGAGACTGTATGCGCCATTTTCGCCGGCTTGGAATTCGGGCATTTGTGCCGAAGATGACGTCGGTTTTGTTTCCGACAAATACTTGGCGCTGACATAGGAATTGCCCGAACCGTATTTGATGCGCGCCCATCCGTTCGATTCGCTCAGGACGGAGACGGCTTGTCCGCGCGAAACGGTGCCCAAGACGGCGTTTGATGTGCCTTCGCCCGAACGGACGTTGAGCGACGACGCCGTGACGTACATAACTTTTTCGTTCTCGGTCTGTTGCGCCGAGTCGGTTTGCGCCGAACCGTCCGTCACGGCTTGGGCGAATTTCTTTGAAATCCAGGCGTCTTGGCCATGGTACGAAATTTTGAGCCAGCCGTTTTGTTCGCCCGAATAGGCGACGGTCTGACCTTCGCTCAGGGTGCCCAAAACTTTGAAGTTCGTCCCGGCGCCGGTGCGGACGTTGAGCGCCTGCGCGGTGATTTTTACCGTTCCGGAACTTGTCAATTGCGTGTTTTCGGCGGACGTTGCGCCGCCGGTCCGGGACGACGGCGACGGGATGACGATTTTTTGCCCGACATTGATTTGCGCCGGATTGGCGATGTTATTGTAACGCGCCAAAGCTTGATACCCGCCGTCGACGTTGTATTGCGCCGAAATTTTGGACAGCGTATCGCCGGATTTTACGACATAAATTTCAGACATAACGAGTCTCCGCATTTCGGGGCATATCGCGCGCCGGTCATCGGCGCGCGGGGAAACCCCGTTTACCGCGGCAGAGTATAGCAGCGCAGAAAAAAAATCTCGATAAATCAACTCATTATAACGATTCCTGCGGGCGCGTCCGGCGTGCGGCAGGGCGGCGCTTCGGGGGGGGAAAGGGGCAAAATTTGCCGCGGTTTGAACGCGCCCGGATGCGGCAAAAAGCGGCCGGCGCCGGGGCGAAAAAAAAGCCGGCGCTTTGCGCCGGGATCCGAAATGCGCAAGAAAAACGCCGCCCGTCCGGCGCGTTGCGGCGTCCCGAAAATGCGCCGCAAAGTCGTGTTTGTATTTTGCGCCGGCATGAAGTAAATGCACGGGCTTTGCGGCGTCTGACGAAAGATTGCGCCGAATTTCGTCTATGGGGAGTGATCATGGCAAAGTCATTGGTGATATTGGAATCTCCGAACAAGATTAAGGCATATCAAACGTTTTTGGGCAGCGATTTTAAGGTCATCGCGAGCAAGGGACATGTCAAAGACTTGCCGAAGCAGCATTTGGGGATCGATATCGAAAACGGTTTTGAACCGCAATACATCAACAAATCGGAGCAAACGCGGACGATAGCCGAAATCAAACGGAGCGCGCAGGAAGCCGACACGATATATTTGGCGACCGACCCCGACCGCGAAGGCGAAGCGATTGCGTATCACATTGCGCAGATTATCCGCGGCGTGAAAAAGGACGCGAAAATCCTGCGCATATTGCCGCAGGAAATCAGCAAGAAGGCGATCCTGCGAGAAATCGCGCATCCGACGCAAATCGATCAAAATAAGTACGACAGTCAGCAGGCGCGCCGCGTTTTGGATCGGCTGGTGGGGTACAAGATCAGCCCGCTTTTGTGGGAGAAGGTCAAACGCGGCTTGTCGGCGGGGCGCGTTCAATCGGTGGCGCTGCGTCTCATCGTCGACCGCGAGAAGGCGATCGCATCATACAAAAAAATCGAATATTGGAAGATTTTCGCGAATCTCGAAACGCAAAGTAAAGCGGGATTTTCCGCGCAGCTCGTGCGCGACAAAAAGCAGACGGTTTATGCCGATTCTTCGTCGGTCGAAAAGTATTATCCGCGCGGCGTGATAAAAAATGGCGCCGAAGCGCAGGCTTATGCGGCGCGATCGCAGAGCGCGCCGTTTATCGTGGCGGGCGTCGACAAAGAAAAACGCGAGTCGAAGACGAATCCGCCGTTTTCGACGGCCGATTTGCTGCGGTGCGCGGCGAGCCAACTCGGGTTTTCGTCGCAGAAAACGTCGCGCATCGCGCAGGCGCTTTTCGAATCGGTCGACATCGCCGACGGTCCGGTCGGTTTGATTACGTATATCCGCACCGACTCGGTGCGCGTTTCCGACGAAGCGATGGACGCCTGCCGGGCGTATATCGGCGAGCATTACGGCGCGCAATATGTTCCGGCCAAGCCCATTCGCCATGAATTGGCCGAAACATCGAAGAAAAAATCTGCCGTCAAAATCCAAGACGCGCACGAAGCGATCCGTCCGACCGACGTCAGCCGAACGCCCGAATCGGTCAAACCTTACCTCAAAGACAAAGATCAATATCGTTTGTACGATTTGATTTGGCGCCGGTTTGTCGCGTCGCAAATGGCGCCCGCCGTGTCGGACGTGACGACGATTTGGATCGAAAACGGCGATTTGACCTACCGAATTTCGGGCGCCGTGCCCAAGTTCCCGGGCTTTAAACGCGTTTTGCTCCATCAGGGAGAGGGCGACGAACAGGGCGGCGAGGATCAAGAATTGACGCTGCCCGAAGTCGGCAAAGGCGATGCGCTCAATTGCGTCAAAATCGAGCAAAAACAAATGCATACGCAGCCGCCCAAGCGCTACACCGAGGCGACGTTTATCAAAGAATTGAAAGATCGCGGCATCGGGCGGCCGTCGACGCTGACGGCGACGGTCAACACGATTCTCAACCGCGAATACGTCAAAAAAGAAGCCGACGGCTATGCGCCCACAGAACTGGGCATGCTCGTCACCGACATGCTCGTCGAGAGTTTTCCCGACATTCTCGAAGTCGAATACACAAAAGACATGGAAGATCGGCTCGAAACGATCGCCGCAGGCGACCAGTCTTGGCGCCAAACGCTTGCCGATTTTTACGGACCGTTTTCGAAAGAACTCGACCAAGCCCGGCAAAATATGCGCAACATCAAAGCCGAATCGGAAAAAACCGATATACGGTGCGAGAAGTGTTCAAGCCCGATGGCGGTGAAATGGGGAAAAAATGGGCATTTCCTTGCGTGCACGAATTATCCGGCGTGCAAGAATACGAAAGATTTCGAGCGCGGCGCCGACGGCACAATCGTTGTCAAAGAAAAAGTCGTCGAATATCGCGGCGTGTGCCCCGAGTGCCATCGTCCGATGATCGTCAAAAACGGCAGAAACGGGCGGTTTTTGGCTTGCTCGGGGTACCCCGAATGCAAACATACCGAAGCCATCCCGCTCAACATTGCGTGTCCGAAATGCAACCTGGGCACGATTGTCATCAAACATGCCAAAAAGGGGAGCAAAGTTTTTTACGGCTGCAACCGCTACCCGGAATGCGATTATTCGACGTGGAACGAACCGACGGAAGAAATGTGCCCGAATTGCAAAAAGAGCCATTTGGAAATCGTTCGCCGGGGCAAGTCGGAAAGCTTGCTTTGCCCCAACTGCGCGTATTCGCGCGCCAAAGGCGAAGCATAGCCCGACAGATCGCGCCGAAGGCGAAAGGCGAACCGGGAAGCCGATCGTTTTGACCGACGTCGGCAGAGCAAAAAAGAAAGCGCGCGGCGGAAGCGGCGCGCTTTTCGCGTATTGTTTCGGCGTTTTCCGTTCATCCGGTTCTTTAATTCATCATTTTTTTGCCATCGTGATATTTTATGCGATTGATTTGCGTAATACCGGAATTTTTCGCGTTTCATTCATCGATTTTTGCAATTATGATGTTGCATGCAGCAGATTCGCATAACTTCGGAGTTGTCTGCGTTTAATTCATCGATTTTTGCAATTATGATGTTGCATGCGGAAGATTCGCATGACATCGGAATTGTCCGCATTTCATTCATCGAATTTTGCAATTATGATATTGCATGCGGCTGATTCGCATGACATCGGGATTGTCCGCATTTTATTTCATCAATTTTCGCAGCCATTTCATTGCGCGCGGCTCATAGGGCGGATATTTCATCGAGAAATCGATCGATGCCGATTGCGAAAATTCCGAACGCATATGGCTGAAGGCTTCGAAACCGGCATAGCCATGGCTCAATCCGTGCCCGCTGCAGCCGACGCCGCCGAACGGCAAATCGATGTTGGACAATTGCATGAGCGCGTCGTTTCGCGCAAATCCGCCGCAGCGCAATCGCCGGAATGCGCGCGCATCGTCTTCGCAGTCGCTGAAAAGATAAGCAGCGAGCGGCGACGGGCGGCGCGCCAGCTTGGCGACGATTTTTTCGGCCGGCATGCCGTCTTCGATGGCGATAATCGGCAAAATCGGCCCGAAGATTTCTTCATCCATGATCGGATGATCTTCGGAAATCTCGAGGATCGTCGGCGCAAAAAAGCGTTTGTCGGGTTGTCTTTCGCCGCCGAAGACGATCGTTTCGCCGTGTCCGAGCAACGCTTCGAGCCGCCGAAAATGCCGATCGTTCACGATCCGCGCCATCGGCTGCGGCGCGCCGTTGCCGTACATTTGCGACACAGCCTGTTTGAGCGCCGAAACGAGTTCATCGCGCGATTTGTTTTCGGCGAGGATGTAATCGGGCGCCACGCACGTTTGTCCGGCATTGACGAATTTTGCAAACGCGATGCGGCGCGCCGCCGTTTCGATATGGCTGCATCGCGCGACGACGCACGGCGATTTTCCGCCCAATTCCAAAACGGTCGGCGTGAGATGTTCTGCCGCCGCCCGCGCAATGGCTTTTGCCGTGCCCGCGCTGCCCGTAAAAAAGATAAAATCAAATTGTTCTTTCAAAATTTCGGTCGTTTCGGGCACGCCGCCTTCGGCGACCGTCACGGCATCGCGCCCCAGAACATCGGGCAAATGCGCGGCAAGTCTTCGCGACGTCGCCGGCGCAAACTCCGACGGCTTGACGACGGCGACGTTTCCCGCCGCGATTGATGCGACGAGCGGCGACAAACTCAGCTGCAGCGGGTAATTCCACGGGCTGATGATGAGCGTCAAACCGCGCGGCTGCGGTCGGACGCGCGATCGCCCCGGCCACAAAAATAGCGGCGTGCGCACGCGTTTTTCGCGCGTCCATTTGCCGATATTTTTCAGCGCATGCGCGATTTCATGCCGCACAAACCCGATTTCGGTCAGCCAAGCTTCCTCGGGCGATTTTCCCAAATCTTGCGCCAAATCTTCGGCAAGCGCCGCGCTTTCGCTGTCCAAAAAGGATGCCAGACGCTCCAAACGGCGTTTCCGGCCGCCGATATCCCATGTCGCGCCGTTTAAAAATGATTCGCGCAAATCTTCAAACATTTCATTTCCTCCGCTCTTTCTGCGCGCCGCCCGCCGACGCTGCGATTTCTGCCGTCAATTTGCATGTTTTGCGCGCCGGCGTCAATGCGCGCCGCTCTGCAGGCGTTCGGCGAACCGCGAATTGTTCGGCCCCCGGCGCCGAGGGCTTAATTGTTCGGACCCCGGCGCCGAGAGCTTAAAACGAACAGCCGATTTGATTGCCGACAGCCCGTTGCCGGCTGCCGGCTGCGGATTGTTTATAAAGGGCTTCGGCTGTTGAGCTGCGCTCAATGCGCCTTCGCTGCCGCGCTATTGCCGGACGGCAATACGCGCGGCTTGCCTGCCTGTTTCGCCTTCGGCTCAATACGGCAGGCCGGCGCGGCTATGTTCTCCCTGCCTTGCCTGCCTGCCTGCGGCAGACCGGCGGCAGGTGCGAGCATACGCCGCGCTTTTTTTTTGATGATTTGCCCGTCTGATATCTCGCAAACAATCGCCGCCCGATCATGGCTCTTTTCGGATTGCCCAAGCTCTCAGCGCTGAGTTCTGAGCTCTGACCGTTTCTCGCGGCAGCGGATTGCCGGCCGCCGGCGCTTGCAAAGAAAAAACGTATTATGATAAAGCCGCACGCGGCGGATCCGGTTTGCTGCCGGCGATGCAAAACGCGATTTTTTCGAGGATGAGGAGAGCGATGAAGTTTTTTTCTGCCGATCGCATGCCGGCGTCGTTTGACGATAAGTGCGCGAATTTGCGCGAAATGCGGAATGTTTATGCCGATGCGTTTCCCAAACCCGAGCGGCGGGCATTTTCGGCGTATGAAAACGTTTGCCGAAACGATCCCGGATTTGTGCCCTATACGCTTCGCGGCGAAACCGGCGAACCTATCGGGTTATTTTGGTATTGGCAGACCGAAGACTTCGTTTATCTCGAACATTTTGCCATCGAAAAGTCGCGGCGAAACGGCGGTTTGGGGGCGAAAATTTTGGCAGAATTTATGTCCGTCCATCCGAATGTCGTGCTCGAAGCCGAAGACATCGCCGACGATATCACGCGGCGGCGCATCGGTTTTTATCTGCGCTGCGGCATGATCGACAACGGCTTTGCGTATGAAAATCCCGGCTATTGGACGGTGCCGATGCCGCATCGGCTGCGCATCGTCTCGTCGCGCCCGATGACCGCCGATCAATGCCGGGCATTTGCCGACGGTTTTATAAAGCAAAAGCCGCTCGCATATATTGCCGATCCGTCGGCCGACGCGTGATTTGCGCAAAAAGTCAACAAAAAGACGATGTTTTTTCGGCATATTCCGTTGCCGTATATCGGTCGATTGGATGGCGATGCGCAATTTGCGCAAAAAGTCAACAAAAAACGATCATCATTCGTCAGCCCCTGAAAAGCGAAAAAGAAAATGGCGTCAAATACATCATCCGAAGAGGAATTCATCGTTTATCCGTTGGGGAAATCGCATTTTTCGCACGGCGGCAAACCGATTGCGTTGCCCGAAGGATGGGTTGCCGTCGAGTCGGGCGATGCCGCGCTCACGCGCCGGATAAAAGCCGCGGGGCAATATTGGGTCATTCGCGGTTTTTACAAAAATAAACCGGCCAATATCGGGCTTTGCGCCCCAGCGGCGACGGCCGACGCGATACGCAGTCAGCTCGCCGGAGAGCGCGCAACGCCCGAATACGAGAAAAAACGCGCGGCCGGGCGCGCCTATCGCGATCGCAAACAAGCGCAATACGAATCGGAGTTTGAGCAGGCGGTGATCGATTTTCTGCGGTTTTCGCCGCGATACGCCGAAATCGCGCAAAAATTGGCGCATCTCGTGACGGCGTTTTCGGCGCGCGTCGGCAGCGGCACGGTCGCGCGCACGCAACGCATCCCCATCGGCCGGCGCGCCGGCGCAGCCGTCATCGCATGGATGCGCCACCGATCGACCGATTACGACCGACGCTATATCCCCCGAATAAAAGGCGAACGCCGCGCCGTGCGCCGTTCGTTGGCGCAGGCGTCGGCCGAATTGCTCGATAAATACCGGCGCGGCGACGATATCGATTTGGCGTCGTGTCCGCTGTTTTGCGCGATTCATTCCGCCGAGTCCCGCGCCGGCGGCGGCGATCTTGCGGCTTGCCAAGCCGAATCGGACGGCTGCGAAAACGATAAGGAAACGTGATATGGTCAGAGAAATTGTCCGCGACGAAGCTTTTTTGGCTGTCGCAAGCGAACCGGCAACCCCCGACGATATGCCCGCGGGCGCCGATCTCCTCGATACGCTGCGCGCGCATCGCGCGTCGTGCGTCGGAATGGCGGCCAATATGATCGGCGTGCGAAAGCAGATTATTGCCGTCGCCGATGAAGGCGCCGAATTCGTCATGTATAACCCTCAGATTATCAAAAAATCGGGCGCCTTCGAGGCCAAAGAAGGCTGTCTGTCGCTCGCCGGCGAACGTGCCGCGAAGCGATACCGAACGATTCGCGTCCGATATTATGACGGGCAGTTC
>CAVGZQ010000016.1:8729-22428 GCA_963633515.1 Bacteroidaceae bacterium
TTCGGCCGCCGCTCGGGGGTTTTCGAAGGTTGGATTGCGCAAATCATACAGCACGAAATCGATCATTGCTTGGGGATTGTCATTTGATCGCCCGGCGCCGCCGCCCGCCGGGCGGCGAAGAATCGGATCGATCTTGTCTTTGAATCGCCGATTGAATGATGCGGGCATATTGCCGCCGCCGCCGCCGGCGGCGGGCGTTTATTTGCGGCAAGGGTGCGGCTTGGAAAGGATGCGTTATGGCAGACGATGGATTGCGAACGGAATTGTTCAAAAAGGTATCGGATTTTTTGTTTTCCTATTTCCGGTGGGCTTCGTCGGGGGCTGCGCCGGGGCTTGAGCCCAAGATGCTCGGGCTCTCGGCCGACGTCCTCGAGTATCAGCGGATCAATCATCCGCTTTACGGGCGGTATTGCGCGCTTCACGGGCGCACCGAACGCGGCAATTCGATTTTGGATTATCCGCCGCTTCCGGTCGAAAGTTTCAAACGCGCCGACATATGCCCGTTCGGCGCTGATCTGACCGTGGCCGAATTCCGTTCCAGCGGCACGACCGAAGGCGTGCGAAGCATCCATCGGTTTCGCGATGTCGGGCTGATGCAGCGCGCGATTATCTATGCATTTACGCTGATGATATCGCGATTTATGCCCCAATCGATGCGTTTTTTGTCGCTCATGCCGTCGCCCGGCGATAATCCGCATTCGTCGCTGGGGTATATGATCGGGCAGTTCGTGCAAAACTACGGCGCGCCCGGATCGGGGTATTTTTTCGATTCCGAACGCGGTTTCGATTTTGACGGATTTGCCGGCGCGCTCGAGTCGGCAGAGCGCGACGGCGCCGCCGTCCATATATTCGGGCCGGCGTTTTCTTACGTCGAATTGATCGACCGGATCGCCAAAACAGGAAAAACATTCCGCTGCGCTCCGGGATCGTGTTTGCTCGAAACCGGCGGATACAAAGGACGGACGCGCGAAATTCCCAAAGCCGAATTGCGCCGGGAGCTGAGCGAAAAACTCGGCATCGCCCGCGATCATATTTACGGCGAATACGGCATGTGCGAATTGTCGAGCCAAGGCTATGAAATATGCGCGCTCAACTGCAAAGGAAGTTGTCCCGACGAATGTTTGTATATCTTTCCGGGATGGCTGCGCTGCATCGTGTTCAACCCCGAGACGATGGCGCCGGTTTTGCCCGGAAACGAAGGGCAGATTGCTTTTTTCGATTTGTGCAACCTCGACAGCGCGGCCTATATCCTGACCGGCGACGTCGGCACGCTCGCCGAGCTGCCCCCCGCCATGCGCGCCGGCGTCGTCGGATTCCCGAAATACGGGCTCCGTTTGCGCGGCCGGGCGCCGAAAGCCGTCCCAAAAGGGTGTTCGATCTCATGGGATGAATGGAATGCGCAGATTTTTCGGCAATAATCGGATCGGCTTTTTTCCCTTTGTATATTATAATGCGGCGGACGGCGCCGGATCTTCGGCGCAGCGGTTTTGACGGCACACAGCAATAAGCGTGGTTTGGCATGAATGGCGGCGTTAAAAATATGCAACGGGAAACTGCCGAAAATGGCAGAAATATGACCGATCGGTCGGTTTGCGCGGCTCAACCCCAAACCGATGCTCCCGAAACCCCCGAAATCTTGCGGCACGAATACCGATTTGTCCGGTTTTTGGGCGAAGGCGCAAACGCAAAAACGTATTTGGCCGTCGAACGCGTATCGGGAAGACGGGTCGCGATAAAACAACTCAAATCGGTGACCGATTTCAAATCGTACGATTTGTTTAAACGCGAAGTCGAAACGATGCGCAACGTCGATGTCGGCGGCGTGCCCAAATACACCGATTATATCGAAAACCCCGGATCGGCCGACGATTATTACATCGTTCAGGATTATATCGACGGAATGGCCGTTTCGGAAATTCTCGAGAAACGCGCCGAGCACGGGCTTGCGTTTTCCGAAGACGCCGTGTGGGAGTTTGCGCAACAACTCGGCGATATATTATGGACGCTCGAAACGCAATACAAACCGCCCATTATCCACCGCGACATCAAACCGTCGAATATCATCAAGACGGTTGACGGGAGTTTTTATTTGATAGACTTCGGCGCGGTGGCAAACCCCGAGCGCAAAAGCCTGAGTTCGACGATTGCCGGCACCCAAGGCTATATGGCTCCCGAGCAGCTCATGGGCGATTGCGCCGTGCAATCGGATTATTACGGTTTGGGCGCGACGATGCTCCACATGCTCACGGGCGTGGCGCCGTTTAAGATCGACACCGACGGCATGCGGCTGCTTTTCGAAGACGTTATCAATGCCCGCGCCCCGCAAACGAGTGCCCGCATGCGCTCTGTCCTTGCGTCGCTGCTCGCAGTCAAACCCGCCGACCGTCCGAAAAACGCCGATGCGCTGCAAAAACTCCTGCGGACGGATTTCGGCGATGCGGTCAATGAATCGTATCTGGCAGAGCATCCGATTGCCGAAAAATGCGGATCGTTTCTTTCGAATCATTGCATCTTTCGGGGGCTGCTGCGTTTGCTTTTGGGCGTTCCGGTCGCTTTGCTGTGGGCAAAGACCGCCGCGCTTTCGAAGCGCTTTGGTATTTACTTCCTTTTGTTTTTGGGCATTCTTTTTATTGGCTTCTTTTCATCTTTTCCGTCGACACATGACGTCGATCCGGGACCAATCTTCCTTTGCGTTTATTTCTTTTGCGTTTATTTGGGTATGAGCGCTCTCTTAATGTGGGTCTGCGATTCGGCGGTATTGTCGGAGGACAGAGAATCGGCTCAGCCGTGTCTTTTCTCCGCATTGTGGCACTATGAAAAGCTGCGCCCCGATGATGACGAGTCCCGGGGCAACAGCGAGCCGTCGGGATTATGCGTCGCAACGATTCAGAATGTCACCGGCGTCCGCGAAAAAACGGCATATTACACCGTAACATGCGACGGCGATGTGTATTGCGGGAAGTTCGAGTTTTCTCCCGACAGATTCGACGAAGACGAGTTTGATCGATTGTGCGAACAAGATCCCGTCCGCATGGATGATTTCTGCGCCGGCGTATCCTGCAACGAGTTTCTCAAAGGCGCGAAAGTCAACGTGCTTTACATTAAGGACAAGAACGGATACAAGTTTGCGCCGGCTCAAAATCAAACCGACAGCCGCATGATTTGTCTCAAACCGTGGCTTATGAAAGCGATCTATGACGAAGACTTCTATTGCGATTAAGGCATCGGTGCGCGGATATCATCCAAACAAGGCTCGGGCGAAAGCCCGAGCGCGTTGCGCGTATGCTCGCAGGCGGCTGCCGGGGCTGCCGCCGAGAACATAGCGCAACCGCCTGCCGTATTTGCAAAGCAAATAGGCAGGCGGCGAAGGCGTATTTCGGGCGGCGGCCGCCGCCCGAAAAAGCCGAAGCCCAAAGCCCGTATTGAGCCGAAGGCGAAATAGGGCGCCCAAAGCCCGCATCGCCGCGGGGCGCGAAACGGATTATATGCATTTAATAATATAATATATTATGGATTTGTCTTTTTCTGCGCCGGCGGCGAAAGGGCGGCTGTCTGCCGAAAGGCAGACGGCATAAATGAAAACGCCGCCGCGATGCATAGAATATATATTGCCGGAAGCATATATAATATTTTGCGATCGGAATGCGATGCGGCAATGTTATGTTGCGCACAAATCGACGAATTGGAACAGCCAAAGTCTGAAGAGCGCGTCGGAGGCGTGTTTTTTGCCCGAGCGTTTGATTTCGGCAAGATTTTTTGGCGTTTGAATGGCCGCGAGCAGGTCGAGCTCGTCGGGGGTGAGCTGAATGCGGACGTTGAGCGGAGAACGAAAAGCGCGCATCACAAATCGGACGTCGGAAAACGCTTTGGGCGCAAAGACGGCATCGGCATTTTGACGCATGATTTCAAACACGATTTGAGGCAAGGATATAAATTTGCACGGACGCATGCGGATGACGGCCGCATAATGTTCGGGAATGCCTTCGGTGACTTCAAAGCGCAGACCGCTCCAGCGATCCATGATGTTGCCGACCCCGGTTCGGACGCATTCGCGGCAAAGATTGGCGGCGATATCTTCGAGATTGAGCGATTTAAAGGCTTGCGACAGGGCGCATCGGTTTGCGCGGACGTGATTTTTGAGCGGCTCGGCCGGGACAATTCCCGCCGGAAGCGACGACAGGTATTCGTTGACCGACGGCACATGACCGCCGATAAACGTTTCAAACCAGAAGGCCCGGCCCGATTCGGCAAAAAGCGTGTGGCGCGCTTCGCCGCCGTCGGCGACAAGCGTAAATCGCGATTGTTCCAATATCGACTCGTTTATGAGCCGCACAAACCACATGAGGCGAAACGTTGCGCTCTCGAACGGGGCGCCGCCCTCGCGCGACGGCGGCAGGCTGAACGTCGACGATGACGCGGGGTCGGGCGCAGCGGCAAAATCGGGTTGCGGGTTGCGAAACGCGGGCAACGGCGGCACGGCAGGCGCCCGACCCGACAAAAACGTCGGCCGGAGCGGGACGATTTCGGCCGGCGATGCGGACGACGGGCGGTCGGATGCATCGGCGTCGCTGCGTTCGGCGTCGGCACCATCGCGGCATTCGCCGGCGCGCGGGGGCTTTGCATGACGAAACGGCGGCGGAAGCGGCGAAATCGGGCGCGGGATCTTGTCGCAGACCGGCGGCTGAAATGACGGCGCCAGAACGCGTTCGATTTTATCGCCTTCGGGCGTGTCGGCGGCCGGCGGCTGAAATGACGGCGCCGGAACGCGATCGATTTTATCGCCTTCGATCGATTCGGCAACCGTTTCTTCGTTTGCGCTCAATGCATCATCATCTTGCGCCGCAGTTTTGGGCGTTTGCGCGGCGATTTTGAGCTTTCCGAGGTCGATGTCGGACGCGTCGATATGCGTTAAAATTTGCGCCTGAACGGAAATCACCTTCTTTTCTTCGTCTTTTATCTTCGAATCTTCAACAGAATTCGGGTTCGGTTCGTTTGCGGCGGATGCCGGGGCTGACATGCCCGGGGCGGGGCGCTGCATGGCGCGGTACGCTTCGCGGGCATGGATTCGGTCGTTTGCCGCCGCGGCGCGCGTTCGGCCGATTCGCGACATCCTGTTCTCTTTCCGGGCATTGGGATCGCTTGGCAATACGCTGAATTGCGGCGATTTTTTTCGTGCAGAGTCATCGTTCGCGGCGATCGGAACGGCGATTTTATCGGACTTTGCATCGGCGGCGCAATCGTCGGGGCAAACGGCCGGCGCCGAAGCCGACGGCGCATGATCGGGGCGCAGACGCGCGGATATCATGGGGTTGTTTGCGTCGGTTTGTTTGGTATCGCTGCCGGCGGTTTGGCTTGCGTCGGATGGAGCCGTTTTATCGGCATTCTGCGCATTTGGCGCGCGGCATTCCCGGGCAGGATTGCCGGCATTCGGCGCGCCGCCGGCGATTTTTGCGACGAAATCGGCGAATTCGTTGCGTTTAAACGGCCGGCTGACGACGTGTTTAAAAAAACATGCGTCGGCAGAATCGGGCAAATATGCCGTCAAATCGTCGGTGCGATCGGTCGTCAGGATGCAGCGTTCGGGGTGCGGAAAAACTTCGCAAACGTCGGTTTGCAGCCGGCGCAGCAGGTCGGGGCGGCGCGACATGTCGAGAACGACGGCGCGCGCCTGCGCATTCGCGGCAATCGCCGAGCGGCAATCGCCGAGCGTTTCGGGACAGATAATCGAAAACCCGCGATCCGTCAGCGCTTGCGTCACCAAATTCCGCACGGTCGGATTTGCATCGTAATATATAATCGTATTCATGCGCCAACTCCTCGCCTGCGCCCGATTGCAAGCGCCTAATCCGTTCTATTTAATCGGGTTTGCGATTTCGCTCAAGTTTGCAATCGATTATAACGATGAAACGGCCGAATTGCGGCAAAAATAATTGCATTTGCGCGCCCTTTCGCCTTTCGGGCGATGCGTGCGCGGCTTCGGCTATTTCGCCTTCGGCTCAATACGCCTTCGCGGCTTCGGCTATTTCGCCTTCGGCTCAATACGCCTTCGCGGCCTGCCTGCGGCAGGCAGACCGCCCTGTTGCCCTGCGGGCAATGCGGGCGGCGTTTTTGGGGGCAAGACGGCCAAAAACGCCGCTTGCGGCGCATTATCGCGCATTGCCCAATTTCGTTTTGAGCGCCGATATTCTGTCGCGGATTTCGGCGGCGCGCTCGAAATCGAGGCGTTTGGCGGCGGCTTTCATTTCGTCGGTCAGCGTTTGAATGCGCGCGGGGATATCGGCTTTCGCAAGTTTTGCGTCGGTTTGGCGTTCGGAGCCGGCGCCTTCGGGGCGGTCGGGAATATGCGATTCGAGATCTTTGATCGTTTTTTGAATCGTCTTCGGCGTGATGTGATTTTTTTTGTTGAATTCTTCTTGATAAGCGCGCCGGCGTTTCGTTTCGCCGATGGCATCGCGGAGCGAATCGGTCATTTTGTCGGCATAGAGCACGACGCGGCCGCGCGCGTTGCGCGATGCGCGTCCGATCGTTTGTATGAGCGATCGTTTCGACCGCAAAAAGCCTTCTTTGTCGGCGTCGAGAATGCAGACGAGTTCGACTTCGGGCAAATCGAGCCCTTCGCGCAAGAGGTTGATCCCGACGAGGACATCGTATTGTCCCAATCGCAAATCGCGCAAAAGCGCAGCGCGTTCGAGCGTATCGATATCGGAATGCAGATATCGGGCGCGCGCGCCGGTTTCGTTGAGGTAGTCGGTCAAATCTTCGGCCATGCGTTTGGTCAATGTCGTGACCAAAACGCGGCCGCCGCGATCGGCAACCGGCTTTATTTCGGCGACGGCATCGTCGACCTGACCGACGGCAGGCCGCACGTCGATGAGCGGGTCGAGAAGCCCCGTCGGACGGATGAGCTGCTCGACGATTTCGCCTTCGGATTGTTCGATTTCGTAGTCGCCGGGCGTCGCCGAAACGTAAATGGCTTGCTTGATGAGGGCAGAAAACTCTTCGAAGTTGAGCGGGCGGTTGTCGAGCGCCGACGGCAGACGGAAACCGTAGTCGACCAATACCTGTTTGCGCGACCGATCGCCGCGGTACATCCCGCCGATTTGCGGCACGGTGACATGGCTTTCGTCGACGACGAGCAAAAAATTGTCGGGAAAATAATTGATCAGACACGGCGGCGCTTCGCCCGGCGCGCGCCCCGTCAAATGCCGCGAGTAGTTTTCTATCCCCGAACAATAGCCGAGCGCCGCGATATTGGCGATATCTTCGTCGGTGCGCTCTTCGATGCGCCGGCGTTCGGCATATTTTCCGGCGCGTTCGAATTCTGCCATCCGTTCGCAGAGTTCGGCTTTTATCGTCATAAGCGCCTGCCGGCGCATCGCATCGGTCACGACGTAGTGGCTGGCCGGGAAAATCGACAATTTGTCGGCCGGCGCATATGCGCGCCCCGTGACCGGATCGATTTCGGCAATCGATTCGACTTCGTCGCCGAAAAATTCGATCCGAAACGCGCGTTCGCTTTCGTAGGCCGGAAAAACTTCGACGACGTCGCCGCGTACCCGAAACGTCGCGCGCTCCAATTCGAAAGCCGTGCGCTCGTATTGGATGCGCGCAAGCTGTTTGAGAAATTCATCGCGTTCGAGAATTTCGCCGACGCTCAGCGATGCCCGCATCTTCATATACGCTTCGGCCGTTCCCAACCCGTAAATGCACGAAACGCTCGCGATGATGATGACATCGTTTCGCGTCAATAAACTGTGCGTCGCCGACAGCCGCATGCGCTCAATGTCATCGTTGATTTTGGCGTCTTTTTCGATGAATTGCCCCGACGCGGGAATATACGCTTCGGGCTGATAGTAGTCGTAATAGCTTACGAAATATTCTACGGCATTATGCGGAAAAAGCTCTTTAAATTCGGTAAAAAGCTGTCCGGCAAGCGTTTTATTCGGGGCAATGAGGAGCGTCGGGCGCTGAACGCGTTCGATGACCGATGCGATCGTAAACGTCTTTCCGCTCCCGGTAATGCCCAAAAGCGTTTGCGCTTTTTGACCGTTTTGCAATCCTGCGACGAGCGTGTCTATGGCGCGCGGCTGGTCTCCGCATGCCGAAAAGGGGCTTTCCAATCGAAACTTCACAATGACCTCGCCAAACATAAAGGCTGAGCCGCGCATGAAGCGCGCGATCGCGCTTTGCGGCCGAAAATTCGGAGTGGGTTAAATGCATCAAAAACAAAAAGTCGCATTGTTGCAAAATATTCTGAAAAAAAACATTATGTTGCAAAATGAGCACAAATGCGGAGCTGTTGTCCGGCACGCTTGCGTTTTTTGCGCCGGCGCGTCTATGACTTGCATGCCATACCATAGTGATGTAAAAGCGAAGTCGGTTTTTTTCGCCGCGCATCGACGCGGCACAGATTATAGGCGCGATGCGCCCGAATTCAAGGCAGCTCTGCTGCCGGCGAATTCGAGAGAGTTTCAGTTTGCAGGCGTTTTCGAGGTTCGGAAACATGGACATTTCATTCGGCGTGAGACAGATGTTCAGAAGAAAAGGCGCACTGCCGATGATGGGATAACGGCATCATTGGGCGTGCGCCGGATACCGTGCGCGCTGTGGCGCTCTCGATGCCGGGCAGGTTGCCTTGCGGAGAGTAAGTCATGACTTTTTTTGAAGCAGCTCTGGAGGTGTTGCGCACCGCTCAGCGGCCGCTGGATTACAAGACGATAACGCAGTTTGCGGTCAATCGTCATTTGCTCGGGCATGTCGGGCATACGCCCGATGTCGTCATGGCTTCGTGTTTGCTGCGAGCCATTGAGCGCAGCGAGACCGGCGCGCTGATACGGCTCGAAACCGGAGAGTTTGCGCTGCGCGGATGGGGACCGGACATTTTGGCGCGCGCCGAAGACTCGTCCTTGCCCGAGAGCGTGGCCGACGTCGCGTTTCCGCCCGTCAATATCGGACTGCTCGACGACGCCGACGCCATCGTCATGCTCGAAAACGACGATGCCCAATTCCGAAAATCGGTACGCCTCAAGTTCGAGCGCAACGCTTTCGGACCCGACGATGCGCTGAATCCGCCCGACGAATCGCCCGCCGATCCGCCGCGATCCGATGAACTTAAATCGCAGCTCAGCGCTCAAAATAACGAGCATTTCAATCTGTGCGCGGCGATTGTCAAAGTTTTGCGCCAAAACGGCATCCCCATGCGCAGCGCGGCGATCGCAGGCGATCTGACGCAAAAATGCGGCGTTCCCGTGTCCGAACACGCCGTCGTTTTGGCCGCGCGCGCCGACAACGCCCTGCGCGCGTCGCGCGGAAAACGCGCAGCCTTCATGCATTTGCCGCCCGATTTGTGGACGCTGACCGAAAATTTTGTCGCTAATCACGTCCTCAAACTCGAGTCAAAAATCTATGATGCTTCGCGGCAGCTCCGCATGTGCTCTTTGCACGCCCTCACCAACAAGCTTCGCGATCTGTCGCTCCAGGCGTGGGGACAATTGGCGGTGCTCGTCATGAAACATCTCAATTACAGCATCGTTTCCCAATGCAAAGACGGCGACAACGCCTATATCTTCAAAACGGAAGAAATTCGCGGTTTGACTTATATCCCCGTCGTCATCAAAGTCATCCGCGCGCCGTTGGTCGAAACGGCCGATATCGAACATTTTCGCGCGCAAATCCGCGATCTCGGCTATGATCACGGCATGATGATGACGAATGCCGATTTTTCGCGCGATGCGCTCAACGAATGCATGACGCGCGATGTGCCGATTTATGCCTATGCCGCGCGCCAAATCGCCCCGATTATGCTCGATGCGCGCATCGGCGTCACGCCGCACGAACTCCCGATTATCTTCGTCGATAACGATTTCTTCAGCGAACTTTCATCGCGAGATGCCGAGATTTCGAAAACTCAATGCGAAGAATTTTTGCAAACAATGAATGAAATGCAAACATCCCTTGAAGAAGACGAACAAGATGCCGACCCCGACCCCGAAGAATCTTTCCGCGAAGCCGATGCCAAAGTCGAAAGCGGCGAGTTTTTGACCGTCAGCGATGAATAGAAGGCGGCGGGCGGCGATCGGCGAACTGCGGGCAGATTGGAGCTTAGCCGGCCGATCGGCGATCGGCAATCCGCTATCGGCAGTCGGCGTGCACGGAAGCGCTGAACGTTAAGCCGGCGATCGGCGGTCGGTTCTCTGTGTTCTGTTTAGGGCTCTGAGCTTAATCGGCGATCGGCGATTTGCCGGCGGTTTTTATCTTTGCCGGTTGTGCGCGAAGCTTCGCATTCAAACGGCTCGGGCGTTCGGTTCATTGCCCGGTTGTTGTTTGTCAGCCCGCCCGAACAACGCGGAATTCAGCTTTTTCCGGCGGCAGAGAATAAAAAAAAAAGCGCCGTTGCCGAAAAACGGCTGCGGCGCTCGGATAATGACAAACTCCGACACCGTCTGAACCGCCGTCCGGACAGCCGGAAACCGATTCAATCGATGCAAATGCCGAGTTGTCGAATGCTATTCTTCTGTTTCGGTGATTTGTTTGCCTGATTTGGCGGCGCATTCTAAGAGTGCCTTGGCTTCATTGACGCAAACATCCGCCGACTCCATCTTGTCGCATTCTGTATCGGTCAAGCAGCGCAAAGCCGCAGCTTGTTCGCTCTTGCACACGTCCATTTCTTTCTTTATTTCGGCTACGCAAGTATCGACGGCCTGCGCGCTGTTGCATGCATGCATGGCTTCGCAATATCCTTGGATATCGTCGTCGTAATTGTCGTCGCAACCTGCAACAATGCCGCCCATGAGCATGCAACCCAAACAAAGCGCCAATGTCTTTTTCATGATTATCTCCTTTCAAAAGAAATAAGAAGGACTGTCTGCACCATGCAAACACTCCCAAGACGCATAAAATCAGTGACGCGCGCCACTGTATCTTAAATTATCCAATTAAGCAATAAGTGTGCCATGTTTTTTATGAGTCGCCATTTTTCGGAGCGATGCGCGCGGCAGGCTGCGGCAACAGAAAAAGCGCCCAAATCTCGAAACAAATCATTCGGCGATTCGTCCGCCGGAGCGCTCAAAAACCCGAAGAAGCCGGGACAGACGCCGAAATCGCCGAAAAAACTGCCGGCGCGCAAGACATGATAATGCGCAAAATATGTGCTAGCATGCCGATTCGTGTTGCCGCGGCGGCAGGGCGGCAATCGCGCGATGTTGCCGAACGCGTCGGGCAGACGGATGCATCGCTCAAAAACGCGCGCCGAAGCGAAAAGACGGCAGCTGTGTTATGTATTACATCGTTTATATCAGTACGATAATCGGGCTCGCCGCTTCGCTTGCCATTCTCATTCTCATGCACCGATACGCCGGGCGCTTTTTCGGTCATACGCTGTCGCAGTGGGTTGCGCGGACACGCCGAAAAGATGACGAAATCTCGGCCGACAAATTGTTGCGCGTGCGCAAATTGCTCGAATGTTTGGCTCACGACGTGCTCAAACACCGGCTTTTGGGGTTGCATTCGCTGTTCGAAGAAATGCGGCAGTTTTACGGCAATTCCGCGCATAAGAAGATCGACATCGATTCTGTTCCGCCCGAAAAAGATGCGGCATTCCGCGATGAATTCTTTCGCCTTTGCGGGATAAAAGCGCGTCCTGAAGAACGGCTTTGGATACGATTCAGAGATGCGTTTCAGGAAATATGCCATTATACGGGACGCCGGATTGCCGTGCCTGTTGCCGATCCGATGTTTGCAAATGCGTGCAAAGTGCTGTTTGAATTGCGCCGCGCAATGTTGGGCTTCGTCAATACCGAAAATGCATGGCAAAATGCATCGCCGCGCTTTTATAAAATCCTGTCGCTCGATTATATCAGCGTTTATCCCGAAACGTTAGCTTTGGCGGCCGGATGCCGCATGGAAATCGATCCCGAAACAATTGTCCGCAGCGCAATCGAAACGGTCGCATCGCAAACCGGCCGCGCCGATGTGCGCGATCGCATTCATATATACGGATGTTATCGCGAAAAACTGCTGTGCGATGCGCCGATGCGGACGTTGATCATGTGTTTGGCGCGGTTGCTCGACAATGCCTTGGAACAGAGCCAAAATGTCGCGATCGACGCTTTCTTTGTGACCGATGGTTTTACGGGGGTTTCAAAAATTATATTCAAAGTTTATGACGAATCGCCCGATATTCCCGATCGCGGCTGCGAAGGAATGGGCATCCGCGGCGCGCGTCAAAGTCTTGAATCCTTTTCGGGCGGAATCGTCTATCGCAGCGAGTTGCGCGATGCATTTAAAAAAACTGCCGTCATTTCAATATCCGCAACATGTTGCGAGCCCGTCAAAGAAACGAAAATTCGGGCGATGGCACGGTTTAAATATATTATATTCGGTCTGCTGCAATTCATTCTGTTTGTGACGTGTTTTGCCAATGTGCTTGGCGGCCCTCCCGTCGAATTCGCAGGACAGGGGACGGATATCGTCGAATTTTATGCGGAAGTCGGGCAGGAATTGACGATTCCGCTCTGTTCCGGCGGCCGAAATGTCCGCGCCGAAGTGCGCGCCGAAAATGCCGCGTGCACGGCCGACAATTGCACATTGCCGCATGTTCTCGATGCGCTTGAACCATGCAAAAAAAGCCTCAATCATCCCGATTGTCCGAAAGCTTTGCATTGGGTGCCGCAGTTTAATGACGGACAGCGGCAGGGACGCAACTATGAATTGTCGGTCGATTGCATCGCCGACGGACCGCCGCCGAGCAAAGACGCCCGACGCATCCGCGTTCGCGTGATGCGGCCAAACAGCGCGCCAAAGATCGCCTTCGCGCAAGTGATCAACGATACTAAAAATACGGTGCACTACATCACAAACAAAGGCGAAACGCTCAAGGTCGATATCAACGACAAGCTGCGTTTGCGTCTGTTGGCAAACGATGCCGATGCCGATGCCGTGACTTATCGGCTGCGCATGCCCGACGGGAACGTCGTCGAATCGGCCGACGGTTTGTTCGATTTGATTCCGCAATGGAGCGCTTTTGCGACGTCGACGTTTGTCGTCGGGGCGACCGACAATTTGGCGCCTCCCGAGACGCTCAGCCTCGTTTTGACCGCCGATAAGCTTCATCCCATCGAGATCGAAACCGCCGATGTCGTCACATCGGCGGCTTCGGTGCGGGTTTTGTGCGACGGCACGTCCGAGGCGCGAGTCTGTCATATCCCCGAACGCAACATCAATGAAGTTCGGTTCATCGTTCGGTTCGATCCGCTTCAGACCCGCATTCGCCCGGTGTTCGATTTTCAGGCGTCCGACAATCACGGCATCAACATCCGTCATAACCAAAAGTACGCGGCAAAATCCGGCGTGACTCAGCCGGGCGACCAATGGGAAGTCTATTCCAATGCAACGCAACAGCTCATTGCCGTTGCCGAATTGACCAATATCGAAAAGATTTCGCCGGCGGGCGCTTATGCGTTCACATTCCGCATGCTGAGCAACGTTCATGCGCCCGATACGGGGAGCATTGCCGTTTATGCCAATGTTTCGGAATTGTCCGAACGCATGTCTGCGGCAAAGATGTTGCTGATTTTCGCTTTTTCGCAGCAAAAATCGTCGAAATACATGTTCACGTCCCAGCATCTCAGGCTGCGCGAGTATGAAAATGAGCAGGATGCCGACGCCGCGCGCGCGGGCGGCGATCATCTGGTCGTGGACA
>CAVGZQ010000017.1:0-21609 GCA_963633515.1 Bacteroidaceae bacterium
GTCTCCGCCGGTCCCGTCGTTTCGGGCCAAGCCGTTTTCGTCGCCTTGGCAAACGGCGATATCATCAAACTCAAACGTTCCGACGGCGAACAAATGTGGCGCTCCGAAACCGGCGCTTCCGTCGAAAATTCGCTCTCCGTCGCCGACAATATCGTTGTCGCCGTCAATGCAAACAACCGTATTTTCGCCCTCGACGAAAAAACAGGCACCCCGGTCTGGCGACGCGAACGCCCGCGAAGCAACGAATTCAGCATGTACGGGCAGTGCTCGCCGCTCATCGCCGACAATACCGTCTACGCAGGCTTCTCCTACGGCTTCTTCGTCGCCTACAATCTCAACAACGGCGCCGCCCTCTTTTCTCGCGAACTCGCGCCAAACGCCCGCTTCAAAGATATCGATGCCGCTCCCGTCAAAGTCGGCGCAACCGTCTACGTCGCATCGTCTTCGGGCGGGCTCTATGCCCTCTCGGCCGACGACGGACGCACGATTTGGCAACGCGACATCTTCGGCATAAGCTCAATTCGGGTTTTTCAAGACAGTCTCTATGTTTCTTCGCAATCCGGCATATTTCGCCTAATGCGAAACACCGGCGAAACCGTTTGGCAAAATATTCTGCGCGACAACGCGCTCATCTCCCCCATTGCGCTGGGCAAACGCTACATCTATGCCTCCGTCCAAAAATTCGGTTTGGCCATCCTCGACCGCGTCAACGGCAACACGATCCACATCATCGACAGCGGATCCGACGCGACCTCCGCCCCGCTTCTGCAAAACGGAATGCTGACGGTCTTGTCCAATCGATCTGCCGTCTATCGCTATAAAATCGACGATTCGCCATTATAATCGCTGTTAAATACGTCGTTTAATTGCGAAATTTGCATTTTATTTCGCCGCCTATGGGCTTTTGGCCCATACGGCGGCGGCTTCGGCTTTTTCGCCCCGCCCCAAAGCCGGGGCGAAATGCGCCTTCGCTGCCGCGCTTTTGCCCGCAGGGCAATACGCGCGGCCGGCCTGCCTATTTGCCTAAGCAAATACGGCAGGCTGCGCGGCTATGTTCTCGGGCTTTCAGCCCTGCGAGCATACGCCGCGCTTTATCAATCGCATCCCAAGCTCCGCATCAATCCTCTGCTATGCGCGCAAATTGCACCCGGCTAAAACGCCTGCCGCACCGATTGCTTTTCCTCATCGGTCAGATGCAAATAACGCATGGCATCTTCGGAGCTTTTGCCCATCTGCGCCATGATGCGCTTCGTCATATCGCGCAAACTTTCAAACTTGCCTTCTATTTTTCCGCGTTTTTCGCCGCAAACCGCGCCTTGCTCAAATCCTTCGGCTCTGTAATGCGATCTGAATTCTTCCATATATGAGCCGAAAATAGTGCACTTGGAGATTGCTTTATTGACAAAACCGGGGGTTGCGCGGCTTCGGCAATCGATCCGAAGCGTTTTCTCTTTTTCCGTCGGCTGCAATCCGCGACGAACGCGCAGATTCTCCCGCATGCGGGCAAATCGCGATGCATTTTCATATCGCCAAAATGCAAATTCGGTTGCGCACGAATCAATTGCTGCCGTAAAAGACGTCGCCGCATTGCCCTTCGGTCAATTCCTTTTGACGCTTCGAATCCATCCAAACCGCGCGTCGCATCCGGATGCTCGCAATTGCGCAATTTGCTGCCGACGATGACAAAACAAGCGTTATTCGTACATGCGGCGAAAAACTCGCATGCAATGCTTCGCTCCGAATTTTGCCGCAGAGCAATTTAGCGCAGACAATATACAATATGCATAGAGCATGAAATTGAAATCATCTTTCAAGATGCGGGAATGAAATATCCTTTCAAAGGATGCGAAAGGTACGAATATAAAGATATTTGCCCGTTTGCGTTATTCGCTTCTTTCTGCCGGATCTTCGCCGTCGGCAGCCGCATTGCGCTGCCGGCACAATTCGCAAAGCGTTTTTCAATCAAAGCCGAAGTTCCGGCCGAGTTTCGCGGCGTTCCGTTGCTTCCGAACCAAAACGCACCGACAGTCATTGACTGTCCGCCCGAAACGCCGAGCCTCGAATACGTCGCGCAAGTGACGGATTGCCGGGGGTATGCCCCGAACCATAAAGCATGCATGCGAGATGAATTCCGTAAGCCGGGGATTATGGGAATCGATGGGAACGATATCGGCGATCTTAAATCGTATGATTCCAAAGAAGCCGTCAAAAAGCATCTGAAAGAAAAGCGCGATCCGAATTGTTCTTGCAAAAACATCGTGCATCGTCTGCAACAGTTCGCGCATGATACCAAGAACGGGGATATCATTTTTGTCAAAAAAGACATGCATAAAATTATCGAAAAAGGCGTCGTGACATCGGATTATATTTACGGCAGATCTCGAAAAAATAATAAACATATCGGAAAAGCCAACCGGACGGACATCGGAGAATGGGAACATACGGGCAATGCGGCAATGAAACTTTGACGTGCATATCGCAGTTTCCGGAAGATATTCGGCAATTGCTCGATTTGTTTGCAACGGATTGCTGCAAACGGCTCGCGGCGGATGCGGCAAAATAACGGATTTTTTGATGAGCAGCGCATGTGCAAGCTCTGCGAAAAGTTCATTTTTGAGTATTATCGCCAAGAACATCCCGTAATCCGCACAGAAGCGCTGCAAATACCTCGGAACTCGGACGGCGCAAGCAACGGGCAGCTGCCGGTTATGCAACCCGATATCGTGCTGAAAAAAGCTCAAAGACGCTTAGAATCGATGCGAAATATTATGCGCATGCGATGCAATCGCGATATGCGCCGAACACCTTGCATTCGGCGCATATGCATCGGATATTCGCAAATGTTAAAATTTCGATGCCGACAATACGGGCAACGTTGCGGGATTGCTTTTATACGCAAAGACAGACGAAACGATATTGCCAAACTGCGATCGCTCAATAAGCGGCAAACCGATTTGCGCCGAAACGCGCGATTTGGATTGCGATTTTGCGCTAATCCGAAGCCGGATCGACGATATTGCCCGGATTTATTTATGACGGAATGCGCGTTATCGGCAACATTGCCCGGGGCGGCAGACGACGATTGCATCCTCGGGCGTTTTTGCGCACAACATCATGAACGGCCGGTTCAAAAATTGCGAACAGACCATGCGCCCGAACGCCGCCGGAGAATGCCAAACTCAGCCCGTGTAAGCATCTTCGGCTCGATTGGAAAAGTCTTGTTTTTCGATCCATTCGCGCTCTTCGTCCGTTTCGGGAATATCGATCCGTTCGATTTTGAAAATGACCGGCCGCGTGCCGTCGTTGCAGCATGCGATCATCATGCGTTCGTCGTTTGTCCGGCGATGCATAATCGACCCGCCCTGCAACGCAGCGTAAACGTACCGGCTCACGGCATCCCAAGCTTCGGCGCAAAATCGCCCGTCGAGCATGCGGTAAAAATCGTCGCGTTCGGGCGTGCGTTTGAGCACAAACGTGTCGCCTTTTTTAAAACACGGACACGGACCCGATTTCGGATTTGCAAGATACTTTTCTTGATATTCGGGAAATACTTTTGTTTCCAATACCGTAATTTTGCATTCGTGCTGCATAAAACTCTCCTTTTTGCAGAAAAACCAAAACTTTTTCAAACTCTGTTTTGCCGAACCGCGTCAAAACAGATTCGCTGCATTTGCAATATCTGCATTGCCGAAAATGTCAGCAAATTCTAAACCGCCGCGCATGCTGCCGCAAGATATCCATTCTCTTCTTTCAAACTCGCGTTCTCCGGATCTTTGACCTCGCAGCGAATTCGATAAAAAAGCGCGGCGTATGCTCGCAGCCCCCCTCGGGGCGCGAACATAGCCGCGCAGGCCGCGCGTATTGCCCCGAGGCAATAGCGCGGCTTGCCTGCCGTATTTGCGTCTGCCGCAGGCAGACGGCAAAAAGGCAGGCAGCGAAGGCGTATTGCGGCGTCTGCCGACCGGCAGACGCCGCAACAGCCGAAGCCTCTGCAAAGCAACCGCCTTCGGCAATCGGCTGATGTCCGCAGGCTCTGCCCCCGGCCGTTTGAATGCAAATCTTCGGACAGATGCGGCCGCCGTGCTCGGATTTCTGCGCTCGCCCCCCCCTGTGCCATGCAATGCGCCGACAAACTCGGTTGCGGATTTACAAAAATATGCGCTTTTGTTAAACGGCGTGCGGCAAACCGATCGATTGCGTTGCGCCTTTTTGCCGGCTTTGCGGGAAAATATGCGAATAAAATGCCCGACCTTCGCATTAAGCCCGATAGGCGGACGTCGCAAAAAGGTTTGCGCAGCGTCTCGGCATAATCGCCGTTTTCATCGGATTAATGTTTTGCAATGCGGCGGATTTCGCTTTGCGATTCGCCCCCCGGCTCATTAAGGCAGGCATATGTTTCGTAATATTCCCCGTTCGGCGCTTTACTCGGCAATCCGCTTGTTGTCGTTGGTTGCGCTTGTTTTTGCGTCGGCATTGGCCGTAGACTACTATTTTAATGCGAATACGTTTTGCAACGAAGGCGCATCGTGCGAAATCGTCGCGAAATCGGAATTCGGCCGGAAATACGGCATATTTTTGCCGACGCTCGGGCTTTTGGCGTACTCATTTTTCTTTTTGACGAGCTTTTTCTTTTCCAAAACGAAGCGCAAACTTTTCGGCAAGCCGCTTTCGTCGTTTTGGCTTCCGCTCGCCGTGATTTGTTGCGCATTGGGCGCGTTTTTGTTCATCATCGTCCAGGCAACGGAGATACATGCCTTCTGTTATTTGTGCATGGGAATCGACACGGCGGCCATTCTCATGGTCATTCCTGCGGTTTTGCTCATGATCGGCAAGAATGACAAAGACGAGGCGCATGCGTCATTTTTCCATCCCATTTTGTGGGTCGGTCTGTATCTCTTGGCCGCGTTCGGTCCGCTGACTTGGGGCACGTTTCAGCCTGCGGCAATCCAATCCGAAGCGCCCGAATATGTTCAATCATTTTATCGGGCCGGCAAAATCAATGTCGTCGAAATATCGAGCTTCGATTGCCCGCATTGCCGTCAGCTCCATCCCGAGTTTTCCAAACTTCTCGAGTCTTACGGCGACAAAATCAACTTTACGCGTCTGACAATACCGCTTGGGTCGCGCAAAGAAGCATGCATTGCTTATTATTGCGCCGAAATTCAGAAAAAACAAAATGCGTTCGCCGAATGCATGTTCGAAGACCCGAGCAAAGATGCCGACCGTCTCCTGGCGCATGCCAAAGATTGCAGCATCGACGAAGAAACGTTCAAATCGTGTTTGAACGATCCGAAATCGCGCGAAGCCGTCGACGAACAACTCAAAAATATCGAATCGACCGGGTTTAAGGGCGCGCCGACGGTTTGGATCGAAGATACCGAAATCATCGGCTATAATGCGTCTTTGGGGATGACGCCGTACAAAGATGCAATCGACCGGCGCGAAGTCACGCTTCATGCAAAGTATCCGCTGGCATTCATTGCGACGCTTATCGTCTCGGGCATTTTGCTCTTAATCGGCGGATTTTTCACGATGATGCGGCATAACAACGCAAAACGCGATGATGACAAAACAGAAAATTCAAATTCCGAAGGTAATGCCGAAGATAATGCCGAGACGAATCCTTCTTCCGACGGCGATGCAGCGGAAGCCGACGGCAGCAGCCCCAAATAATCGGGTTAAATCGGATGCGTTTTCGCAGGGCGTGAGGCGAAGACAGTGATGCAAAGAAGCACGGTCTATGATATTGTTTCGCTGATATTGCTCATCGTCGGGGGCATCGCTCTGCTTGCGGGGCTCTTTTTTGCGCTCAAAGAAATATGGCTTAAAGCATCGCTTTTTGCGGCGGGCGGTTTGGCTGTGTGGCACATGAGCGCAAATTTTGCGCGATTGGCCATCGCCGCCTCGGGGCGGCAATAACGCCGCCGGTTCGGGCGGCAAACACACAGACTTTTCGGATCGAAGTATTCGCCCATGAAACTATGCATTGCTCGATGGATTGCGATTTGTTCGGCAGCCGTTTCGGCTTGCGTTGCCTGCAGCAGCGAAACGCCCGATGCCAACCCCCGCCATTATTCCTACAAAACCGGCGTTCTTGCACAAGATACCCCCGAGATGCTCGCTCGGGAGTTTGACGTTTTTTCAAAAAAACACCCCGAATGGGATGATAATAAACGCCGCGCGGAATTCGATCGCATCCAAAAAATGAGCGCAAAGAAATACGACAAATCGATTGCGGTTTGGGCCGATCGCAAGGCATTGGCCAAAGCTTGGATAAAGACGCAAATCGAAGATGTCTACAGCCCCGAAACGGTAAGCGACGAAATGGCGCAAGCCGCGATCGATGCTTATGCGTTTAAGAGCGGGCATCCGGCGCTTCTGACGGCAAGTCACCTGCTCATCAAACCCGACGCAGGATCGACGGCAGAAGAAAGACGCGCCGCGCTTCAGACCGTTCGCGAAAAAATCGTTGAATCGGACGATTACAGCGACGAAGCATTGCGCGCATGGGGCGAATCGCTTTTGCATGCCGGTTTCCGCGCCGACATGAATCCCGACCTCACATTTCCGCGCGAGACAATGACGTCTTTTATGGGTGAGCAACTCAGCTACCGAAATATGGTCGAACCTTTTGCCGAAGCAGCATTTAAGCTTTCGGCAACCGACAGATTGAGCCCCGTCGTCGAAACTGAATTCGGTTATCACATCATCCTTTTTAAGCGTTTCAACCCCGGAAAAAAGGCATCTTTAGAAAAAGATCGGCAGTTTATCATTGACAGCATCGTCTTGCGCGGACGCACGGCGGCAATGACTCAGGCGTTGGATCGTCTCATGAATAATGCCGAAATATTGCTCGACCAAACCAAAGTCGAAGCGATTGGCGGCTTAAAAGCGCTCAATAATGCCGAACAAGCGCAGAATATTTGATTTATTGTTCAAGCCATAAGCCGTCGGTCATAAAATATGCAATCGGCAGCGCAAACCCGAAAGCTTCTTGCGCTGCGCCGAATTGCAAAATAATGCAAAAAAACGCAAAGTATTTGAATATTATTCAAACCAAGAGCTATCGGTCAAATAGTATGCAATCGGCAGCGCAAACCCGAAAGCTTTTTTTTGCATCTCGCAGCACCTCAAAATTGCCGCCATAAACTCGGCATAATCTTCGGGCGCGATATTCTGACATCCCAACGACGAGGCGCGGTCTTGCGCGCAGCTGTGAATATTGATGCGAATCTTTTGCGCGTCGACATACTCCGGAATTCGCGCGGCAATCGATTTTTCGGCGCGATCGATATCGTCGGGAGAAATATCGAGCGAATTCCCCGAACTTCGTATGACTTCGACGGGCGTGCAGCCGACCAAGGCGATGTATTGGACGGAATCGCCGGTATCGTCGGTAATCCATGATTTTTGCCACGAAAGTCCGGCAAAATGCCTGACCGCATCGATATGCGCAATATCTCGCGTTCTGTGTCTCCCCAAGCAATAGGCATATTGTCCGTTGTTAAGATGCGCCGTTCCGGCATCCCAGACCGACGCAGGATTGACGACGCATCGGAAAATGCGCGCATGTTTTACGCGCGATTCGATCCAAAACATCCCCATCACGCTGTCGAAATAATCGGGTTTGGCGGAACTGAAATGCAATCGATCGCCATAGGGCAAATGCGAGAATTGCCGGGCGCCGTCGGAGCGGATGAGGTTCTGTCCGCAGCATTGCGCGCCGCGCAATCCGACCAATTGAACGGCGCCTTCGCGACACGTCCAAATGCCGCCGAGGCGCTCTATGCCGTCGCGAAAATAGTCATACAGCGCTTGTTCGGTTTGCCACGAAAAAAAAGCGCCGGGTTCAATATTCGGACCGATGAGCCGAATGCGAAGCGACGGGCATCTGTCCAAAAGCGCCAAACGCGTCTCGCGCGTCACAATTCCCGTCGGCTCAAGCCCGACTTCATGCTCAAACGCCGCAATTCGGAGGGCGAGCGTTTCGCCCGAAACGCAACTTCCGTCCGGCGACAGCCAACGCGCCAATCGGTTCATCCAATCGGCGCGCAGCCCCAAATTTGCCTGAATTTGCGCAGCGTCTTTGGCCTCATGTTGCTCGAGGAATCTGTCTTTCATCGCATTTTTTTACAATAGAACCCGAGAAAAGCCCCCGAGCCGGTGCAGCTTGCCATGCGGACAGCCGACCGGTCTGCGACAGTCGGGGCGTGATACCCGATTTCTCGCAATATCGCGCATTTTCCGCAAAAAAACGCGGCAAAAATGCCGCGCAATACAACTTTTTGCAATCGCCGATTAATCGTCGTCGCCGTTTCGTTCGCGTTCCATGCGCATTTCTTCGATAAGCAGGTCGAAGACGTAGTCGCAAACGAAGTCAAAGACGTAGTCCGGGTCGATGGCGTAGCGCGCGCCGACGGTTCCGGCTTTGGGTTTCCCGTCGACAGAAGAACGCTTGCCGATTTCGCCGTTCGACTTCTTGGCGGAGTCTTTTTCGAGGGCAAGAGCGGGGTTTGTCGACGATCCGAATGCATTTTTGACGCGAGCCTCGAGCGATTCGGCTTCTTGCTCTTTCATATCGACAGAGCTTCCCGAATTGAAATGACTCGTGTGCAAAAGTTCGTGCGCCAAAAGCCCGAGTCCTTCGGCCGAAGAGAAATTGAGCTTGTCTTTGCCCAAGAAGACGCTGTGTCCCAATGTGAAAGCATGCGCGCCCATCGCTTCGGCGGCCATGCCGGCAATCGGTCCGCTGTAAATCTTGATGTTCGACAAATCGAATCCGAGGAAGGGCGACAATTTTTCTTGGACGCTTCGCGGCAAATCCATGGCTTCGCCTTTGAGTTTAGCCTCGATCGTGCCTTGATCCATTTTGCCGGTTTTGACCAACGATGCATCGTCGGCGGCATAGCGGCGGGCATCGCGATGGCTCTGCATCCAATCGGAAATGACGCCCAACGACTCCGAATGCGAGTCTTGCGACGGATCGCGGCGCTGGGATGCATCGAGACCGGCGCCGCTTACCTTGTCGGACTGACGTCCTTTGACCGACGGATCGAATTGATTTTCGATAATCTTGACGAGTTCGAAATTCGCGCCGCTTAAATCGAGATCGGCAAACGACTTGCGCAAAGGAGATTTGCCTTTGTTTTCGCGCATTTTAATGCCGGACGCTTTATACAGCGACGGCAAAAGCGCATTGACCTCTTCGTTGTCTTGCGAAAATCGCACGCGTTTAAAGAGCGGCTGCGCTGCATTCATTATGGCGTCTTTGCGCGTCGGGAACCCCATATCGCCGCGAATCGAAGGCAAGCACGCCAATTGCCGCACATCGCGCAAGATCTGATTCGTGCGCTTTGCATGCGACGATTGAATCGTCGGAAGCTGCGGTGCATTGGGCGCTGCGCCGTCGGCAATGCGCAATGCGCGGCCGACGTTTTCGGCATATTCCGAACCGGCCTTCGGCGCATAAATGCCGACATCGCCCGAATGCGAACTCTGTGCGATTTGGCGAATTTTCTGCATATTTTCAAGCGTTTTTGCAAATGCTTTGCGATCATATGCTTCGAACGTCGGCGTTTCGGCGGCAAAATCGAGTGCCTTGAGCATTGCCTCCGAAGCCGTTCCGTAATTTTCCGATTGCTCAAACTGCATGCGTTTTTGCTCATAAAGCATGCGCGCGTCGAGATATTGAGCTTGCGCCGCATCGTGCGCGGCTTCGTCGGGAGCATGGGGGTCAGGAACATCGAGCGCAATATCGCAAAGCAACTGCGCCCGATGCACGATCTTGCCGATTTCCTTCATGCCGAGTTTCGCGGCATCGCAACGTTCGGCAACATCGGCGAATGCATTTTGAACCGCGCGCGCGCTTGCGCCGAGCGATTCCGCATTTTCGTTTTCGGCAGCCGACGAAATGATGCTGTCGATGCTGCCCGAAATCGCTTTGATATCGGACGGATTGAGCGAACCTTTCGAAGCGGCGAGCGTCTTTTTGCAAACATCGATAAGCTGTTGCGTTTGAGCCGCCAAAACGCGCCGCGCCGCTTCGCGGATGCCTTCTGCCGCGTGTTTTGCGACCGCTTCGCTTTGTCGGCCGGCGAATTTCTGTTGCGCGTCATGCATCCGGCGCGCTGCCTGTTCGGCATATTCTTTTGCGGCTTTAACCGATGCATATTCGCCATTTTGAGCCAATCGCGCCTGCGCTCGGGTTACGGCAGTTTGGGCGATTTGCTCTTGTGCCAGAGCGCGCTCTTGTTCTTCGGCAGCCATGACTTCGCCGCCGGCATTGTCGGCAACACGGAGCGAATCGATCAGAGAGCGCCGAATATCAGAGGCCTCGCGGCTGAGTTGCGAAACGGTTTCTGCCATTTCGAGACCGCTCGTCCAAACGCTCTCCGACATGCGATTTTGAAGCTTGCGGGCGAGTTTGAGGGCTTCTTCGGATTGCGCCGATGCCAAGCGCGAAACGGCGCCTTGCACGATTTCGACATGGCGCATGTCCCATGCGCCGCGATCCTGCGAGAGCAATCGCTCGGCCAAGGCCTCATAATTGCGGGCAAGCACGCGTTCGCGCTGCGATTGAACATCGGGTTTGAGCGCGTCGGCCGCAGGCTGCGTTTGCGCCAGCCGGCTGCGGATTTCCCCGATCGCACGTTCGGCGCGTTCATCGGCATATTCGCCGCGCAAATAGCCCAAATACAGACGATCGAACGCTTGCTCAAGCGCAATATCCTGCGATGTTGCGCCAAATAACTCTGAGCGAAGCGACGACAGCTGCGACATGATTTCTGTTCTGCGTTCTGACATGAGGTACCTCTCCGGCGATATGTTTCGGTTCGAATATTTCAAACGTCTTGAGCCTGTCTCCCGAAACGGCTGCGATTTCGTCGAAACCCCAACCGATGGCGGCGCGCGGCATCTTATTGCTTCGCAAAATGCCGGCATCGAGCCGCCTGCCGGCTGACATGCAAAATCAAATCCTCGCGGGCAAAAATCTTAATGCCGGATATTTTTCAGTCTTGCGGCGCCGCATTCCCCGGCAGGATCATTTGCCGATAATCGCTGCGGCTTTTTGCAAAGGCGGCAATATCGCCCGAATTCAAAGGAAAATCCCATAATCCGCCGTCAAAATACAGCCGATGATTATCGCCGCAGACTTGGATCGAAAAAGCGCCTCGGGCGCATTGTTCATGAGCATCGTCGGGCAATTTGCAGATGCCCGGATCATTAGGCGCAAACGTTCCCGACATCAATTGCCCGGGCGTTGCGATCTCGCGGACGCAGAACGCCGCCGTTCTGTCGGCGCAATCGATCTCGGGACCGCCCGCCGAACGCAGCGCGCCGTGAGACCCGACCGCCGTCGAAACCCATACGCCCGACGAACACTGAAACTCCGTCACGTTCCCCAGTCTCAAACGATAACGCGACGCCCGAGCAGGATTGGCTTGAGACAACAGCGCATCGTTAAGAAACGGACCGCCGATGCAAACGCCGTTGACGCAACAATTCATGCGCATGCGTCGGCGCGTTTCGCACAGGCTGCCGACGTCGATTTTTTGCGCCAAGAAAACGTCATAATCGCCCGCGCAAAGAAATCCGCGGCTCGACTCGGGAAACATCCTCAGCCCCAAAACGGGGGTTTCTTCGGCATAGCGCGCCGTCGCAAGCTGCGTTCCGTCGCCCCCCAGCGCAACGATCCAATCGAATCGCGCTATATCTTGGCTCAGCGCATCGCGCGCCGTCAGAGTAACGTCAAATCCCGATTCTTTCAGATGGCGACAAACGTCATCAATGCGGCGGCGCGCATATTCCCCGCACGTTCCGAATGCGCCGGCGCCGGCGCGCGCATCGCCGCCGCGCACGCGGTCTGCATAAACAAGCGCAACGTTTTTCAAAAGACGCATCATCATCGCAGCTCACCCGTCTTTGCCCCCAAAATCGCTTTGGGCAATGCCGAGGTGTTTTTCCTGCCGAATATGACCGCTTCCGATGCGATGTCCGGCGGGCTTGCATGCCGAAATGCTGCAATCTTCGGGCAAATGGGGCTTCAAAACCGCGGGAATGTCCTCTTTTCGGCTTCGCAAGTAATCATGAATAAGGCAAAGCGCCGCATCTTTCGCATCGATACGGGCAACTTCGGTCATATACCGGAACAGCAGCGATACCCACCGCGTCTGAGAAATGCCCTGCGTCGCATGCGATTGAACATAAATCCACTGCGCCAAATCGTTAAACCGCCCGAAAAAATCGTCCCGGCAAATTCTGCCGACCGACTCGGGATAATTGGCATTGTTGACGAGGACATCGTAGTAACGCGCAAACCGCTTGAAAGCCGTAAGCTCGGCAAACGTCATCGTCGGGGTCTGCAAGACCTCATAGGGGGGAATCGATGAGAAAATAAGTCCCCATTCTTGAGCGCGAAAATCCAAAGGCGAACCGCGCAGCCGTTTGAGGATGCCGAGCTGAATTTCCTGCGCGCCCGAAGCCTTGAGACGCTTAAAGCCGGCGGCGAATTCCGAAAAAGTCTCGCCCGGCAAGCCGGCGATCAGATCCGCGTGAATGTGAACGCCCGTCTCGTCGCGCAAGCGGCGCAAATTTTCCAAAAGTCTGTCGGCATCGAGCCGGCGCGATATCGCCCGGGCAACGCCCGGCGTCAATGTCTGCACGCCGAATTCAATTTGTATCGCGCCCGGGGGATATGCCCCCATGGCTTCGATCAGAGAATCGGGGATTTCGTGCGGAACCATTTCGAAATGGAGCGATATTTCGTCTTTATAGGGCATAAAAAACGACAAAATGGCCAAAGCGCGGCTTAACGACGCATTGAGCGTGCGATCGAGGAATTTAAACGATCGCGCGCCGCGCGCCAGCAATCTCCCGAAGGCATCAAAAAGCTTTTCGAGCGAAAAAAAACGCAGCGGTTTATCGCCCGAGCTCAAACAAAATGCGCAGCAATAGGGGCATCCGCGCCCTGTTTCGACGTATAAAATCCGATGTTTCAGGTCCTCGTCGGTATATTCTTCGTAAGGCAAAATGAGACCGGCAATATCGGGTTTCGGCGCGCGGATAACTTTTTCGTCCAGCAGCGTTGCGTACTCCGGATACGATGCCAGCGCCGCTTCTCGGCCGCACAGCGCATCGACGCACAGCGCCGAAAATGCGCGTTCTCCCTCTCCGCATATGACGGCGTCGGCCGAAGCAAACAATCCGTCCGAAGCGCGTTCTTCGGGCATCGCCGTTTCGGGACCGCCGATAACGATTCGGATGCCGGGATGCGTTTTTTTAATCGTTTCCGCCAGTTGCCGCATGAAGTCCAGCGACCACAGATAGACGCTCAATCCGATGACTTTCGGAGCGTGACGCAAGATTTCGTCGGCGGCTTCGACGGGATCATTTTGTATCGTGAATTCAATCGTTGCCGACCGATCGTAGACCAAAGGACTGAGATTGGCACGAAGGGTTTTCAGCGCAAAAGCCGTATGAGAATAGCGCGCATTGCACGCTGCCAAGAGAATATCTGCCATTTGCGGCGCCTTTTTGCGAAAATAAGCTCTTTATGATGCGCGGCGCGTTTTTCGGCCGCGAAGCGCCGCCTTTTTATAAAATATGACGCCAAAGCGCGTCATTTTTTTTTAATGTTCTGCTTCATCTCTGCATTTAATCTCCCGCGTTTCGGCTCAGACAATGCGCCGGAGCTTTGCCGCAGTCCGACAATTCGCAAGCCGCCGAAAAAATACGCCGCATTTTTCGGAATAACCGCGCCCGGCGGCAGATTGCATTTGCATCTGCCGATCCGAGTGAGGTACAATGCAAGCCGTATTTTTTTTGACAGAACATAAGGAGGCCTGCGAGATGTTCGACGATGATTCAAAAAAAGGAACGCCCGAAAACGGACAAAATCAAGATAACCCAAACGAACGGCAAACGCCGCCGGACGAAACCGACGAAAGATTATCGCAAAACGAAAGCGCGCACGCCGATGCCGAAAACGCAGAACAAGACGGCGATGCCGAGACATCGGACGAAAAGAAGCTCGGCAAAGTCATTCCTTTCGACGCCGCCGCGCAAGCCAATCTCGAGGTTATTGCCGCAAAAGAAGCGCTCGACGATGCAGTGCGCAATTTAAAAACGGCTTTCGGCGATATTAAAACGCAGTTCGCGCCGCTCATCGCTTCGATAAAAGACACTGCCGAAACCATCCGGAAATCGCGCCTTGCCGACAAACCCAATCAATCCTCGTCACCGTCAGGCGAAAACTCCGCCGAAGATGCAGAATCCGAAAAAACCGACGCCCAACCCCCAAAAACCGAACAAGTTTCCGTCGAATTGTCCCGCGAAACGACCGAAGCCATTACCCAAAGCATTCAAAAGCTCAAAGCGCGCATGACGCCGGAAAACCTCAATCTCAAGGGCATTTTGTCGGACGAATTCGAAGCTTATGCCGACCGGCGTCTGACCGACGCCGATTACACCGTCGACGAAGACGGCAACCGCATCGTCAAAATCGACGGCGCTTTCATGCATGCTCACGGCAACGATATGATTCCCGAACTCGTGCGCGGCACGATCGGCGCATTCTTCAGAAATATCTTGGGCGGCAATGCTGCCGAAATCGAAACCGATGCAAGCGGCAATAATCCCGAAACGCAAACCTCAAGCGCCGGTGCCGAACAAAAATTCGAAGATAATGCGAAATATAAAGTTAAATTCGATTTTGCCGATACATTATCGGAGATTATTCAAAACGCAAAAATCGTTCCCAAAGACGGCGAAGCCCAAATCGACGCGCAAGCACTCGATCGTTCCAAAGCCATCGTGATCGAAGGCACCAAAATGACCGAAGATGCGCTTAACGGCATCCCCGTGACCGATGCCGCGCAACGCCTCGAAAAAGCGGTCGAAGAGGCCGACAAAAAGCACGATCCCGATTATCAATCTCCCGAAGACATCGAAGCGATGAACGAAAAACATCGAAAAATCCTCGAGATGGCCAAAGACTTCGAGCGATCCATTTCGAAAGACAGCGACAAAACGCCCTAAATTGCGCGTTCTCCGGCTTCGTTTAAATTCTGCGGCTTTTTAAAATCCCGGCGTTTTGCAGCGCCGGGATTTTTTTTTGCGCCCGCGATCGGAGCGTTTGACGCTCAAACGCGCCCGGCGCGAACGGAAACCGGCGCGATTCTGGAGCCTTTTCGAATAATGCCCGGACTTGGACGCGCGGCAGCGAAAATCGACATTATTTTTTCGGGGTTTTCTGCATATTGCTCAATATTTATAAAAGAAACTCAAACAATGCGGCGCAAGCCGTCAAACGCCGCGAAAGGATGCGGCGCGCCGAAAAACCGCGCGCCGGGCGCGCAAACTTCGCCCAAACGAATGTCAGGGAGCAAGACATGAACAAGCAAGCCAGAGATCAATTTTTTGCCGATCACTACAACGAAATCTGCAAATTATGCGCAAGAGCGACATCGCGGCTGTGCGGGATCGACGGAGCTGACTTGCGAACCGACGTGCGCGCTTACGTCATGGAAGGCATCGTGCGCGGCTTGTCGCATATGGAGTCGGTAACGGATTGGCATTCCTATATATATATATACGGATATAAAAGCGGCATCCGCGGCTTGCATGAGCTTACGGGGAAAAAACGCGACCGCGCAAAATCGTCTTTTGTCGGCGTCGATCTGCTTTTCGCCGATCCCGCATACTTGGAAAAGCTCTCCAAACCGCAAGAAGATCCGAATGCATTGCACGCCGCATGGTTCGACAAACTCGTAAACCGGCTCGATCGGCAATGCTTTTTCGACCGCCTGCGTCCGAGTCTCGAACGCGATGTATTGGGACTTTTAATCGCGCACCATACGCGTCAGTCGATCGTCCGGCGCACGCACATCAGCCAAAAATCCTATGCGAACGTCGCGCGCAATCTCAGGGCGATGTACGGCAATCTCACGCATAACCGCCCCATCGATCACATCTATGCGCCGAAACTGTCGCATCGGCCGTCCGCCTGATGCGCAACCGTTTTCGCGAAAACGATCGAAGACCATTCGCCCATCGTTTGGGTTTCTTCAACGCTCAGTTGCGGCAGTTGCGCAAAAGCCGATTGAACCGCCGCGAGTTCTTCGGCGAGAATCCCCGAAAGAACGAGATAGCCGCCGGGGCGCAAAACTTCGTTCATGTCGTCGGCCAAGGATTTGAGCACGGAAGAAATGATATTCGCGACGACAAGATCGTATCTTTTCTCGATATCCCAAATATCGGTTCGCGAAAAATGCGCCGAAACGCCGTTATTTTTCGCATTCTCGTTGCTGACATCGATGCACACCGGATCGATGTCGATGCCGTCGACGTCGGGAATTCCGCACAAGGCTCCGGCAATCGACAAAACGCCCGATCCGCAGCCGACGTCGAGCATATCCTTCATCGCGCGATTTCGCGTAATCTTATCGATTGCGCGAATGCACAGCTGCGTCGTTTCGTGCAACCCCGTGCCGAATGCCATCCCCGGTTCGATGACGATCGTCTTTACGCCTGCGTTTGCTTTGAATTCGCACCACGGCGCCCGAATGGCGATGCGGCCGGAAACCTGAGCCGGTTTAAAATACGCCTTCCAGCCGTCTTTCCAGGAGTTGTCGGAAAACGTTTCGACTTGCGTCGTCGCGTTCAGCGCGTGCTTTCGGGCGGTTTGATCGATTTCCGAACGGATTTCTGCAACCTTGACCGATTGGTCGGCGTTAAAATAACACTGAAGCGCTTTTGCGCCGTCGGGAAGATTTTTGCCGTCCAGCGTCGTCGCGTCCTGTTCGTTGACCGTCGCGCAGCCGTAAGACTCGAGAAGCACGTATATCTCTTCCTCAAAAAGAAAACGCTCGAAATGTTCGTCGTCCGGAGCCGGAAAGATCACCGAAAGACGGATCCACGTTTCATCATCCATAATTCTATTCCTTTATGTTTGTTTCGTTTAAGATAAGATTTGTTTTATTCATGTTCGAATAAAATTCGAACACATTGCGCAGATGTCCGAATGCCGCCTGTCTTTCGGCGGGATCGAGCAAGCGCGCATCCAAAACGAGCGCATCGGGATTATCAAAGATCGGTCGATCGTTTTTTTTCGCGCCCGCGCCGGGCAAAAAGCCGGTTTTCGAAAAATCGGCATAAATCCCCGCCGGAATTTGCGCCCCTTGCTGCCCTCGGAGTTCGGAATAAGGCGCAAATTCATCGAACAGGCAGACTTTGTATCCTTTATCGGCGGCAAAACGCGGTTCGCTTTGCGCCGCAGGTCCTGCCAAAGCATAAGAACATGCGCCGAAATCCTCCGAAAAGTCGATTTTCCCTGCGGCCTCAGCCCATTGAATGCGCAAATAAACGGCCGGAACATCGCCGTCATCGATGCATGCCATTTGCAGATTGCCGCCCGGATATGCCAAGGGGCACGCGACGGCGGAACCGAACGGCAGCGCCGTCGGGCGGCATTTGCCATGCCCCGTGAATTTCGAAATAATTTTCGGGCAATCGATGCGCGTTACGCCGATAAATTCGTGCTCTCGGGCGATTTCGATATCTTTCCAGACGAAATCGCCGGGCGTCGTAAGCGTTTCTTCGGGCGGCGGATCGGGGGGCAAAACGATATCGCAAGCCGAAAGCGCGGCGATAGCGCCAAAAGCAAAGCCCAAGACGCGCGCTCCCCTCGCGGCCGATATCGCGCCGCGCTGCCGGCGGCTTTTTTTCCCTCGCATTGAACCGCTCACGGCGCGGCCTCTTGCCCGGCGCCCGGCGCCGTCTTTTCGGCGATGGCGGCAAACTTGCCCGGAGTGCAATAGATTGCCTGCGCCCAAACTTTGTTGCATAAAAATCGAATATTTTTGGCATCGGCGGCCAAAGCTCCGGATTCGCCCTGCGCAAGCGAATAATGTTCGCCATCTACCCAAATATCCAAATTTCCCTTGATTGCGACGAGCGCAGCAAGCTCACCTATTGTCCCGAGATCGATCGCGCCGCATCCGCACACGTCAATCGCCGCGAGCCCCGGCATGGGGCTGCAATAATGCAACGCAGCCGCGCCGTTTTCGCGCTCGGCTGCGGACTTTCCGCGAAAAATGCTGTCGATGCGCGGCGCATTCGCCGATGCGTCCAAATCGATGAGCGAAAGCGCATCGTCGATGCGCAGCGGACGCAAACTGCCCGAGTCCGACAAATTCCCCGCATCGTCGCAGCGATGATGCCAATCGTAAAGTCTCAGAGAAACGGGCGAACGCCCGGGCGATGCCATCTGTGGCTCGAGAACGCATACGCCCGCCCCCAAAGCATGAACAATCCGAGGGGGAATCGATATCAAATCGCCCGGTCTGACGCGGCAAAAATGAAGCAAATCTTGAAAATTATCGCCCGCATAAGCGGCTTCGCGCAATTGATCCCGAGTCGCGCCGGGCTTTGCGCCGTAATATATGCCGGCATCGGGATCGGCTTTAAGCACGAGCCACGCTTCCCATTTCCCGCACCCCGATGCATCTTGCGAATAATCGCCGATTTCCGGATGAATCTGCGCGGAGAGATTTCGCCGTGCATCGACGTACTTGACGAGAGCCGGAGACTTTTGTCCCCACAGCTTGCGATGTTTTTCGCTCAGCCAGCGGGAAGCATTGTCGCCGGTACCGAGAAATTCCGAAAACGTTTGATTTGACGGTATTTTGCAAATGCTCGGCAGCTCATTTGCCGTGGAAAATTCCCACGATTCGCCGATAATCGAAGGAAATTTCAAACCGAGATGAGATTTGATCTCTCGCGCGATCGTCGTACCTCCCCAAGGAGTTCGCTTCGCGTCGGTAAAATTATCGGAATGAAATTGAATAAAATGGGGGAACATATCGAAGGATAAACCTTTGGCAACCTAAGGGCTCGGGGGGGCACGGGGGGGCGACAGCCCCCCCCTGTTCGCGCGCGTATCGGCGCATGCCGAAAGCGCGCGGCGCAGCCGTATTGCGGATTTATCCGCAATAGGCGCGCCCCAAAAAACGCGCGCGCCGAAAGCGCGCGGCGCAGCCGTATCGCGGATTTATCCGCGATAGGCGCGCACAAAAAAAAATCAGCGTTTGGGCGGATCGAGTTTCGCGCGCCGCTTGGCGGCCTCGTCCGAAAGTTTGTGATAGCGGTATTTTTTGATGAATTGATCGAATTGTTCGTAAGCCTCGGCATCGTTTCCCGATTTTTCTGCGGCGACAGCCCGGTAAAACCGCGCGTTGGCGTCCATCTCGGAATTGAGTTCGCCCGGCTGAATGCGCGCAAAGAAGCGCGACGCGCCTTCGTAATCGCTGAGCTGAAAGAGCGACATGGCGAGATAGCAGAAGAGCCTGGAAGCGTAGGCGGTGCTCTCTTCGAGGCTCAGGCTTTTGAAGAAAGCATCGCGCGCCTGCTCGAAATTTTGCGCATTATAGAGCATGACGCCGCTGTTGAAGGCGTTTTCTGCGAGTTCGCGGCGGATTTCGCCGATGCGCCGAGCCAGGAGCGCGCGCTCGGCAGGGTGCGTGACGCGATCGGCGGTGTTGCCGAACGCCTCGACGGCCTCTTCGAGACGTCCGTTTTCGATATGTTTGAGAATCTCGTATGCAGCGGCCGCGCCTTGCTTTTCTTTTTCGTATTCGGCGGCGAGGATGTTTTTTTCGTTGACGACGTTTGCATAAACTTCGCGTTTAAATCGCAATTCTTGAAATTTCGCGTTATTTTGTTTGCTTATTCCAAAGAAAATGCCGATTGCGGCGACGACGACGAGGAGCGCAAATCCCAAAGCGAGCCATAATGCGCAGCGGCGTTCGTTGAGCGCGTTCGCATGGCGCAGCTGCGTCAGCGTATCGATGCATCGGGTCTGAACTTCGCGGGTCTGAGCGAGAATTTCTTCGAGTTTTGGGGGCAAAGACTGCGCTGCATCATCGGCAGCGGGGATCGGCGCATGCTTTCGGCGCGCTTTTTGAGCGGCGAGCGATCGAATCGAATTCTGAAGCGGATTTTGCGTCGCGCCGCCGCCGCGGGAATTCAAACAATCCGATTCCGCCGCATCGCCGCCCGGATCGTTCTGCGCCGAAGAATCATCGCCGCGATTATCATTTTTTGCCGTTTCGCGCGCAATTCTTTGCAAACTTCCGTTTGAATTGCGGCGATCGTCCGAATCTTCGTCAAAAAGCGCATCGAGCGGCGAAACATGTTCGGGGTGCGATTCGGGTTTTAAATCGGCAAGCGACAGCCCGCATCGTCCGTCCGTGCGCGCCGCCTCAGACGATGCCCGGCTTTCCGCTGCGGCGTCATTTTCCGTCAAAGCGCGGATTTCGCCGATTTCCGCTTCTGCCCCATCGCCGCCGTCGGGGAGATTGCCGCCCCGGTCCGCCGCGCCGAGGCTCAGCAGCGCCCCCGCATGCGAATCGCCGAAAAGCCCGGCGCCCAACAAATCGCCGCCCGGCAAAGCATCCGAAGGCACATCCGCCGCTGCGGGAAGATCGACGACCGACGCCGCCGACGTTCCCGTTCGTTTCCTTCGCTTGAGCTTTGCGGGATTCATCGCCGTCAGATCGTCCATATTGCCGCGCCGTCTCCAAAGTCGCCGATTGCCGAAAATCGGGCGCCCGACAACGATTGCGCCCGAAATGCGCCGATATGGCGCAAAATCCCCCCGAAAAACGCGGGTCTTTTAACAACAGAACGCAATTTTCGCAACATTGTTGTCGATCGCGGGGGCGCCCCCTGTCCGGACGCTGCCCGACTGCGCCGAAACGTTTATGCCCCGGCGCGCCCGCGCCCCCGAGGTTTAATGCCCGGCGCCCCCGATTGCCGCAAAATTTAATATGCCATAGCGACGTTGACAAAGGACGCCGATACGGAGTACAAGAGCGCGGTTTATCGGGCAGAGTGTCTGATTTTGATTATCATCGCGATAGGGTAAGAGACAATGAGCATTCGCAAAGCAGGCGAGACGAACGTAGGCAGAAAGCGCAACCACAACGAAGACAGCTTTTTAATCGTTCATGATCAGCTTTTGTATATCGTTGCCGACGGTATGGGCGGTCATGCAGCCGGCGAAGTGGCCAGCCGAATGGCCGTCGAAACAGTGTCTCAATTCTTCAAAGATACGGCCGAAGATGACGAAATCACGTGGCCGTTCAAGATGGATCGCCAGAAAAAATACGAAGAAAACCGCATCGTCACCGCCATCAAATATGCCAACCTGCGCATCTACGAAGAAGCGTTGGCAAACGTAAAGAAAAAGGGCATGGGCACGACGATCGTCGCCGTCAACTTTACGCGCGACGGCGTTTATTTGGCGCACGTGGGCGACTCCCGCATCTATCGCTTCCGAAAGGGCGAGCTCAAACAAATGACCGAAGACCACTCCCTTTTGAACGATTACATCAAGATGAAGGTGCTCACCGAAGAAGAAATCAAGAACTTCCCGCACAAAAACGTCATCGTCCGCGCCTTGGGCATGAAAGACAACGTTCAAGTCGACGTCTCGTTCGAAGTTCCCGAACACGAAGATATTTATTTGCTTTGCTCCGACGGGCTCTCGGGCGAAGTCCCCGACGAACAAATGCAAGCCATCTTGCGCGAAACCGGCAACGACCTCAAAAC
>CAVGZQ010000018.1:0-3290 GCA_963633515.1 Bacteroidaceae bacterium
CGATAAACTCGAAAACATCCGGGGCACGATATACCGTCAGACGCTTTTTGCCGAATTCGAATGGGCGGCGCACGCGGCCGTCGAACAGAACATCCCAATTCATGCCCAATGGCTCAACGATAAATACGCCGAACTGCTCAAAAAATACTACGGTCCCGATTACGTCATCGACGATGAGACGCGCCGCGAATGGGCGTATATTCCGCATTTCTATTACAAATATTATGTCTACAGCTATGCGACCGGGCTCTCGAGCGCGCTGTCGTTTGCTAATCTCATCGAAAGCAGCGAACAGAATGCCCTCAAATACATCGATATGCTGAAAGCCGGCAGCTCGAAAAACTCGGTCGAATTGCTCAAAGAAGCCGGCGTCGATCTCACGACGCCCGCGCCCATAGAATATGCGCTCAAAACATTCGGCGAAACGCTCTCTGAACTCGAATCGCTGCTCGGCAAACAATAAATTGCCCGACGGCGCCGATCCCGTTTGACGCGGTTTTATGATTTATATAAACAAAGATAACATTTAGAGGCGTTTTCATTGCGCATTCAAACGTTTTTGACATCATAAAAGGAGATTAGTCTATGATTCAGCAAGGATCGAAGATAGCCATCGGCAGCGATCATGCCGGTTTCGATATGAAAGAATCGATTAAATCGCAGTTGCAATCCGAAGGATACGACGTCGCCGACAAAGGCACTTTCGATAAAAATTCGTGCGATTATCCCGATTTCGCGGCCGCGGTTGCGCGCGCCGTCGCCGCAGGCGATGCGGCGGCGGGCATCATCGTATGCAGCACGGGCATCGGCGTATCGATGACGGCCAACAAAGTCCGCGGCGTGCGCGCCGCGCTCGTGCATCACGCCTACGAAGCCGAAATGACCCGGCGCCATAACGATGCCAATGTCCTTTGCCTGGGCGCAAACATTACCGGACCGGCCATCGCCCTCAACGCCGTCCAAACATTTCTCAATACCGACTTCGAAGGCGGACGCCATCAACGCCGCATCGACAAAATGATGGCGGTCGAAAACGAAAATCGATAAACGTTTTGTTCCTTGCCCATCGGGCGAACGGACGCCGCCGCGTTCGGTTGCATTATCGCCGGCCGGGTTCGGATCGTCCGACTCGGCAATATCGTTGCGGCGGCAAGCTCAAAAAAAAGACTTGCCCCCGCCGTTTCATCCCGGCAGGCGCCATGCGCCATGATGCTGCGGCTTTTTGCCGATGCGATCGCGGCGGCGCCATATCAGTCACTTCGATGCATTCGGCATCGCATGCACTTTACCTGCAGGAGTTTTTCATGAAAAAAAGTCTCGGCATTTTGTTAGGCACAGCGCTTTTTATGGGCAATTTCGGACAAGCTTGCGCCGATTGGGACGATGATCGTTTTTTGTGCGAAGGCACGGTTTCGTATGAGGGCAAAACTTTCGCCGTGTCCGAAGCCGACGATACCGAAGCGAAAGCAAAACGCGAACTCATCGAAGAAGCCTGCGAACAAGCATGCCGCGGCGCATTGCTCGAAGACGCCTGCGAGTTCAAATGCGAAAAAAATGCGCAGCTCTCCGATGTCAAATGTTCGCAACGCAGCATCATCAATCCGCCGGCTCCCGCCGTCCGTTAGCTGTCGGCCTTGAGCCTTGAACGCCGACTCAACGCTCAAGGCGCATGCAGCAAGATACTAAGCGCATTGCCGATCGCCGACAGCCGACAGCGGACCGGCGCTTTGAGTCTGCGCGCATTTCCGACAGCTGACCGCTGACATCTCACCGCATCCCCGGGGAAATAATGACTTTTCAATGGAACCCGCCGCGCCACATCGACGGCAATTATTGCATTTCGCCCGACGACATGCGCCGCCTGGAAGCATCCGAAATCGAAGAAATTCCCAATCGCGGCCGCGAATTGATGGAAATTGCGGGCCGCGAAACCGCACAAGCCGTAATCCATCGCTACCCCGATGCGCAAGAAATCCTCATTTTTTGCGGCACCGGCAACAACGGCGGCGACGGTTTCGCTGCCGCTTGGTATCTCATGCGGTGCGGGATCGATGTCACCCTCTTCGTCTTCGATCCCCAATGCGCCAAAACGCCCGATGCGCATTATATGTTTGAACGCGTCAAATCATTGACGCGCTATTACATTCGCGATGCAAACGATGCCGGATGCATTCTCGAATGGAAACGCCGCCGCAATATCGTCGTAATCGACGGTATTTTCGGCATCGGGTACAAACCGCGCCACGATGTGCGTTTCAATCGCGTGTATCAATGCATCGGCGATTTGGAGTGTCCGGTCGTCGCTATCGACATGCCGTCGGGCGTCGATGCGCAAACCGGCTATTGCGGCGCAATCGACGACGAACGGCCGCCTCGGGCGATTTACGCCGATCTCACCGTTACGTTCGGCGCGCCCAAATACGGACAATTCTTCGGCGCCGGTCCGGCGCATTGCGGAATAATTCAATGCGCCGACATCGGGCTGCGTCCCTATCCCGACGCCAAACCGCGATGCGCGATCTTAAGCGACGATTGGTGCCGGCGGCAATTTGAGCACGATACCGAGCGGCGCATGGATTTGCACAAAGGCGATTGCGGTCATGTCGTTGTCATCGGCGGCGCGCCGTCGATGACCGGAGCCGCATGTTTGGCGGGGCGCGCTGCGCTTCGTTCGGGCTGCGGTCTCGTCACAACTGCGACGCGCGCCCCGGCCGCCGCTTGCGACGAAATCATGCGCTGCGCGATATGCGGCGATGACGGCGTTTTTCGCCCCGATAAGCTCGCCGCGTGCCTCGAAAAAGCCGATTGCCTGCTCATCGGTCCGGGGTTGGGACACGACGAAACGGCCTTTCAAATCGTCCGGGCTTGCGCTGACTTCCCCGCCCGCATCGTCCTCGATGCCGATGCGCTCCGGATCATATCCGAACAAAAAATCTGCTTTTCGGCGACCGAAATCTACATCACGCCGCACCCGGCCGAAGCCGCGCGGCTGCTCGCGGTTCAAACCTCCGAAATCCTCTTTCGGCCCATCGAAAGCGCAGAAAAACTCGCTGCGCAATACGCCGCGACAACCGTTCTCAAATCGCACGTCTCCCTCATCGCATCGCGCCCGGCGCGCATCGCTGCGAGCCGATTTGCCCTCAATCCCTACCCGAACCCGGCCATCGCGACCGCCGGTTCCGGCGACGTCTTCGCCGGCATCTTGGCCGGCATCGTCGCGCAAGCCCGCTGCGGCGCTTTCCGCCGATGGTTCGACGCTTTCGAAATCGCTTCGTATGCCGTCCATATCC
>CAVGZQ010000018.1:3300-17555 GCA_963633515.1 Bacteroidaceae bacterium
CCATATCCACAGCCTGGCAGGGCGGCGCGCCGCACTTAAATTCGGAAACGCTGCCGTCGCCGGCGATATCATCGATCAATTGTAATGTTTATTGGGCGGCGCCCGCGCACCGGCAATCCGTCGGACTGCCCCCGAACGCATGAAGCAGAACGCTGAGCTCAGAAAACCGCTGCGCGTTTGACCGCCCGAAACCGAAGTTTCGGGTTCAGACGGTCAAGCATCTTTGCCGGCGGCTCATTGCGCATTGCTTTTTTGAACATTGCACCGGTTGCGCGCCAAGAAAAGCGCAATCGGGCTTATCATTGCAATGCAGGCAAAGATGAGCCACATCGATTCGGGGCGCTGAGCCGCATCGGCCGGGATAAACGCTTCCATGAAATAGCCGACATAAAGCCCGACGATGAATTTCGTCAAAAACCACGGCAATTGCGCTATGCCGATATACGCGCCGACGCGATCTTTGGGCGCAATTTCGGCAACGTGCTGCAAAAATCGCGGCTGCCACATCGACTCGCCTATCGACATCAAAAGGACGAACGCCAAAAATGTTGCCGGCGTTTGCCCCAGAACGAGCAAAAACGTCGGCAGCGCCATCACTGCCGTGCCGATAATCATCATTTTATATACGTTCGCGCGCGCCGTAAGCGCCGCTATCACGGGCGCTGCCAAAAAGACGATGAGCGGATTGAGATTGCTGAACGTTTCGAAATTGTCCGATATCGTCGGATAATCGCCGAAACACCGCGTCAGATACGTCGGAATGAGAATATTCTGATACGCAAAAAGCGTCTGAACCGGAATGAGAATAAAGATAAAAAAGTCGAACTTCAAATCGGCAAGCGGATGGCGTTTGATCATCTCGGAAAACGACAGCTTTTTGGCATCGGCGGCCGCTTCGCAAATCTCTTCGCCGGCCGGCCGAACGGCTTTGGCTTCGGCTTCGGGCGATGATGCTTCGGCGTCGGGCGAAGATGACGGCTTCGTCCGATAAATCAGAAAATAATACGCCGCAACGGCGAAAATCATCAAAATCGCCAAAAAGCACAAGCTCCCCGAATACCCGTTGTTTCCGAACGCCGACGCCGACCCGCGGCGCACCGCCGGCAAAACGAGACCCATCGCAAACGCGCCCAAATTCATCCCCGCATAGAGCATCGCATACGAAACCGCCGACGTCCGTTCGTCGGAATATTGCCGCGTCACCGAATAAATCGACGGCTGATATAGCCCGTACGAAAGCGCGCCGATCAAAAGCGCCGCAATGACGACGTTAAAAAGCGGCGACCAAAGCCCGCCGCCGCCTCCGCCCATTATCGGCTCGGCAAATCCGACGATAAACCGCGAAAGCAAAAGGCAAATCAGCGAAATTCCGAGCGCGCGCTTGGGACCCAATTTGTCCGATACGCCCCCGAACAAGAGTTGCGAAATCGTTATGCACATCGTGAACAGCGACACCGAAAACGCCGCAACCGCATCCGACACGCCCACATTGTCGTGCATATAAATCACGAGATACGTCAGCGTCCCGAAATACGCCATCCCCTCGATGATATTGATGATGTTGAGCCCCAAAATTTCTTTCGGCGCGTGGATAAACGCCTGAAACGTATTGAGCGTTTCGAGCATGCCTTTCTTTACGGCCGCGCCCAACGGCAACGCCTGCGCTGCGTCATCGTTAATCAATTCGGGATCTTTGCCGTCGATCGGCGCTTGGCTGCGCCGGCTTTCGGGCTCCAAAATCGACGCCCCGGCGCCGCCCTCCGTTCCTGCACACGCGCCTTTATCGCCCGCAGCATCTGCCGTTGTCGAAGCTTCGCCGGCATCGGCGCGCTTTTCTGTGCTGTCATTGTCCAAAACTCTTCTCCTTTTCTTGCTTCGGCGCAATGCCGGACTGCTGACCGGATCTTATGCTGCCGCTCCGACTTCTGCATACACTCAGCCGACGCGCGTTGGCAATCGCTTTGAATTGAAAACGTCGTTTTGCTGCGCTCAAAAAAGCGATCCCGACAGCTTCCGAACCGATCGCGCCCCAAAAACCGCGATCAAATCGCAAAACGCTCAGACAATTGCCGATTGAAGTGTCTCAAACATGCTCCGGCTATTGCGCCGCGCGCAATACGCCTTCGCTGCCTGCCTATTTGCCGGGGCAAATACGGCAGGCTTGCCGCGCTGTTTCGCCTGCGGCTCAATACGCGCGGCTCGGCGCGCTATGTTCTCCCTGCCTTCGGCAGGTGCGAGCATACGCGCGCTTTTTTTTTCGCGATGAATTCAAAGCTTCGCGCGCAAGCGGCAAAAAATAATTTCAATCCGCTAAGCGCCGTCCGAAATCCGTTCTCCGATCGCGAAACGATAAACGCCCCCGGCTTCTTGAATCGCGCGCTTCGCGGGCTTGATGCATCCGATTCATAAAAAAGATTGCATGTTATATTTGAAATATCATCGCCGAAAACCGCATGCAAACTGCATCCAATTCAAAGATATTATATTTCTGCCGCGCAAAAAAAACATTGCAAAAAAAACATTGCAGACCTCATTTCGATGCCGGTTGCTTTCATCGTGTTCGCCTTCCGCAGAAAACACGCGCCGGCAGATTATAATTCAATATAATAGATTTGCAACGATCCGTCGGCAAACAAACATGCCGATAATCGTCTCAATTGCATTCCATTCAAATATATTGCTTTCTTATCGCTCAAAAAACGCCTGACGAAGACAGACGCTCATGAATTCATTTCAAATAAAAAACATTTGCGCGCGGTCAAAAAAAGCCCCTGCCGAAGACAGGGGCTTGATGCATTCAAATCAACGCAAAAAAAAAGATTACAATTTTTCTTCGGTCGACATGATGCGGACCTTCGAAGCCAAACCGTCGGTCGATTTTTCGATTTCGCCCAAGATGGCCAATATCTGGATCATGCGGTTGCGATACCGTTCCAAAGCATTTGCGCTGCCCGCAAAAAGCTTCGTCCGTTCGATGAGGATGATTTCATCGGCAAAAACGTACTGCTCTTTGCCGCTGTTGTCGGCAATGACGTAGATGAGGCGATTGGGCAACACGAGCGAATCGTCGGTCGTGACTTCGACGCTCTTTGAATTCGCCTTCTTGGCTTTCGACGCGTCGTAAACGCGAGCCTTGTAGGCATCGTCCGAAAGCTGCCCCGAAACATGCATGCTTTCGAACGCCTTTGCGGCGTCGGCATCGTCGGTCAACGCGCTTTTGACTTGGAAAATCTTCCCCGATTGAAGCGCTTTGGCGTTGCGATCGAGATTTTGCGGGTCGGTCAGTTTGAGCACATCGGCGGCTTCGACTTTGATGGCATAGACGATATTTCGGTCGGTTGCCGAACTCGTGCCCAAAATCTGACGGATTTCTTCGGCGTCTTTTTCGGTGTTTTTGATGTGCGAAGCGAGCAACTCGGCCAAAAGCGTCGTTCCCGCACCGTAACCGCGGATATCGCTCAGCGGATTTTGCGCCGCATTGCTCGCCATCGAAATCGCATTGGCAGGCAACGTGCTCACGTCGAGAACGAAATCGAACGAAGGATCGCTGTACTTTTTGATGACTTCGTTGTGGAATGTTTCGTTGTATTCCAAAACGCCGGCGCCCAACGATTCGCTGCGCTGTTTGAAGAGCTGCGCAAACGTTTGGAATTTGTCGACTTTGTCGTTAATCGTATCTTGGAGACTTGCGGCGACGTCGATGCGCTGATTGACTTCCGCTCTTTGAGAGAAAACGTATTGCCAGCACGACCCGATAAAACCGCCAAAGACGAGCGAAATGGCGACGACGACGCCGACCATGATCGGTTTGCTGTGATCGACGGGAGGGAGCAACGACTTATCGACTTGGTTTAAGTTGTAGTCGTAAAGTTTCTGCCGTTTGACTTCGTCTTCGACTTCTTCGATGATGACTTGCTGCTGCTGCTGCGGGCGCTTGGGAAGTTTGGAGCCGAAACCGCCGCCGAAACCGCCGCCGCCGGCTTGACCGAAACCGCCGCCGCCGCCGAAACCGCCGCCGCCGCCGGCGCCGCCGGCTTTCGCCGCCATACGCGCCTTGAGCTCGTCAATGTTTTTAAATTTTGAATTATTGCTGGAAGAATTCAACACTCCCTCCTGGGCATAAAGAATTGCAAATCTTTGCAGAAAAATCGCTGAAATGCAGTCGGCTCGAATTAAATAAAAAACGCATCAATGCAAGCGAAATCCTATGCAATCCCGCCTGCATTCTTCCGAAACCTATGCTTCGGGAATGTAAGCCTTGAGGGCTTTTTCGATGTCTTCCGTCGACGACGCAAGATCATCGATGAGTTCTTTGATATTTTGCGTCCGCCATTCGTAGCGTTCTTTGGCGTTGTCCGATTTTCCGAAAAAAAGCTCGCGGTCGACGAGAACGACTTCGTCGGCAAACAAATGCGATTTGTCGCCGCGGCGATTGACGACGTTGTAGAGGATGTGATTGGGCAAATCGAGTTCGGCCGCTTCGATGCGTTTCTTCTCTTTGTTGTCGGTCGGGCGGTAATCGCGGTATTCGCGCATGCGCGTCGACCATTGCCCGTCATTTTTGAGGTTCGTGTAAGCTTCCGACAAAGCTTCTTCGTCTTCGATGTAATCGTGATACGTAAAGATCGAAATCACGCCGTTTGCATATTGCGATCGCGGGGCTGTCGTCGCCAAATAATAGAGCGCGTCGGGAATGACCTGCATGGCATAGAGCACCTGATCGTCGCCGCCTTTGCTTTGCAATTCCATGATGGATTCGGAGTCGGCTTTTGTTTCGGCCAAATGCGTTTCGATGAGCTGACGCAGAAGCATCGTTTTTGCCGAATACGTCCGAAGCCCTTTGAGCGGGTTTGCCTTCGCCGGATCGATGAGCAGCACGGCCTCGGCCGACACATCGCTCGAAATATCGAGCATAAACGGATAAACATTGCCGCGTATCTTCGTCCGAAAGTTATCAAAACTCGCTTCGCCGTAATTCGCTCCGGCAATCTTGCCGAATTCCGCCTGAAGCCCTTTGACGCCCGCAGCGCTCGTTTCGACGGTCTTTGCGACGGTGCGCGCCAACGATGCTTTTCGGCGGACATCGTCGGAATCGGCCTTTGCCGAGGATATGCCGTAGCCGATGCCGGCTCCGATGAGGGCGGCAATCAGAAACGCCGCGCATGCATAATAAACGCGTTTGTCGGTCGGTTCGCGCGAATTTGACGCCATATTTTGGATATCGTTTTCGTCGAGATCTACCGTAGGGGGAACGTAATTGTAATCATCCGGCTCAGCCTCGTATACTTCCTGTATTATGGGTTCGGAACTCGGCGATTGGGTTGCATTTTCTGTTCCGATTCCGGGATTATTGCTCGAAAAATTCAACATCCCCTCCTAAATCATCAATCATTCGCGCCGTTCGTCTTGCGCGATAACGGGTTTTGTCCGAATCATCGCAGGCACTATGCCATACCGATGCGGTGAAAGAATTTACGACGGAAAGCATAATTCCGTCAAGGAGATTGAGCGCTGAATTTTATTTGCCGCTTGCGCGCAGCATGAATGCGTGCAAAAAAGCCGCGCGTATGCTCGGACCTGCCGAAGGCAGGGAGAACATAGCGCGGCCGCGAAGGCGTATTGCGGCAAGCGCCGCAATAGCCGAAGCCAAAGCCCGCATTGCGCGCCGCGCAAAAGGGCGCCCGCGAAGGCGTATTGCGGCAAGCGCCGCAATAGCCGAAGCCAAAACCCAAACATGCAGCGCCGAAGGCGACGCGACATGCCCGATAAAAGCTTGAAAAAAGCAAGAAAAATCGGACGTTTTTTAATCCGGCAAAACGTAGAGCTCGACGGGGACAGAAATGATTTTGCCCTCGCGGCGGATTTTGACTTGGATCGTATCGCCCGGAAGATGTTCGTCGAGGGCGTTGTAGAGCGTGTCGTAGTTGGTGACTTTTTTGCCGTCGATGCCGACGATGATGTCGCCGATGAAGGTGCCGCGGTAATTTTGTTCGACGCCGCGAAGTCCTGCGCGCGCGGCGGGCGAATCGTTCGAAACTTGGCGGATGATGACGCCTTGAATGCCGTTTCGCCGGGCGATGGCATCGGGCAGGATCGATACGCCGAGACCGATTTGCTGGGCTTTTCCGGTGCGGATGATTTGCGGCACGACGCGTTTGATCGTCGAGAACGGGACGGCAAAACCGATGCCCGCCGAGGCGCCCGATTTGGAGTAAATCATCGTGTTCATGCCGATGAGGCGGCCGTTTGAATCGAGGAGCGGACCGCCGGAGTTGCCCGGGTTGATCGAAGCGTCGGTTTGGATCATGTCGCGGATGGTAACGCCGCCGTAACCGAGCTGATCGCGGCCCATGGCTGAAATAATGCCCGTCGTAATCGTATGATCGAGCCCGAATGGGTTGCCGATGGCGATGGCTTTTTGACCGACTGCGAGCTCGTAATCGTCGTCGGGACGGGAGATGGGGGCGAGTTCTTGGGCGGGAGCGTCGATTTTGAGGACGGCAATATCTTTTTTGGGTTCGCCGCCGACGAGTTTTGCGGGGTATGTTTTTTGGTTGTAGAGCGTGACGGTGAGATGCGAGCTGCCGTCGATGACGTGGTAATTCGTAACGATATGACCGTCGGCATCCCAAATAAAGCCCGACCCGGATCCGGCGGGGATTTCTGCAGCGCGCATCGTATAGCGATCGCGGACGATTTGATTTTGCGTGACATAGACCGTGCCCGGAGCGGCATCTTCGAAGATATCGACGGTGTTTTGTTCGTCTTCGATGCGAAACCGCCGCTCTTTTTGGACGCGGGCGGGATCCGGTTCGGATCGGGCGCGGTTTGCTTGCGCATCATCGCCGGCGCCGGCCGCAGGGGCAGGGGCGGCTGCGGATTGTTCGGCCGAAGCAGGTTCGGCAGGGGCGGAGGCTTCCGGCGCCGATGATTGTTCGGACGGTGCCGAAACCGCCGAAACGGGTTCTTTTTGACACCCCATGCAAGATATCAGCGGCATGCATACGGCAACAATCAGAGAAGTCGTGAATCGTTTCATCGTCAAAACCTTTATGGATAAGCGCAGAGCGCGCAGACGGCAGCTTTCGCCCGATAATCGGCGCCAAACGCATAACTTGCGCCGTCTGAATATAGACGCATCGGCTGCGAGACAATGGCTTGACGAAAATTCGCAAACTGATGAACCCGCCGATGCCTTTATTGATTTTAATCAAAATTATCGAAAGATTATTCTCGATAAAATGTCTGAATTGAATTTAATTCTCTGCCGTCGGACTTTTCCGACGGCGGCTTTTCGGATCATTGACCGGACGGATGCAATTTGACGAAAATTCGAAATCGCTGCATCGATCGATGCATTTATGAATTCATGCTCCGAACTGTCGAAATATTATTCTTTGCAAAACAGAGGCATTGAATTTTATTTTCGCGCGGCGACGGCATCCGCCGCATCGCCGGCGCGGCACGTCCATCGGGCGATGACGGGATTTTGCGCGTCGGCGACAGAAACGATTTCGGCGGTATTTTCGCTTAAAACGAGCATCCATGCGCCGGTCGGATCGAAGGCGACGAGATCGGCGCCGGCGTTTTCGGCGGGCGCGCCGATGAGCGCCAAGGGCTTGGCCGTTTTATCGACGAACAAAACGCCGCTTTGAATGCCCATGGCAAAGATGGGGAGTTTGGGATGCGCCGCAATTTTGCGAACGTCGAACTGCATCGGCAAAACGGCGTTTGTTTCGGCGCCGGCGCGCGAGACCGAAAGGTCGGCGATTTTTGTTTCCGACATTCCCGCAAACGCCAATGCGCTATTATCGTTCAAAAGCGCGATCCGCATCGCATCGTCGGGCGCCTGCGCCAAGATTGCCGTGCTGCCGTCGGCGTTCCAAGGCGCCAAATTGACTTTGTTCGACGACGAAATCGAGAGAATGCCTTCGCCGGAAGACGTAAGCGCCAAGGGAAGATTGCGCGACGCGTTGCCGAAGACATAGAAGCCTTTTTCGGGCGCCGCAGCATCGAGTTCGAAGCGCTGCATGGCGCCCAAAACGCGCAGCCGCGTCGTATTGCCGACAAATTGGGCGTCGACGGCAAAGACGTCATCGAGGGAAAGCGCTTTTTTCGCCGATCCGGTTTGCGTGTCGAGTATCCACACGTCGCTGTGCGCCGATTTTTGCGCCGCAAACTCGACATCGGCAAAGACCAAATAACGCGCCGACGCGTCGATGGCCGCGGCGCGGACTTTGCGCAGCAGCACCGGATATCTGTCGCGCTTTGCCGGACGCGCATTTTCGATATTCGAAAGCGCGCACGCCCCGACAGCTTTGTAGGGCGCGCGATCCTCGCCCGTTGCATACCGCCTGAGGTAAAACTCTGCCTCATCATAGCGCTGCAGCGCCAATTCGAGAAATGCCTTTTGGAAATCGTTCTCGGCTTTGGGAACAAAAAAAGCGGCTTTCAGAAAGTTGAACCCGGGATCGCGTTCAACGCCCTTGAGAAACTGATCATACGCTTCTTTCCATTGACCGTTGCGCGCCAATGCGGTTGCCAATCCGTAGAGCGCATGCTCATTTTTGGGCGAATTTTCGATTGCCTTCCGGTAGGCGGCTATGGCTTGCGGCACATCGCCCATCGTCATGAACAGTTCTGCCGAATTTCCTTCGATGGCATCGCGATAAGGCGAATTTTGCGGGCAATTTTGCAAAACCTGTTTGGCTTCTTCGTAGCGCAAAAGTTTTGTCAGCGCGGTCGATCGCGCCAAACACAAACCGCTTTGCGTTTCAGCCGAAAGTCCGTCCGGCCCGATCGCGTCATAAACCGCGAGTTCGTCGCCGTATCGTCCATTTTCGCCGTATACGCCGGCGCAAGTCAGCGACAGCGACAGGGCAAAATCTTTTGCGACGTCGCTGCCCAGCAGCGGGAGCGTTTCGCGGCACACCGCGAGAGCCGTGCCTTTTTGCCCGGATTTTTGCGCTTCGATGAGGTCGCCGACGCGCTTATAGAGCTGCGTCACTTGTTCTTCGCGCGTCGGCGCATGCGTTTTCTTGCGGGATTTCGCGTTTTTATCCGAAGTCTGTTTCGGCTTCGTTTGTTTGTGCGCCGCAGCGCCTTTTTGCGGCGCATTTTGCGCATAAACCGCCGACGATTCCGGCGCCGGCGCGTCTTTTGGCTGCGCATCTTGCGCGAACGCAATCCCCGGCAAACAGAGCGCAACGAAAAGCGCCTTTCCCAAACTCCTGATTAACATGCGACCTCCTCTGCGGCAAAACCCATGCGCGCCCCATGATAACGCAACTGCAAACCGATTCCGTCCGATTTTTCATCCGACGGCGCAGAACATCGCGCAAAAACATCGCGTTGACAAATCCGCCTTCATGGCGAAATATCGGCGCAGGCGATGCCGTTTTGCCGCGCGCATGCGGCCGGCGCCGTTTTGCGGATTGCATCTTTTTTGAACATTCGGAAAATGAACCGCCGCGCGCATGCGGCCGGCGCCGTTTTGCGGATTGCATCATTTTTGAACATTCGGATAGAACATAAAGGATCCCCCCCGATGAAAACAGCTCTTGTCGTTTTGCACGAAGGATTTGAAGAAATCGAAGCCGTGACGGTTATCGACGTCTTGCGGCGCGCCGGAATCGGCGTCACGGTATGTTCGGCCGCGCCGGCCTCCGCCGTCTGCGGTTCGCACGGCTTGCCGATCTGCGTCTCGCATTGCCTGACCGATCCGGCGCTTGCGCATGAGTTCGACGCCATAGCGCTCCCCGGGGGCATGCGCGGCGTCGAAGGACTTTTGACATGCGATGCGCTCAAAGCGCGCCTGCGCGATCATGCTTTGCGCGGCGGGATTTGCGCTGCCGTATGCGCCGCGCCGCTCGTTTTGGCCGAAATCGGGCTTTTGGACAATCGCCGATTTACGTGCCATCCGACCGTGCGCGATCGCATCGGACTGCCTGCCGCCGAAGCCCCCTGCATCGTCGACGGTCCGATCGTGACGGGGCGTTCGGCCGGCTGTTCGCTTCCTTGGGCGCTGGCCTTGGTCGGCGTTTTGTTGGGCGAAGTGCCCGATAAATTACTCGCTGGGCTCGCCATGGATTCGCCAAGCGATGAGAAATAGCTTATTATATTCGTAATACAGGGTTATTCTCCGAATATTCCGCTCCCCTCCCCCGTCGCATTCGCCCGAACCGCGCCCGATTCGATTTTTGTTCTCCGAATAAACCGCATTGTCCGGCGCATTCGACCGAACCGCGCCCGATTCGATTTTTGTTCTCCGAATAATCATCGGCAAACATCAAAAATCGTCGCATTCGCTCCAAGACCGAACGAGCATCAGCCCGGCCGCCGGCGCGGTTTCGCCGGCGGCGCCGCGATTTCTTGCGTCGCGGATGGCAATCATATCTTGCGCCGGTCTCCCCATGCCGAATTCTTCAAGCGTCCCGACGATAATCCGAACCATTTGTTTGAGAAATGCCGTGCCGAAAACATCGATTTCGATCAAAGACTCGCCGGCATCTGCGCCGGCCGAACAGACGAATGCGCCGCCGCGCCGGGCGATATCGAGTCGGGTAATCGTCCGAACCGGCGATTTTGCCTGACAATCGGCGGCGCGAAACGACGAAAAATCGTGCGTTCCGACGAGATATTGCGCGGCGCGCCGCATATTTTCGATATCGAGACGGCGCGTCCGCGCAACGCGATCGATGAGGTGCGGCGGGACAAAATTCCCCTCGAACAACGTGTACCGATAGTGCTTGCCGCGGCTTGCAAAGCGCGGTTCGAAGCCCGGCGGCGCGTTTATCGCGCGGCGGATAAAGATTTCGCGCGGCGTCGTCGCATTGAGCGCCTGAACCCAACGTTCGGGCGCGTAATCGCGTTCGGTATCGAACGCCGCGATTTGGTACTGCGCATGAACGCCGGCATCGGTACGGCTTGCGCCGCGCACGCGCGTCGGAGCGTTGTTAATCTTCGACAAGGCGTCTTCCAGGCAGCCTTGCACGGTCAGAGCGCCGGCTTGGCGCTGCCAGCCCGCAAACGGCGTGCCGTCGTAAGCAATGATCAAAACGATGGTATGCATAAATTTGAGCGTAGTCTGTTTAAATTCCGTTGCCGGCGCATCAAAGGATGCATCTTCGGGGGGGATGCGAACGCATATGCGGCGAACGCCTGACGCCGTCCGCCGCAAAAATCGATCGGCCCCAAAACCGATTGTCTCAATTCCGGCGCGTCGGGATACCGTCAAAAATCTATCGTCGTGACAGGGATAAAGTCTTCCGATCGCGCCGTCGCGATTTTGACCGACAAAACATCGTGACGCGGCATCATGGGGAAAGAAAACGTCATCGATCGCGCGATCAGATCGTCAGGCGCCAAACGCGTCGCGTCATAATCGTCGGGAAGCAGCGGCTTTTCGAAATCGATTTTGCGCATGCTGATTTCGAAATCGAAACGGAAATCCGCATCGTCGGGCAACGCCTTTGTCACGCGATAATAAACCGTCATCGCCAGTTCTTTGTCGGACGCAAAGTCGAGTTTGTCGATTTTAAAGCCCTCAAGCGTAATGTATTCATCGAGTTTTTTCGTCATTTTCGTCGCTTCTTTCGGAAGCGCGCCGATGAAAAGGGCGTCGAGCGGATTGACCGACGGCGACTCTTCGTGATTGGCTATGAGATAGAGACGCGACGACGGCGCATCGATGACGTGAAGATTTTTGCGCCCCCCCGCGTCAAACATTTGCCGATAAGCGCTGTTGATGCCGAAAAGCGTATCTTTCGGAATGATATAAAACGCCGACGGCGAATCGTTATTCGGATCGATGGCTTTGAGCATATTTTGCCGCGATATAGGTTGCGCAACGTCGAGCGAATACGTCGAAAACGTCGATATCCGGCAGCGGTTGCTCTGACAGACGTAGCCCGCATCGCAATCGCGATACGAAACGCAAAGCTGGTTATTTTCGCCCGTTAGCAGATAAATCGGTTCGTATTTGTCGGCCAATCGGAAATAGCTCTGTATGAGCGCATCTTCGGTGAGATTGTCGGTAATCGCCGGCATATACGCGTGATAGAGATAGCCCGATGCCAAAACGGCGATAAACGTGAGCGAAATCGCGGCGGCATACGGCATCGGCGTCGTATCTTCGCGCGAAACGCGCATCAGCGTCGAGCTCGAACTCGTGCGCGTTTCGCGCTTCGGGCGTTTCACGCGTTCGCGCATTGCCGTCAATCGATTTTGTATCGTTTCGGCAATCCCCGAAAATGCAATCGGCGTCAAGCATGCAAAGATGACGGCAAAGACAAAAAACTCCGAAGGAAGCGCAAAATCCTCTCCCCAATGCATGAGCGGATCGGTAAGCAAATACCGCACAATGCGATATGGTTCAGCGCACAGCGACCGGATGGCGATGAAAATCGATCCCCAGGCAAAGGCGATGAGCCCCAAGCGCGCCTCGAGACTGTTGCGCAATGCGCGCCAAAACGTTTGCGCGCTGACGGCTTTCCCGAAAAGCATCGCCGTCGGCACAACGCCGGCAAAAAATACGCGGTTGCTTTGGTTCATTCCGACAAAAAGCGCGGCGAGATCGGCGATTATCCAGCACAAAAGCAAGATCTGAAGCGCCGATCGCGTTTCCGGCGCATCGGCATTGGTCTGCGCAAATTCCCCGATAAATGGCTCGTTCGAAATGGCGAGTTTTTTGTGCGAAACGAATAAGCCGGCGACGGCAATCGGACAAAAACACGCCCACGGCATAAGTCCGTACAACAAAATATCGATCCACGAAAACCATCGTATGCTTTGCGCCGATGCCGTCGGTTCGACCGATGCCCGCGCAATGTAACCGCGTCGGAAGGAACCGGTTTGAACCTCGATCCATGGCGATACTTTGTCGTCGTTGAGCACGCGCAAGAGCTCGCCTTTTTCGGCATGAAACGTCGGCGTCGGCAAAATCCCGGTTTGCGGGATCTTGTCCTTGTCGCGGGCGGCCGCTGTCATGACGTCTTTTGTTTCGGAAAACGCCTGCGATTGCTCCGTCGCGCGGACGAGCGGCAATGCGTTGCGTCGGTATGCGCTGTTCGTGTGAAACCAGAAAAATCGAAGCGCATTTTCGAAACTCCCCGCCAAATCGGGGATTTGCTTTTCGGCCCGCGCCGGCGTCCGGCGTTGAAAGCGCCACATCAAATCGTTGATAAACGTTTTTCGCTCGGTATCGTTTTGCGCAAATATCGCGTTGGCATCCGTATTGAGATTCGTGTGGGATTCGACGAGAATAAACGGCATTTGCTCGGGAGCTTCGGGCGCGTCGTCCGTATTTTTGACAATCCCGACGATTTGGCGTTCGCGCCGTTCGATGGCAATGATATCGTCATTGTCGAGAGCTTCGTTGATTTCGGGCAATGTCATCGGTTTGCGCCGCTCGAGCGCATAGCGCGACTCCGTCACATATGTCCCGAAAATCGCGCCGATCGCGACAAATGACAGGAACAGACTCGCGAGAAAATAGCGGCAGCTCAGCGGACGCCAAAATGCATGCCGCTGCGGATGGTTGCGCATGGCAAACAAAAACAGAACGCCGCTGAGCAGGAGTATCGCCAATGCAAATAAACCGCCCGACAAAAAAGATAAAATGCAAGAAAGACCCGAAAAAACGAGCATCGTTCGATGCATTCGCCGCGTCGTCGCATAAGATGCAAGCAAATAGAAAAGCTGCGGCGTCGACACGGCCAGTATAAGCCAAATATCCCCGTGAATCATCTTGCCGCCGAGCACGAACATCGGAAGCGTCAGGAGCACGGCAACGGTCATCCATGCGGCGCGCCGCGTCGATACGCGGCGGACGGCAAAAAAAGTCAGACAAACGAGGAATATCCCTGCAATCGCCCCGGGCAGGCGCATCCAGAAGGGATCGGGTTCGCTGAACAGATGCGACGCAAGCGATAAAAACCAAAGCTGCAAAAGCGGCTGAGCGATGAAAATATCGTTGACTTGCGGAATCCAAAACGATGACTCAAGCACGCTCGACTGCGCCATGCGCTGAGCCGCCAAAAGCGTCGACGTCTCCCACGGTTCCCAAAAATCCATCCCGTTATGGGCAATGGCGAGAATAAAAACGAATGACGAAATGCCTATAACGAGCACGATGTCGACGACAGAACGCCGGTTGAGCATGACAATCTCCGCCGTTAAAATCCGAGATCAAAAGAAAACGCGCAAAAAACGCCTTTTTTTGCATCTGTCGATTATCACAATGCGCAAACCATTTC
>CAVGZQ010000018.1:17638-20031 GCA_963633515.1 Bacteroidaceae bacterium
CGGGCGCGCGCCTATTTTTGCGCGCCGTCGCCGTCCCCGGGCGTGCGCCGCCCTGCCGATTTCATCGCGGCGCGATTGCGCTTTCGCGCAAAGTCGCATTGCGCTTTTTCGTTTTTTGCCCGCGTCGCCGTCCCCGGGCGCGCGCCTATTTTTGCGCGCCGTCGCCGACAGGCGTCGGACGTTTGGCGGGGGCGCGCGCAGAATCTGCATTTTGCGCCGCAGGCGGCGCGGTCTTTGCCGGCGCCGCCTGCGGCTGCCCCGGGATGCTCTTCACAAACTGCGTGACCAACGCAATAAGCTGATCAAACGTCGCCTGATCATAAGATATCGTCATGATGATGTCCGATTTCGACGGCTTGAACTGAATCCCCGGAAGAAACGCATCGAATCCGAGCGCCCGGACATCGGCATCTTTCTTTGCATCGGAAATAAGCGCCGAAACGGCCTTTGTCATTTGCTGCGCCGACGTTTCGTCGGTCATCGTCAAAAACGACGACACCTGAAGCCCCTTCGAAAACTCAAGCCAAATCGCGCCCGACCGCAAATCGCCCAGCCGTATCGCGCCTTTTCCCTCCGCCGTCATGTCGACGACCGGGTCGCCGCGCCCGATCGACTCGCGCTGCGCCTTGCCCAGCGCAAACACAAACCACGCATCGCCCGATTTGTCGGCACGCTTGAGCATGGCTTGCAAATCGCCGTTCGTCACGCCCCCCGCATACCCCGCCTTATGCGTCTCCAAAATCGTCTTAACCTTGAGCTCGCTGCCCAAAGCAAGAACATTCCCGATTATCGCGATGCATTCGTTTTCGCGTTTCGTGGCATAATACTCCATCCCCTGATGCATGCGCTTGTCGATCGTTTTTTCGTACGTCGCCAAAATAGTCTTGTATTGCGAAAGATCCTGCGTCGTCTCCCACAATATGATGTGCTCCGATTTGTCGACATCGGCAGGAAGCCCCACGACGATGCGCGACAAAATTTCTTCGAAAACTATTCCCGCCGACCGTATGACCGAAAACGCCTGTTTGACATTTTTGTCGGTCACAAAAAAATCCATGAGATATGCATAAATGCGGCGCTGCGCGAGTTTCGGAACGTCGATTGCGCCGACGCCGACATAGCCGTCTTTAAGCCAAAGAGTCGAATCGATGGGGTCTGCATAAGCAGATGCCGAAAACATCCACATCGCCATAAGACCGCATGCCAAACATCCTTTTCTCATACAATTCCTCGCTTAAAATCGCCGTCATTTCGGAAACGCCGCGCCGCGCGCATCCCGCCGCCAAAGACACCGATCCGCGCAGACAAGCCTGCTGTCCCGCAGCGCAAACGCCGCGACTTAAACGGACAGCCCCGCGCTTTTGTTCAAAAAAAGGCTTTTTTTCGCGCCTGAGTTTTTTTTTGTCCCAAGCGCATTGAAATAATGCATCGCGCGCCGCGCGGCTCCCGGCATTGCCCTCTGCCGCCCCAAAACATCCCTTCTGCCTGCGGCAATGCGGCAATCGGATGCCCGTCAGGGCTTCGGCTATTGCGCCCGGCGCAATACGCCTTCGCGGTTGCGCTATTGCCCCGCGGGGGGGGGGCAATACGCGCAACAGGCGCGGCTATGTTCTCGGCGCCGCCGCGCGCCGCCTTGCGAGCATACGCCGCGCTTTCGCGCGCTATGTTCTCCCTGCCTTGCCTGCCTGCGGCAGACCGGCGGCAGGTGCGAGCATACGCGCGCTTTTTTTTCGATATTGCACAAATCTGCACCATCCGATCAGAGCGCAAAGTTCAGCATTTGATATTTGACGCCGAAGCTCAGATTCCCGCCGGATAATGCAAATCCCGGTTTCCGCATCTCTGCTTTTCGTCTGTTCTCGACGTTAAAAAAACCGATTATGCCGCAAGCTCCGAGCTAAAATCCGCGCTCTGAACGGCTCACAGTCCGCCGGCGCCGGATCGCTTGCCGCCGCAGGCTGACTGCGCTTTGAACGCGCAACGCCCTGCTGCCGGCGGACTGCTCAAATATTTACGAAAAAAAAGTGAATTATTTGTCATTTAACGGTTGCTTTTTTTTTTATCATCCTTTTGCTTTTTGGGCAAGGTATGCCGAAAAGCAGAACCCGCGCGCGAGTTTTTTTAAAATCATTTTGCAATTTAAGGAGATTAAATCATGGCAGATCGACAAATCGGTTATGCAGTTCAATCGGGAAACACCGTCAAAGTATATGACGATAAGAGAGTTAATTTTATGTCCAAAACAGGTGAATTGCAGGGCTATTCATCGAATACCGTCGCCATAAAATGCGGCAACTGGATAAAAGTTTATGACGCAAGGGGAAGAAACATCGCAACGCAATGTTTTTGAACCAAAAACTCAAGATTGTGTCACTTAATCTCGCCACACAACG
>CAVGZQ010000019.1:0-19120 GCA_963633515.1 Bacteroidaceae bacterium
CGGAATTGTCGACGTAAATCACTTCGACTGCCCCGGTGCGGGCGAGCTGTTCGACGATAAACCAAGTTTTTTCGGCATCGAGGTTGGCGCCGGATGCGCGCGTAAAGTGTTGATGCGCATTTTGCCCGGACGTTCCGAGATGGACAAAACCGAAATCGATATCGCGTCCGGACTGGTGCGATTTATGGGGTTTGAGCTTGCCGCCGCGCATCTTCGACAAATCGCCGATGTTGACGGGCGGCGCGTCGGGGAAGGCTCGCGCGTACGAATCGAACACCGTTGCGAGCGCTCGGATCATTGTATCGGTGCCCCATGAATTCGGGCGGTGATCGCGCAAATAATATCCGTTGCCTTCGGGCATCGGACGCGCGTGATACAAACGGCCTTTATTCGAACGGCCGCGCGATAGGGGAGACGGCGTCAAGGCATTGCGCGAATCGACGATAATGCGATCGCCTTTGCGCAAGATCGAGTTTTCGTTAAGATTTGGGTTAAGCGTCAGAATATTTTTCAGCCGCATGCCCCAATGCGACGCTTGGCTGCGGACCGAAACCGAGTCGTCTCGCACCGTGTAATACGTTGCATCGTCGAGCGGCAGGAGCGCCAAACACGTCATGTAACCGCACTCCGGCGATGGATCTTGGCGTCGGACGCCGGAATTTGCCGCGTCTTGATCCGGATTTGGAGCATTTTGCGATTGCGCTGCTGCCGCCGACCTCGATTGCGCCGCCGTCGGCTTAGCCGCCGCATGCGTCGGTTGCGGCGCCGATCCGGCCGTCGGTTTGGCCGAAGCCAAAAATGGCGCCAGACATATCGCCGCTGCGGCAAAAAAAACTAAAAGCCGGGATTTTGCGCCAAAAAAAAGCGTCCCGGACATCGGATAACTTCGTTGATTTTCGTTGGGCATGACAAAACTCGCAAATCCCCCGATTTCGCGCCGCAAGTTGCACGAAAACGCGAAGCAACGCAAGGAAGATTTTGAAGCTCGCCGCAACGCGCGAAAGATTTTTTGATGAACGAAACCGAAAAAAAAACGTCGAAACAATCCAAAATGGCGCCGGAGCGAAGAAACATGCGGCGGACGGCAGAGCATACGGCGCGGCGAATCGTCTGAAAATGCTGACATTTTTGTCGCAGTTTCATTTTGAGGTGTTGCACAAAACGAAAAATTGTGCCATATGGCGCAAGGTCGGTCAAAAATCCGACCTTTTGGCGTGTTTTGAACGCAAAACGCGTGGCATAAATCGACGACTTTCGGGGGAATGACGGAGTAAACATGGAAACACCGGGATTATTGCTCAAGCGCGAGCGCGAAGCGCGCGGCATGACATTGGCCGAGCTCGCCCGCATCACGCGCATTTCCGAAACGGCGCTTGAGAATATCGAAAATAACGCCTTCGACGAATTCCCCGCTCAAGTTTTCGTTCGCGGCTTTTTGCGAAATTATGCGCGTCAGCTTTCGATTCCCGCGCAAGAAATCATGGATTCTTACGATGCGTGGATGCGTCAGCAAACGTCGTCCGGCATCGATGCCCATGCCGCGAACGGCGAAATCCAAACGTCCGACGACGAACCGCAAGCATCGCGCGAGCCGCAGCACCGCGCCGATCATTCTCTGCGCTTTGCATACGTCGCCATTATCCTCATTGCGGCAGCAAGCGTCGGTCTGAGTTTGCTGTTTATGGGAACGGGCGAAGCCGAAGAAGGCGATGTCGATTTCATGGTTCAGCCCAATGCGGCGGCAGAATCTCCCTTCCTTATTTCGAATGGATCGCAAGGCTGGGTTGTCGAATAAAAATTATCTTCGATGACGATTTTGCTTGCTTTGATGCAAAAAAGCGAGTATGAGCGCCATCGCTTTGGGGCTGTAGCTCAGTTGGGAGAGCGCCAGAATCGCACTCTGGAGGTCATCGGTTCGATCCCGTTCAGCTCCATATCCCCCATGTTCGCGGGGGCATGCATCGAACGCGAAATGCAGCACGATTGCGTTTCGTCGGTCTTCTTCGTTTTCGTTATGTCTTTTTTCGGGGCTGTAGCTCAGTTGGGAGAGCGCCAGAATCGCACTCTGGAGGTCATCGGTTCGATCCCGTTCAGCTCCATTTCGCGCGTTGCGTTTTGCAGCGCGCTTTTTTTTTGGTTTTGGCTTCGCCTATTGCCCCCGTTCGGGGGGCAATACGGCTCTTGGCTTCGCCTATTGCCCCCCGTTCGGGGGGCAATACGGCTTCGCGGTTGCGCTATGCGCGCTCTGCCGCCCGTCCGGCGTCAGAAACGCGCATACGCGCAACTTGCGCGCGTCTTTTTTGCTTGCGCAAAATACGCCGCGCTTTTTTGGGGCGACTTCAGACGGCAAAAGCGCAAGACGGCGTTTGCATGGCGATTGCCGGTCTGCGCTCGGCTCTCTCTTGCCAAAAGCATCCGACGCGCTGCTGTGACGGATAAAACTCGCAATCGCCGTTGAAAATTCTGTCAATTCCCGGGGAATACAAGCGCGCATAATCGGATTAAACGCAAATGCGCGCAAGTCTTCGATTGCGCGTTTGACGAACCGTCCGACATGTTTACCGTGTCGGCGTCTTTGCATAACGCTCTGTCGGTTATGCAATTCACATAGGACAAGCCGCGCAAAAACGAACCGGTTATCGCCGCATAAAGCCGCGCAAGCGAGGGGAAGCATGCAAACATTGGAACAACAGACTTTTTCGGGAGAACGGGCTTTATTTCATGCCCAAGACCTCATCATTTGCCATTCCATTTTCGGAGAAGGCGAATCGCCGCTCAAGGAAAGCAGCAATATTTCGCTGTATCATACGATGTTCAAATGGAAATATCCCCTCTGGTATGCCGATCGCATTTGCCTCGAGCGCTGCATCCTCTTCGATATGGCTCGCGCGGGGATGTGGTATTCGAAAGACATCTCCGTGAAAGACACGGTTATCGAAGCGCCAAAAAGCTTCAGACGCAGCGAAAAGATATCGATCGTTCATGCGCAATTTGCAAACGCCGAAGAAACGCTTTGGAATTGCAAAGATATTGCGCTTAAAGACGTTTTCGCAAAAGGCAATTATTTTGCCATGGGCAGCGAAAATATCGAAATCGACGATTTGGAACTCGTCGGCAATTACTCCTTTGACGGATGCAAAAACGTTCGGGTAAAATATTCAAAGCTTTTGTCGAAAGACGCATTTTGGAATTGCGAAAACGTCGTTGTCGAAGATTCTTTCATTTCGGGCGAATATCTTGCTTGGAATTCGAAGAATATTGCATTTAAACGATGCGTCATTGAAAGCTTGCAAGGATTATGTTATATTGAAGATCTGACCATGGAAGATTGCAAACTTCTGCAAACGACGCTTGCATTTGAATATGCCGAACGCATCGATGCAGAGATATCGAGCCGAATCGACAGCATCAAGAATCCGCGTTCGGGCAAAATAACCGTCCAATCGGCCGGAGAAATCATCTTAGATCCGCAATATATCGATCCGTCAAAAACAGTCATCGCAACGCGAGATCGCGGCTGACCGATATCGGAACGCCATTTTTGCCGTTGCAGCGGCATTTGCGCAATATCAGCATCGGCGTTTGAACGCCGAGAACGCCGCATTTGTTCATATCGCGTTTTTTTTTATTTGTCTTAAAAAGCGCCGGCGCGGCGCAATTTCATCGGATAGGGAGACGCTTATGCATTTTGATTTCGACACGGTCATCGATCGCCGCCGCACGCATGCAATCAAATGGGATGTGGGCGACGGCGAACTTCCCATGTGGGTGGCCGATATGGATTTTCGGACTTCGCCCGAAATCATCGAAGCGCTCAAAAAGCGCGCCGATCACGGCATATTCGGTTATTCGGGGCTTCCGAAGCAGTGGAACGATGCCTATGTTTCGTGGTGGAAAACGCGCTATCGTTTCGATCTTTCGCCCGAAAAACTCGTCTTTTGCTCCGGGGTTGTGCCTGCGATATCGAGCATAATACGGAAGATCGCGACGCCAAACGAAAATGTTGTCATTCAGACGCCGGTTTATAATATATTTTTCAATTCGATTCTCAACAACGGCTGCCGCGTGCTCGAATCCGAGCTTTGTTATGACGGTCTGCAATATTCTGTCGATTTCGACGATTTGGAAGCCAAACTCTCCGATCCGCAAACATCTGTCATGATACTTTGCAATCCGCACAATCCTATCGGAAAAGTCTGGGATCGCGATACGTTGGCGCGCATCGGCGCGCTGTGCGAAAAATATCATGTCGTTGTCATTTCCGACGAAATACACTGCGATTTGACGAATCCGGGCATTTGCAACACGCCGTTTGCATCGGTAAGCGACGCATGCGCCGCCAACAGCATAACATGCATGGCGCCGACAAAAACGTTCAATATTGCCGGCATTCAGACGGCGGCGGTCTATGTTCCCAACGATGCGCTGCGTCACAAAGTTTGGCGCGCGCTCAATACCGACGAAGTCGCCGAACCGAATGCATTTGCCGTCGATGCGACGATAGCTGCCTATCAAAAAGGCGCGCCGTGGCTCGATGCTTTGCGCCGTTATCTTTACGGCAACAAACAATGCGTCGACGAATATCTCAGTCTGAATCTTCCGAAAGTCCGTCTCGTGCCGTCGCAAGCGACGTATTTGCTCTGGCTCGATGTTTCGCGTTACACCGATAATTCCCGTCGTTTGGCAGACAAAATTCGAAAGACCTCCGGTTTATTCGTATCGGCAGGCACAAGTTACGGCGGAAACGGCGCACAATTCTTGCGTCTCAACGTTGCTTGTCCGCGATCGCTGCTTCGCGACGGTCTCAATCGTCTCAAAGCCGGACTCGAATCGTAAATGCGCGATGCGCCGTTTCCGACTCGCACAAGATCAATGCGCCGGGCGCGATCGCTCCCGGCGCATTGCGATATCTTCTAGAGTATATCGATGTGGGCAACGTTTTCGGGGGGATCTTTCATAAACGAACGCCCGATCGATGCAAACAAATCGGGATCGTCGGTTACCAAATAATCGGTTTTGCCCAAACCGTCGCGGACGTTTAAAAGATCGGCGGCGCAAAGCGCCGCCGCGAGCGCGTCGGCTGTTGCAATGCCGCAATCGCACAGCGTAACGTCGAGATTTAACCGGTGCAAAGCTTCGGCTATCGGATCGCGCAAAACCGGATAATGCGTGCAGCCCAAGATGAGCGTGTCGATGCAATGATTCTTATTTTTAAGCGAATCATCGCACTTTTTGCTGTTGAGCTGTGTTTCTTTGAAATTTTGCGCGATTTCTTCGTCATCTTCTGCAGCTGACTGCAATTCGACGAGTTCTCGCATGTACGTTTCGACGATCAATCGCGCGGGTTCGGTATGCGTCCATCCTTCTTCGACAAGCGGCACAAAAAGCGGGCAAGGTTTATCATAAACGCGCGCATTCGGGTTAAACGATGCGATGGCGCGTCGGTAGCAGCGGCTCGCTATTGTCGCGCGTGTTCCGATAACGGCGATGTTTCCGTTTTTTGTCGTTTGAGCCGCCATCTTCGAAACCGGTTCTATCACGCCGAAAACGGGGATTTGAAACGTCGAACGCAAAACATCCAAGGCATATGCGCTTGCCGTATTGCAAGCAATGACAAGGGCTTTGACATCGCGCGCGACGAGCTTGCGCGCGCACGACGCCGCATAGCGGGCAATCGTCTGCGGCGTGCGGTTTCCGTACGGCACGCGCGCCGTATCGCCCAAATAAATAAAATCTTCGCGCGGCAATTTTTGGCGCAATGCTTCCAGCACCGTCAATCCGCCGACGCCGCTGTCGAATACGCCTATCGCCTTTCTGCTTTCGGTTGTCATAAATCCATGCCTTGCCGTCGATATCGCGCAGACGGCGCCCCTATTCCTTGCGCGCCGCACCTTCTGCGCCGCCTGTCTATCATTTCATGCGCGAAATTGCCAAGTTATCTTTATTTGCGCGATCGGCGCATTTCGTGTAGCTTGCGCCCGCATTGATTGCGCGGGCAAAAGCCGCCGCAATGCATTCAAAACGTTCAAAGGAGATAAACAATACGATGGCGCGCATCATTTATAAGCCGCTTATTTGGATCGATTGCGAAATGACCGGACTCAATGCGAAAACTGATCGCATTATCGAAATCGCAACGATCGTCACCGATTCCGACCTCAATATCATAGCCGAAGGTCCCGAAATTGCCGTCAAACGCCCCAAAGCCTTGCTCGATGCGATGGACGATTGGAACACCAAACACCATACGCAATCGGGACTCGTCGACCGCGTTCTGAAATCCGACATCGATATCGAAACCGCCGACAAATTGACGGCCGAATTCATCGCTCAATACGCAGAACCTCAAACAGCGCCGCTTTGCGGCAATTCCGTTTGGCAAGATCGCCGTTTTATCGATCTCGAAATGCCGCTTACGTCGCAGCATCTTCACTACCGCAACGTCGATGTTTCATCTGTCAAAGAACTGGCGCGCCGCTGGTATCCCAAACATGCTCCCTTTAAAAAAGAGAATCACCATCGGGCATTGGACGATATCCGCGAATCTATCGACGAATTGCGTTATTATCGCGAAACGATCTTCGTCCGCAGCATTCACGGCTAAACATCGATTGCGCAGGGGGGGCGACCGCTTCCCTGCGCCGAATGGACGCATATTTGCGCGCAAAAAAAATTTTGCATTCGGTTTGCGCGCGAAAAATGGTTACATTTTGTTTGACCCGAAGATAGCATATACATTTTGCACGGCGTCGTCGACTTCGCGAATCGATTGCCCCGACGTTCTGCGATAGATGCGCGATTGCATAAACAATTCGATGGCACGAATGCGCTTTTCGACTTCATTTTCGCCCCAATCGACATCTTGTCCGTTATGATATCGCCGCAATTCGCGCATGATTTCATCGTCGCTCCAATCGAGCGATGATTTCATAATGACGTAAATGGCGCCGCTGATATCGCGCGAAGCGAGTATTCCCGCGCGATCTTGGGTAATTTGCGCGCAGCGGCGCCAATGGAGCAATATATCGGGAATTTGCGCCGCTTTATCCCATATTCCGCGCGTCAATTCGTTTGCGAACCGCGATATCGTCATCCACGGAACGTGCGAATTGTCGAGCGCGCCGATGGCTGTGCCGAATACGAATTTCATCGACGGCGTGGGCAGCGCATAGCCGCGCGCAGAAAGCGTAAAAAATGTGCCGTGTTCATCGCCCTGCGGCACGATCCACTCCGCCTGGGTCGGCAACAGGCGCAAAGGCAGGGGCGTATGCCGAAATTGCGCGCAAACGCCGCGCCAAATCTCATCGGCATTGTCGTCGGACTCAATCAAACGGGAATTGGCATTAATCCGGCGCAAACGGGCAAGTTTCCAAGCTTGCAGACCAAGCGCCAAACCTTGCCGCGCAATTTCTGTCTGCGAAAGACGGCGCATCCGTTCGATATCTTCCAAATACGCATAATCTTGCATCCGAACATGCGTTTGCGCCGCATTTCCTTTGCGGCGCGCAACATACGAAGAAAAATCAAACTCGCGCTGCATCATATTTGCCTCATATCCCCATCATTTTGCATATCGTCTCGATAATTCGGATCGCCACGTCTTCTTTCGGGGCTTTGTCCAAACATTCGGCGCCGTCGGCCGTAACCAATGCGACGGCGTTTGTCGGGCAACCGAATCCCGCGCCTTCTTGCGTTAAATCGTTGGCAACGATCATATCGGCGTTCTTTTGGATAAGTTTTTCCTTCGCCCGTTCAATGAGATTTTCGGTTTCCATGCAAAAACCGCATAAAAACTGGTCCTTTCTTCGGGTTTTTCCGATTTCTGCCAAAATATCGATTGTCGGAACGAGATCAATCCGCGCCGCAGCTTCGGTTTTATGGATTTTGCGCGCGCAGCGCGTTTTTGGGGCAAAATCGGCAACTGCTGCCGACATAATGACGATATCGGCTTGCGGCGCGCGTTCGATCACGGCTTTCGCCATATCGCTTGCGCTGATAACGTCGATGCATTCAACGCCCCGAGGCGGCGCAAGGTTTGTCGGTCCCGACACGAGCGTGACTTGCGCGCCGTTCATTTGCGCGGCGCGCGCGCAAGCATATCCCATTTTCCCCGACGACGGATTCGAAATATAGCGCACGGCGTCGATATATTCGCGCGTCGGACCGGCTGTCGCCAAAACGCGTTTGCCGGCCAGCCGCTGCGTCTGCCCCAATCGGCGGCAACAAATCTCAAGCAATTGTTCGGGTTCCGGCATGCGTCCCTTCCCGACATAGCCGCAGGCCAAGTTTCCCGACGCAGGCTCGATGATTTCTATGCCGCGGCGGCGCAATATCGCCAAATTTTCTTGAACCGCCGCCGACGCATACATATGACAATTCATCGCCGGCGCAACGATGACGGGGCATTGAACGGCGAGCATCGTCGTCGATAGCTTGTCGTCGGCTATGCCGTGCGCCAATTTGGCGATCATATTGGCCGAGCACGGCGCAATGAGCGCCAAATCCGCGCGCGCGCCTATCGATACATGATTGGCGCTCAAATCGTCGGTGTCGGCAAACGTGTCGGCGTAACACTTGCGGTGCGTAACGCCTTCAAAAGCCGCAGCCGGCGCCAATTTCAAACCGTTTTGCGTCGCAATGGCATCGACTTGCGCTCCGGCTTGCGTCAATTTGCTCGCCAAACCGATCGCTTTGAATGCCGATATGCTCCCCGTTACGCCGAGCAATATATGTTTATCCTTCAATTCCTGCATCGTTCATGCCCATTTATTGCGCAGATCCGCGTTTGATGCGCCATATAATTTGCCCGCGCGCTTTCAAATGCGGCGGACGCTTCATCCATTCGATCTCCAAAACGACCGACATATTGCGCGCAAAAAATGCCGAATTGCGCGCAATCCGATCAAACTGCTCAATAATCGCAAAAAAGCGCGCAAACGCCGAGCGTTGCGCGCTTTTGTATATTAAATGCCGGCGGTTATTTGCAATAGGCGTAATTGTATGCTGTGCCGTCATAACCTTGCGCGGCTGCCGTTTCCGTCACGCAGCCGGCATTGCAATATGTTGTATATATTGCCCAAGACGCGCTGCCCGAACTTCCTTTGTATTTGTAAATCGTTTCCAAAGAAGCGGCATCTTTGCACGTTCCGAGCGTCGAGAATGTCCTTTCTGCCGTTTCGCCGCTCAAAGTCAGCGATTGCTCAAGCGCGCATCGCGCCATTTTTACGCCGTATACGCTAAATGTTGCGCACTTGGCGTTTGCATCGATATCGCTGCACGATTCTTCGACCTGAACATAACCGTTTGTGTTTGTTGCTGTTATATTGGCAGGATCGATCGTGCACGTTACGGCTTTGTTTCCGTCGCATTTGGCATCTAATCCGACGCAAGACGCCGTCGCTTTGAAATTCTTGCACGTTCCCGTCAGCGGATCGCACGAATTCGTCGACGATCCGTTTAAAAAAGCGCACGAATAATGGTTAAACAATACTTTCGATGTCTCGGTCGGGCTTACAAAACACGAAAAGGCAATGCCCTTGCTGTCGCAAATACTTGCGCTTGCGGCAATTCCCGCTTGAGTTTTGCCGTCATAAGCCGTTCCGTTCTTGCACGGACCGACTTTTCCGACGCCCGTCGCGCCATAATTGCAATACACGGTTTCGAGCGAATCGCACTTGGCATAACACCCGACTTTTCCGTCGATTGTCCCGCAAAATCTGCTGTCTGTCGCTGCATTGCCGCACGATTCGTAAGCAACGCCGCTTTCGCCGCACGTTTCTGCGTAAACATTCCCGGCGCTGTCGAGAACGCAGGCATTCTCAAAAGTGTATGCGCTGCAAGCGTTGCCTTCGCGAAGTTTGCATTTTCCGCCGTCGCATGTCTCATTATAGGCGCATTCTTTTTCTGCTATTTTTCCGGTTCCGTCGGTCTGCGCTTCGCATGTCACGCGCGTCCGGCTTGCATCTCCCGCCGTTGCCGTTTTGCATGAATCGGCGAAGCCTTCTCCGCATTTGCTCTCGCAGCCTTTGCCGATGATGCAATTTTGCGACGCATCGCATAATTTTTGTTCGTAAGTATTATTTTCAAGACATTGATGATAGATCGACGTGCCGTCAGATCCGTTTTTGCAAAAATCTTCCGAAGATCCGAATTTGCAAGGTTTGCATGTGCCGTCGACGCATTCGGGCGTTGTGCCCGTGCATGCGGCTCCGGTTTTGACGAGTTTGCCATTTTCGCATTTGGCAGGCGTATTGTCCGAACACATATTCAGCCCGGTTCCCGCGCATTCTTTGCCGCGGCACACCAATGTTTCCGAATTGTCGGCCTTGCCGCATGCTTCGGCTGCATCGCATGTCTCCGCCGTCTCCCAAAGCCCTAAACCGGCACACCTGCGGATAATGGGCACGCCGTCTTTTTCGCTGCATTCGATTTTGCCGATTTCCGTGCATTCGGGCTTGAATGTGCACTTTTTGTCGGCGTCGCATATATAATGCACGTCGCAATCTTCATCGCCGGCGCAAGCTTTGCGGCAGGCGCCATTTTCGCAAACTTCGTTTGCATTGCAAGCGATATCGGCGATTTGGCCTTTGTCGTTGCAGACGCGCGCTTTGGCATCGTCGGGACACGATTTGGCATACGCATTCGGATCGCAGCTTGCGCATGCGTTGTCAAAACACATCGTTTGATCGGGATTGCACATCGTTGACGTTTTGGTGCCGTCGGCGTTGCACGTTATCATCGTTGCCGCCGCGCCGTCTTCGCCGGCGATGCACCGGGTGCCGTCGGCCGGATTGCATTCGGCGCACGCATCAATCAAACAATAAGGCGTGTTGCCGGCGCACGTTTTTTCGGTCACCGCCGTTCCTTCGCACGCAATGAGTTTCCCGTCGAGATTGCAATAAGCGTGAAATGACGATTCGTCGCATGGATCGCCCGGTTGAGGATTATCGGCGCAAATCCCCGATTCGCAATGTTTTCCGGACGGACACGGATCATTTGTCAATTTGCCGTCTATGCAAGCCAAAATATTATAATTGTCGGCGCATTCGGCCGCATAATTTCCGGCGTTGCATGCAAGGCATTCGCCGGCTGCGCAAACAAATTCTCCGCATGATTGCGCTTCGATTTTCGAATCGTGACATGCAAGCAGGCGGCCGGTTTCGTCGCATTGGCGCACAAACGTTTCCATATCGCACGGATCGCCGATGTTTGCATCGTCATAACAAATGCCCGAGTCGCAATGTTGCCCGGCTTCGCATGCATACTTCGAAACATAGCCGTTTTCGCATATCATCCGACTGTCGCCGTCGCAGCGCGGCGCATAATCGGAGCCGCACGATTCCAGCGATCCGATGTCCGACGTGCATTTCCCCGAATTGCAAACTTGCGAATCGGCTTTGCAATAATATTGATGCCAAACGCCATTTTCGCATTTCTTTGCAATTTTCGGCGCAACGCAAGCGCCGTTGCCGTCGGCGCATTCTTGCGTCGGCGAAATCGTCTGACATATGCCGCCTTCGCAAATCTTTCCCGCGCCGCACTGTTCTATCGCCTCTGCGCCGTCTTTGCATATTTTGCGGGAGTTCTCGTTATAACAATTCGGCGTATAACTTGCTTCGCCGCACGACGCCGACTCGTGACACACGCCCAAATAACACGTTTTTCCCGACGGGCATGGCTGCGCCGACACTTTCCCGTCTTCGCACGATACGGCGTAACCGTCTTTGCTGCATTGCGCCGGCAACGATTCCGGCGTGCAGTCCGAATCGCTTTTGACGATATCGCATGATCCGGTTTCGCGGTTGCATGCAAATCCTTCGCTGCACGGTTCGGTTTTGACAATGCCGCCGGAACAATACATTCGCGACATTGCATCGGGCGAGCACCCCTTGTAACTCGCGTCGCAAGCGATTGCGCACGCCCCGCCGACGCATGTTTGAGACGGCGGGCACGGCGTCGATTTTATCCTGTTATCTTCGCATGTCAGCGCATTGCCGGCATTGTCGCACATTTTCAAATCGCCGGAGCATGCCGACGAACATGCGCCGTCTGAGCAAATCATGCCGGCTTCGCATGCTTCTCGCGTTTGAACGCCGTCTTTGCAAACGATTTGATTCAAACTTCCGTCGCAACGCGCCGAAAAATCGGCAACATCGCAATCTTCCCCGACCGTCGGCTTTTCGCAAGTCCGATTTGAGCACGCAGTCCCGCTTTCGCATGCCGACGATATGACAACGCCGTTTTCGCATTTCAATTCGGCATTCAATCCGTCGCAGCGCCCGACAAAATCCGCCGCATCGCACGGATCGCCGACTTTTGCGTCTGCGCCCGACTCGCGCAGGCACGCGCCGTCTTTGCAAATCTTGCCCGCGCCGCACGGTTCGCCCGCAACGAACCCGTCCGAACCGCAATACAGCCGATTGTTTCCGTCACACCCCGTCGGATACGTTTCGATATCGCATTTGCGCACGCAATTTCCGGCTTTGCATCCCTCGAAAGCTTCGCACGGCGACGGCTCATAGATGCCGTCTGCGCAGATGAGGCGCACGCCCTCGGTCGAACATTTCGGTCCGTCTGCGGCCGCGCACGTTTCGACGACCTTGCCGCTCGTCCCGGCATCGTCGCCGCAACCGCACGCCGCCGCCGCAAGAATCGCCGCAAAACAATACAGTTTTTTATTCATGTGTCCATCTCCCAAGTTTTCGGGTCTTGGCGAACCGAATCAAAAATAAAAAAATACGCCTTCGCACGGCGCAAAATTATACCGGATCGGCGGAAAAATGTCAATCCGCGCCCCGGCGGCTGCCGCACCGGGGGGGGGAGAAACAGACGGGAATCGGATTGGCTGCATCCGAAGCGCTGCATCCGAAGCGGGCGCAATTCTGCCGTCTTTCGAGGGATGAACCGGGGGCTTCGGCTATTGCGGCGGCTGCCGCAATACGCCTTCGCGGCCTGCCTGTTTGCCGGGGCAAATACGGCAGGCTTGCGCGGCTATGTCCTCGGCGGCTTGCGCCGCTTTGCGGGCATACGCCGCGCTTTTGTCTTTTTTTTTGCGATCGGGAGTCTGCGATCCGGTCGGCGCTTTGCCATGCAAATTCGAAAGCTCGTTTAAAAAAGCCGAGTTTCGCTGCCGATTGCCGATTGCCGGCAGAAATGGTTCCGTCATAACGATAAAAACAAAAAAGCGGCGTATCGGCATGCGCCGATAGCCGCTTTGCGAAGGCGTATTGCGCGCGTCGGCCGGCAGGACGATGCGCGCAAAAGCCGAAGCCGCCGACCGTATTGAGCTGCCGCCGCGGCGGCATGCGAAATAGGCGGCGACGCGTTATATCGCTTCCGAAAGCGTTATTTCATCGCGGCGCCGTCGCCCATGAGCTCGGTCAGCAAAATGGCGATTTGCGCAATTTGGTCGTTCGTCAGCGAAATCACGCCTTTGAGCTCGGTTTTGTTTGCCGAAAATTTCACGGCTTTGCCCAAGAAACCGAGTCCGAGCTGTTCCATTGCGGGGTCGGACAAAAGCCCGCCGACCTGTTTGGCGAGAAGCGCTTCGCCGGCGGCCGCTTTTTCGGCGGATTTGGTTTGCGCGGCGACTTCGACGGCGAGCCCTTTCGAGAGATCGATCGACAGAGACACGGTTTGGGCATCGCCCGCGGCGATTGTCTTGCCGGCGCCGTCGTCGAGCGAAAGATTGCCGTATGCCGTCCGCAGACTTTGCGTCATTTTTGCGCCGATGCGGATGTCGGCCGATTTCGGCGTTGCGCTGTAGGCTTTGTAGATTGCGCTGTCGCGATCTTTGAGCAATTTGGGTTTGGCGGCTTTGGCATTGTCGATTATCGGGAAAATGTCGAGTCCTTTTTCGCACGCCAAAAGACGCGTATCCGAGACGAGCGCAACGCGCGTGCCGTCTTTTTCGGTATAAACCGTCACGCCGTCGCGATCGGCGGCCGTCAGATTCGCTTTTTCTTGTTCGGCATATTTTTTGACGGTATCGGCAAGCGATTTTTTCGCGTCGACGCTGAAGCAGAAATCGCCTTTGTCGGTCGCTGCCGCCGTGACCATGCCGATGTCTTTTTTGTAATCGATGCCGTAGGCCGACAGCGATGCGAGTATTTTTTGGACGGTGTCTTGTTTGGCGTTATCGTCGATGGCTTTGCCGATCATCGAATTTGCTGCCAATTTGACGGTGTCGACTGTCGCAACGCCCATAAAATCGCCGACGAAAAGATCGATTGACGATGTTTCGGCAAAAGCCTGCGCCGAAAATAAAACACCGGCGGCCATGGCACACGATAAAATTGAACGCTTCATTGTATTTCTCCGATTTCAAAAGAATTGCCGATAAAACTGCGCGGCTTCGGCGCGCCTGAATGGCATGATTAGCACAATGAGTGCCAAAAATGATATTTTTCTGCGCAAACAGCCGACGACCGCTTTCGGCATCTTGGCGCGCGCTGCGGCAGCATCCGGACGGCGTCGGGCATTCGGGAGATCTATTCGATAGCGTCGGCTTGGGCTTGCAGCGGATCGAAGCGTTCTTCGGATGCATCGGGATTGCGCGCGCAAACGACGGCTACGCCGCAATTGTCGCCGCCGCCGCCCAAATTGGCTTTCATAATGAGTTCTTTGCAAATATCGGCGGCGCCGTCGACTTGCCGGACGATTTGGGCAATGATTTTTTCCGATTCCCGCAAGTCGCAGGCAACGTAATCGAGGATGCCGTCGGTCGTAATGAGAATCCGATCGTCTTCGATGAGGGGAATCTCGAACACGTCGTATTCCAACGGACATGGCGCGCCGCTTTCGTCGACGTTGAACCCCAAACACCGCACGAGAGATCCGGCATGCGGGTGCTCGGCGCAAATTTCGACGGGAACGTGATTGATCAAACCGACGGTGAACAGATTGTGGTCGCGCGTGATGCAATGCATATCATCGCTTTGCACGATATAGGCGCGCGAATCGCCCGAAGAACCGAGCGTCAGGATGCCTTTTTCGATGATTGCGACGATTGCCGTCGATCCCATGCACTCCGACGGCAGCGGGCTGAGATCGCCGAAATGCGTTTGAATATATTCGCAGACGCGGGCATTCGCCGTTTCGAGGATCCGGGCGACGCATGATTTGGGGTCGATATCATCGGAGTTTTCGATCGAATCGCGCCAAATCGATTCGGCGGTTTCGACGAGAATATGGCTGGCGATATCGCCCGATCCGTAGGTCGATGTCGATACGCCGTCGCCGACGGCGATGATGATTCGCTGCGCCGCCGCCGACTCGGCCATCCAAACGGCATCCTGATTGACGGGGCAGCGCAAAACCTTTGCGATTCCGACGTGCGTATCGACGGCGGCATCGTAACGAAACATGCGGGCGTCGCCCGGATGATCGATTATTTTGCTCTTTTCTTTCGTTTGGGCGCGGCGTCCGATGAGTTTTTCTTCTTCGGCAAGGCGATGCATAAACGCTTCGATGCTCGGCGCGCGTTCGTCGGGAATGGCGCGCAGCCCGTCCAAAACGGCTTCGTCAAAACCGACGGCAAAATCCGGATTATAAGCCCGCGGCATCGCCGCAGGCTCGAAGTCGAGCGCTTCGCATGTCTGCGGCAGCGTTCCCGCAATGAGGAAATAGGCGATCGACGCCAATGCATAGACGGTTTGCTTGGGCGTCGGCGATTGGCGGATATAACCGCGGCATTCGGGGGGAATGCTCGCCAATTCGACGAGACGGTACGTTTCGACGCAGCGTTCATTCCACGGCAAATCTGCGGAAATCAGCCCCATCAGGCGGATCGCATTTTCCGAAACGGCGATGGTATCGGGCGAAATGCGCATGACGCTGTGTCCTTTTGCTTCGAGTTCGCAGAGCAGCGCCGCAATCCTTTCGAGCATGGCCAATGCGGCGTCATGCGATCGGTGCTCAGGATCTTCGCGCCATCGGCGCAATGTTTGGCGGTTGCCGCCGCGATAGATTTGGACGGTTACCGCATTGACATGACACACGGCATCGCACGGTTCCATGAACGGGCGGCAATCTTCGGGCAGAGGCTTTTGCGACGAAACGGGAAAATGAATGCAGACGGTGTAATCCGCACTGCCGTCATCGGCGGCGGCGGCGCGCCAGACGGCAATCGAATCGAAACTCGGAAGCAATTTATCGAGCCGCAAAACGGTTTCGCCGCCGTCATTGTCCGACAGCGCCGGCGTCTCGCGCGCAAAGATGTATTCGAAGCGGTCGTCGCCGATTTCGCGGAAAGCAAATGCCGGCGCATCGTCTTGCAATGCGCACGAAGCGAGTATTGCTTCGGCGTTGTCGGGATAACGCCGCCGCACATAACGCCCGACATCATCGGCGATGACGATTAAATCATCGCATGCCGGGCACGGTATCTGCAATTTTTGGGATGCGGCAGTTTCGTTATCCATGGAAGAACGCGGCTTTAAACTCAAAACGCATCAATGCGCGCAGTAAAACGGGATGTCCGAACGTTTTCCGAGCGCCGTTCCGAACGTTTGCGTCCGAAAAAACATCGCAAATACCTAGACTTTGCCGCGCTGCGTAACGCCGCGCGTCCGTCGGGCGCGAATGCAACAATCGCAATGCTGCAAATATTCGGAAAAAACAGATTTTTTGTTTTTATGCAGCAAACGGTGCTCCCATACATGATAATCGGAAAACAATCAATCTGTATCGTCGGCAAACAATCCGTCTTGAGGTTTTTTATGGGTCACGTTAAAAGGCAATCGGCGTCAAAATGGCAACGCAGAACACGGGAACGCGCCGGCAATCGCCGGGCTGTCGCGCAGGGGATTTCGGACGGATATGGCAATCGGCGGCAAAACGCAGAAAAGCGCGAAGGAACGATCGTTTTTATTACGGACTGCTTTTGCTGCCGCGGCGGCAGCGGCTGTCGCCGGGTGCGGTCCGCGCCTGGAAGAAGGCGCCGATGCGCGCATTCGCGTCGCGCCGGCGCGTCAGGTAACGTTTTCGCGCGTGACCGTCGGGGAATCTCGCGCGTTGCCGTTTGTCGTGACGAGCGTCGGGCGCGACAGCCTCGAACTCGAAAAAATCGTTTGGCAAGGTTCGGATGCCGTGCGCATCGCCGTTTCGGGCGAATTGCCCCGCGTCATGCCCAATGCGGCGTCGTTTCCCGTTTCCGTCGAGTTCGCGCCGACGGCGGAACATCCGTCGCCGGAGGGCGTCATCCGCATCTATACCAACGATCCCGACACGCCGATTTACAGCCTCGGCGTTGCCGCTCAGCAGCTTTTTCCGCAAATCAACGTCGTGCCGTCGGCGCAAGAAGGGATTATCATCGGGCAAACCGATATCGGGCGCACGTCGGAAAAAACGGTCGTCGTCACGAATACGGGCGATTTGCCGCTTACGGTTTCCGAAATTCGGCTCACGGCCGATGCGTCGTTTGGCTATGATGCCGAAGGCGGCGAATCCTTGCCCGCCGTGTTGCCGGCGAATGCGGCAAAAGCTCTCAGACTCAAAGTTTCTTTCACGCCCGAGTCGGCGGGCAAACGCGAAGGCACGCTGTCGTTTGTCTCCGACGATCCGAATCATCCGATTTATGATGTGCCCATCGTCGCCAACAGCGACACGCCGTGTTTGCGCATTTCGCCGTCGCGCGTCGAGTTTTCGTCGGTCAGCGTCGGCGCGTCGGCGCAGAAAACCGTTCTTCTCCAAAGCTGCAGCGCCGTCCCGCTCACGGTTTCCGATGTCCGCCAAACGAGCGGATCCGGCGCTTTTTCGCCGAAGCTGACCGGCAGCGGCAAAGCGCTCGAAAACGGCGAAAGCGCAACGCTGACCATCGAATATGCCCCGAGCAAAGTCGGAACGGACAACGCAAAATTCGTCGTCATCAGCAACGATCCGCTTCAACCCAACGCCGAAATATCGGTCATGGCCGCAGCCTCGGACAACCGATGCCCCGAAGCCGCGGCATCGGCAAAAATCGAAGGATCGAGCATTTGGAGCAAAACGCTCGATGCTGCGCCGCTCGACAGAATATCGCTCGACGGATCGCAAAGCTCCGACCCCGAAGGATCGGTCTTGAAACATTATTGGACGATTCAAAAGGCGCCGACCGATTCTGTCGCGGCGATCGCGGTTTCATCGTCCGATCCGTCGAAAGCTTCGTTTTTTGTCGATTTGGCCGGCGATTATTCGCTTTGTCTTTCGGTCGAAGACGCGCAGGGCATGCTGAGCTGCAATACCGATTGCGTGACGGTAAGCGCCGTTCCGCGCGAAACGATCCACATCCAGCTCGTTTGGAGCGTCCCCGGCGTTTCGCCGACGCAAACCGTCGGCAGCGGCGCAGACGTCGATCTTCACTTTTTGACGCTTCCCGACGGAAAATGGAACGATCTCGGGCAAGAAACGCTCAAAAACGGCACCGACGTTTTCTGGCTCAATCCCAATCCCGTGTGGCAAATCGGCAACACCGCCGAAAATCCGTCGCTCGACATCGACAGCAAAACCGGTTCGCAGCCCGAAAACATTAACCTCGACAAACCGAATGCATGCCGCTGGTACGCCGTCGGCGCGCATTATTATAACGATTATTCTTGGGGGCCGGCCTATGCCGCAGTCCGAGCCTATATCAGCGGCAAACTTCGCTTCGAAAAGACGAAAATCAAACTCTCTCAAACGTCTGTTTTCAAACAAATCGCTTGGATTTTTTGGAACGGCGAAGAGGCGTTTTTCTATGAAACCGATTTCGCGGCCGATTCCGACGAAGGCTGGCAGAATATGACCCCGACCGTCCCCGACGAAATACTCGCAAAAGCGAAGAAATCGTCGAAACGGTGTTTTGATTAGCGCTGTCTGCAAACGGAAGATCGCTTTGCTTTTTGAACGCGAAGCCGGGGAATCGGAAGATCGGCGTTTGAGTTTTGAGATCTGCGCTCCGGGCGCTGAGCGCCGGATTGTCGGTTCGGATTTGCCGTCGATAAACCGTCTGATTCCGCAGCATTGCATCAAAGCGAAAAACGCCGTCCGTCAAACGCGGATCTCTGCGCGGGCGCCGCAGATGCCCGAAGAATGCCGAGAAAAAAAAAAGCGCGGCGTATGTTCGCGCCTGCCGCCGGCCTGCCGCAGGCATGCAAGGCAAGGC
>CAVGZQ010000019.1:19130-19915 GCA_963633515.1 Bacteroidaceae bacterium
GGCAAGGCGAACATAGCCGCGCAAGCCGCGCGTATTGCCCCCCCCCCGGGGGCAAAAGTGCGGCAAGCCTGCCGTATTTGCCCCCGGCAAATAGGCAGGCAGCGAAGGCGTATTGCGGCAGCCGCCGCAATAGCCGAAGCCTCGCAGGACAAACCATCAGTTTTCGTCCCAACGCTGCGCGATTCGGATCTTTTTGGCTTCGCATTCGGCTTGTTCGCGTTCCTTTTCGAGCGCGCGCAGCGCCGCCAAACTCATCCAATACTTTTCGATCATGCCGGGCGCGTATTTGCCGTTGATGAAGTAAGCCGGAGTTTTGTAGACGATGTCGACGGGGCAAAGATCCGACGCTTCGATAAACCCGGCGACGTCGGTTGCGATTTGCGACAGGATGGCCGAAACGGCGGCGTTTCCGTCGAGCGTCTTTCCGGCATCGAGGGCGACATCGCCGCCGCGCCACATGTCCATGCCGCCGAGCAGGGCGTCGCGGTATTTTTCGGTCAATGACGAAGAAAAATCGCGGAGTTTTTGCTTGAGCGCGGCGATTTCTCCGTCGGATTTCGATTCGACGCGATCGACGCTTTCGATAAAAGATTTGCGGACATTTTTTTGCGCAAACGTCGGAATATCGTTGACAATGACGTCGACGAGCTCGCGGATCTGAGCGTCGAGTTTTGAGCGCATCGAAGCAAGCCGCTCATCGAGCTGTTGCAGCGCGGAATCGTTCATGAAAGGCCTCCTTGCGGTTTGGGGTAAAAAGACGCGGCGATTGTATCACGTTTCATTTT
>CAVGZQ010000020.1:0-10282 GCA_963633515.1 Bacteroidaceae bacterium
CGCCGGACGCGGCGCGCAAGCATATTTTCAAAAAAAATGGCGCCGCCGAGGAAATGACGCTTTTTTTGCGCGCCGATCTAAAAAAAGATGGCGGCGGCGGCGCGCAATTTCCGAGATTGTTTCCGCATATACGAAAAAAGCACCGTTTTTGCGGTGCTTTTCCGTATCGGCATTGCGTCGCAATATCGATTACACTTCGATATCTTTGAGGGCGACGCCGCTCTTGGCGCAGTACGCCATAAGTCCCATTTTCGTCACCGAGCGCAACGCGCGCGTCGACAGATGGATGCGCACGAAGCGCCCCAATTCGGGCACGAAAATGCGTTTGGATTGGATGTTGGGAAGCTGACGTTTTTTCGTCTTGTTGTGGGCGTGGGACACGTTGTTGCCAACGAGCGGCGACTTGCCGGTAAATGCACATCTGCGAGCCATTTTGATACTCCTGAGTTTGCTGTTCGGACATCTCAAACGCCAAAGCCTTGCGCGCATGGCGATTTTATGAGTTCGAGTCGATTGAAGCGCGCTTTGAATCACGCCAAAGCACGCAAAAGCGCGGGCATATTACGCAAAATGCGCCGAATTTCAACAGATTTTTCACTTTTTTCGATTTCCCCTTTATTCGTTGCCCCAAACGCATCCTTGATCTAAAAGAACGCCGCAAAACGGCTGTTTTCGCCGCAGGATTGCTTTATTTCTCTGTGCGCCGACGCAACCCGAGCCGTTGCATGACGCATTTTGCCGAGGACGCCTTATGTCTCATACCGAAACGACAAACCGCGAGTGTTTGCTCAGAGCCTACATGTATGCATTTGGCCATATTTACGGCATTTTGCCGTTCGATATGGCGGTTGAAGCGTTTAATCATTACGAAGACAAGCATGCCGACGAAAAAGAAATCATTGCCGCGCTGCAAATCAGCGATCGGCAATCGGTTGCCCCGCATTTCGACCTGCGCCGAGGCGTGATTGCATCGCCGATTTTGCGCACTTTTTCGAATGCCCGGGATGTTGCCGATGCGATTGAGGCAAAGCGGCGGCGATGCGGCATATTTTATCCCGATCGAAACGAGCTCCAGTCGTATTGCGAATTCACGCCGTGGAGCCCTGTCAATGCGTGGGATGCCTTCGCCGAAAACGGCGCCGTTCGGCATTATCTCAAAGGTTCGAACGATTACGTCTTCTTTTTGTGGCAGTATTTCATCGAAATTCAGACCGAATGGAGCATAACATTCGACGATATGCTGTCGGGAGCCTGCGGCATTCTCCCCGAAGACGCTTCGAAATGGTTTATGGAACGCGTTGCGGTCGCCGACGATGCCGAACGCGAATGCGTCTTGTCGATGGCCAAGCGCATGTTCTACACGACGCGTTTATGGACGCAATTCGGACGTTGCGCGATCGACGTCATCCGCGCAAACGCCGGCGCGCCGAGCGAAAAACTCGACGATTTCTGCAAACGCATGACGACCGATTGCGATTACGCCGTCGCGCAAGAACCGCAAAAACTCGGGTCGTTCAAAGTCGAAAGAAATGCGCCGTGCCCTTGCGGAAGCGGTTTAAAATACAAAAAATGCTGCGGACGGACGAAATAATCTGCTTATCGGCGCCGATAATGCGCTTTTCAATTCGTTTGATCGGCGCAGGCGGTTTAAAGGATGCATCCGGCGCAGGAAGACGAATTAAAACGGCGGCCGCATAAGATTCGGATTTCATTCGGCAGTTTGCTTTGAATGCGTCAAACGGCGCCGCGCGCCAAATCATACACACGTTTCATGACGGGCAAGGTTTCGCATTTCATACAACGCTATTTTCCGTTTGCAGCGCTCCAGTTTGCCCATTTTCGCGCCCGTCTGACATCGTGGCTCATGCTTCTTTTTTTGGCGTTTCTCGTCACGCTGTCGATGACATATCCCGATTTTTCGGGCGATTTCGGTTTTTGGATGCGTCATTTGTGGCGCATGGCGCTTTTGCTTCATGCGGCGGCGCTCGCGGTTTGCGTCGGTCATTCGCGCCGCACGACGCTTATCATGCATGGCATGCGTCTGACGCAGCGGTGGATTCGCGCGCAAATCGGCGCCATATTGGCGGCAGAAATACCCGTTGCCGCATTGGCTTGGGCGGCGGCGGGAGTTGCGCAGGGCAACGGGAGCGCCGCTTTTTTCAATGCTGCCGCAATGGCTCTGTTTTTCGGTTCGACGACGATCGCCGTTTGCGGTCCGCTTCAAATCACGCTTCTGAGCCTTGCGCCGGCCAAGAGCAACCGCATCCGGATCGTCGTTTCGGCGCCTTGGATTGCGATCGCTTGGTTTTTGGGGTTTTCGGGCGGATTGCGCGCCGTTGCGGGCGAAATTCCGGGCATCGAGCTATGCGCGCTCGCTGCGCTCATTGCGACCCAATGCGCTTTGGGCGTCGCTTCGGGCAGCGAAAATAACGATTCTTCGCCCGGCGGCGCATAAACCCCGCCGCGCAAACCGGCAGCAACGATAAACGCATGCGCGCTTGCCGCGCGCATTGCGGGTCAATGCGCTTCGGGCGTCGCTTCGGGCATCGAAAATAGCCATTCTTCGCCCAATGATGCATAAATCCCGCCGCGCAAAGCGACAAGAAGAACAACATCCATACCAAAGAAACCGTTCTGTCGCGCACAAAAACCAACGCGCCGCTGCGCGCATCGTAGCTCCCGGCCGACAAACGGTATATGCGGCGGTCATAGATCGCATCGGCGCGCGTCTTTATTCGGTTCGAAGGCGCGCCCGTCCTTGCACGGCATGTTTCGAACGAAACGCGATAAAGACGCGGCAAGCCGCGATCGGACTCGGCCGCAGCGCCGCGGTCGGATTCTGCGATGCCGATTTCGATATCGTACGTTTGGCATGCGCCGTCGTTGCCGCGACGCAGCCGGGAAGTTGTCGGCGATTCGGGGCTTTTTGCTTCGGGCACCATATTTTTCCGGCGCTGCGCGGCATTGTTCGAATTTTCTGCGCGCATGCCATGCAAAAAAAGCGCATCGCATATCGGATATCGCCGCAAATTCGGCGCCGCCGCATCATTATCGCCTGTCCCCGGCGGCGCATCGTCTGCCGCGCCGTCGGCATTTATCCACAAAGCTTGCGTTTCTTCCGCCCCTTGCGACGCGCCGAACATGCACAGCCCGCCCAAAAAACACATCGAAAGAAAGTATTTGCGGGGTTTTGGGCGCAATATCGCGACGAAAATTGCCCCAAAAAAAACGCATAAAATTCCGCGCAATGCCGAATTATCCGAAATATCTTCCGATATAAAGAGACCGCCGATCTGGATGCCCGACAGCGCAATACCGAGAATATAATCGCGCCGGATGCTTTTCGCTTCGGCAGACGGCGTGCCGCCGGGCGCAGCCGCGGGCAGCGTTTTCGCCGCGCATCGTCCGGCGCCCTTCGCAAGCCGCCGCACGCCGATGCCGACGGCAACAAATGCCGCCATTGCGGCGATCGAAATCGCTGCGCGCCCGATCGCCGCCGTCTCGGCTGCGGCGTATTGATGACGCGTCGGCGCCGCCCAATGCGGCAGCTGATAGACGAACAGCCATTGCGCCGCCATCAAAAACGCGATGCAAACCGCCCAAAAACCGTATTTTTTGCGTTCTGTCCCCGCAAAAGCCGCCAAAAAGATCGTCAATTCCGATAATTCGATATAATCCCACTGCCAAAATGCCCCCCAATCGCTTGCGCCGCAAGCCCAAATCATGCCCAAAACGATCGTCAGTCCAATCCATCGGCAAGCCGCGCGCCAATAATCATCGATCGAATCTTGGGCGCCGAAAAAAGCATCCGATTTTTCGTTTCGGCACAAAACGGCAATGATTGCCGCAAGCGCGCAGACTTTGGCGATGCGCGACGAAGCGATGTGCCACAAAGCCATGCTGTCCGATGCCAATATCGTCTGCGGCGCTATTCCGAACGATTGCGTCGTCCAAACGGCAAACGATCCCAATACCAAGAACAGGCGGCCGCAGAGCATCAGATCTTTGCGCGCCAAAAAACATAATGATGCGCACGGTTCTATGCACGATACGGCTATTTGAGCGATCGACAGCCCTTGCGCCGCCTGCGCCGCAGCCCATGCCGCGGCAAAAACAGCAATGATGGCTGCAATACATGCGATTTCGCGCCCGGGCGCCGTCACGGGAAATCCGGATTCCGAAAAATTGGGGATTTTTATCGGCATCATGCAGCGAAATCGCTCCGGGTTTAAATGGAAAACGCAAATCAACAAGCAAAAACGATCCGCGCCGGATCATGCGGATCGGCTTACGGTCAAAATCGGCGCATGCGGCGCGGATTAATATCAAAATCTCCGCACACAGTGCAGATTAATATAAAAATCGCCGCACATCATGCGCTTTATGACGCCGTGCGCCGAATTTTCGCCGGAGGTGCAATCCAAAAATCGGCGCAGCTCAGCGGCATCGCGTCAAAACGCTTTCGATGTGAAAAATATCGCCGACAAACGCGCCTTGCGCAATAACTTTTCGTCCTTCTCCGATCCGCGCCGCCATCTCAAGCGGCGCGCGGGCGCGCACGCACGCCCCGCCGCCGCAAAGCGACAATTCGATCCATCGGCTTTGAAAAGCCATCGCTTCGATTGATGCATCGATGCGAAGCGTGCCTGCGCGCGCCGGCGAAACTTCGCCGGGCGATGCGGCATACGGTTTTCCATGGATGCTCAAGGCGACCGTCAGCACAATCAAAAAGACCGCCGAGAGCAACGAAACCCACAGTTTTTTACATCCATTTTCCGGCATTGAAATCGTACCCGATGCTCACCGTTTCGTTCGGCTTGACCGTCACCGATTTGCTCGTCTTCAAATTCTTGTTGGGCAATACGATTTCGACTTTATGCGTGCCCGATTTGACTTCTTTCGAAACCGACGTATTGCCGACGCGCGAACCGTCGATCGTGATAACGCCCCACGGTTTGGCTTTGACGGAAATCTTGCCCGTGCCCGATGCGACTTTTGCCGCCGACGGCGATTTCTTCGCGACGGCCGACTTCGCGACGGTTTTGCGTTCGGGCGCGGCTTGTTTTGCCGCGGCGGCCGGCTCGAGCTTGATCTTCATTTCCGCATCGGACTTGCGGCTTGCAACGTACGTGCGCGTTGCCGTCGCATAAGAATCCAAACTCGCTTCGATGCGCAATTCCTTGCCGTAGGCAATATTTTCGAGCGTGACCGGCGATTTTCCTTTGTCTGCGCCGTTGACTTTTATCGTTGCGCCTTCGGGCGCGGTCGTCACCGTAAACGACGGCACGGCCGTCAGATTTGCAGCGGCGATTTCTTCGGCGGTGCGCAAATCGACTTCGATATCTTGCTGCCGGAACACGACGTCGCGTTCGACCGTCACCGGTTCATAGCCGCTGCGTTCAAACGTTATCTTAAGCTTGTCGCCGACGCGATAAGGCACGGAATACTTCGGCGTGACGGCAAATTCGCCGCGTTCGTCGAGAAGTTTTTCGCCGTTGACCGTAATCGTCGCGCCTTCGATTGCTGCGCCCTTGTCGGCAACCCCTCGGTCGGGGCGCTTCGCTTTATACGTCACATAAGCTTCGGGCGGCTTAAACATGGGATTATCCGACGTTTCGCCCCCAAGCCCCAAAAATCCCAAAAGCAGAAAACACGCCGTCAGCGCAATCAAAACGATAAAACCGGCGATATACCCGGCCGACAGCCGCTTTTGCGGCATCGGCGCCATGGCCGGCATGGGGAATCCGGTCTGAGCCATCGGCGCAGGCACAGGCTGCGCCGGCTGCGCGGGAGCCGCCGCTGCCGCCGCCGTTGACGGACGCGGCGCGTTTCCTCCGACAGGGACAAATTTCGCATCTTTGTCTTCTTCATAGCGATAGAGCGCTTCGCCGCGCGCATAATCGGGCAATTCCGCGACGGAATGACCTTTCTTGTTCGTCAGCGCCATGCATGCTTCGCCCAAACGCGCATCCGATCCGTCGCCGCTTACCGATATCCATTGTTCGAGCGCATCGGCCAATGCGCCGCAATGCGCATAGCGCATGTCGCGATCGCGCTCCAGCGTCTTCATCACGATATCGCCCAATTCGCGCGATATCTTCGAGTCCAAATCCGACGGATGAACGATATCCTGCTTCAAAACCTTCGACAGAATCTCGAAATCGCTGCTCGCCTTGAACAACCGATACCCCGTGAGCATCTCCCAGGCAACCGTCCCAAGCGTGAACATATCGCTTCGGCCGTCGAGCTGTTTGCCGCGCGCCTGTTCGGGGCTCATGTAGCTGCTCTTGCCCTTGACCGTCCCGACGCGCGTCTTCGTGGCGCGCGACGCCGCCTTGGCTATCCCGAAATCCATCAGCTTGATCACATTGTTGTGACCCACCATGATGTTGTGCGGCGTGCAGTCGCGGTGAACGATGTTGAGCGGCGCGCCGTTGGCGTCGGTGCATTCGTGCGCATAGTAAAGCGCTTTCGCCGTATCGCATACGATGCGCGCTATCTGCGTGTCGGTAAAACGCTTGTGATATTTCTCGCATGCATCGCCCAATACGCGAAGATCCGAACCATAGATAAACTCCATGGCGATGTACCAATCGTTGCTGACTTCGCCGACTTCGTAAATATTCACGATATTGGGGTGTTTGAGACGAAGCGCAATATTGCCCTCGTCTTTGAACATCGTCACAAAGCCTTCGTCTTCGGTGTAGGACGGCAATATGCGCTTAAGCGCGATATCGACCTGCGGCATCGCAGGATCGGCATACCGCGCTTTATAAATCTCGGCCATGCCGCCTACGGCGACCTGACCGTATAAGAGAAATTTCCCAAAAGGTTCCGGTTGTTTCATGTCGTTTCTTTTTCGCCTTTTCAGAGTCCGTCGCGCATGCGCGCGCAAAGCAAACGCTCCTTTGCCGTTTTTCGCCCGCACGCTTTTTCGTCTCCCTAACACAAACGCGGCGCTTCTGACAACTTTACATGCTCAGCCGGAGCATTTCCCGCGGCGGCGCTCAAAATGCGCGTTTCTTTGCCGGCAATCCCCGCTGCCGGATTCGTCCATAATCCCTATTGCGCAATGATTCGATGCGGTGTATCTCGCACCGGTCTCGGACCCGTCCTCAAAATCGGCAGAGGACATCCATATCGCACATCGCCCAAACGGGGAAATGCAGGGAAATGCTTCGATGATTCTTCAAAGGTCAAAACGCGCGCGCCGTTTCATCGGATTTAAAGGCCGAAAATCCTCGGCGCCGAAAGAAAAAAACAAAAAAAACGGGTCGAATATCCGCCGCGATCTCTTCAACATCCCAAATTCCGTCACGATGATCCGCATCATATTCATCCCGTTTGTCGTCGTTTGCCTTGCGATGCAAACCCCGTTTTTCTGCATGCTCTCCGTCGCCGCGTTTTCGATCGCCGCAATCTCCGATTTTTTCGACGGCTATTTGGCGCGAAAACTCCGACTCGTCTCGGTTACCGGAAAATTTCTCGACCCCTTGGCCGATAAACTCATGGTCATGGCGGCGACCGTCCAATTGGCTTCGATGGGATGGCTCGATGCCTGGATTCCCATCGTCATCTTAGCGCGTGAACTCGCCGTCCAGGGATTGCGCCAAATCGCAGTCGGCGAAGGGCTCGTCATTGCCGCCGGTTCGGGCGGAAAACTCAAAACCGCCCTGCAGCTCGTCGGACTCGTCGGGCTGCTCGTGCACTATACGTATCCCATTCGCTTTTTCGGCATCGAAACGACGATGAATTTCCATCGCATCGGCTTAATTTTGCTCGTCTCAAGCGTCTTCTTCAGCATCGTAAGCGCCGTTCAATACTTCGCAGGCTTTTTGCGCGCCCTCGGCAAAAAAGAAGCCGAATAACGTTTTCCGCCCGTCTCTGCCGCCGGCGCCGCACCTGCGCCTTCGCCGCGCCGGCCCAACGCTTCCGTGAGGTATCCGCCATGCCGGGGTTCTTCCGCAATCTGTCCGCTTTCGTCAAACGCGCACGCGCATGCATCCGCGCCTACAAAAACGCACCCCAAGACGCCCCGACGCAGCCCATCAAACAAAAATACGCCCGCCTGTTCATGGACGACGCCGGCATCGAATACGAAGGTCCGTCGCCCGAAGAAATTGCCGCGCTCCCAACGGGCATTTTCGTCGCCAATCACGCAAGCCTGGTCGACGCGCTGCTGATTTGCGCCTTTTTCGGCTCCGATGTCCGAATATTGGCAAAAGATAAACTGTTCTCAGCCCCCTATGTCGGATCGATCCTGCGCCGCGAAAACCACATCCGCGTCTGCCGCGGCAAAAACGCCCGCGATCGCAACCTCCGAATCCGCGAAGACATCCGAAACGCCCTCTCGCAAGGCGCATCGATCTTCATGTTCCCCGAAGGCACGCGCACGCCCGACGGCACCGTCGGCGAGTTCAAATTGGGCGCTTTCTTCAATGCAATCCAAAACAATGTCCCCGTCATCCCGGTCGCCATCAGCGGCACATTCGGCGTCATGCCCAAAACCGGACTCTCCATCCGCCCGGGCAAATGCCGCCTCGAAATTCTCTCCCCCATATTCCCGCCCCCCGACGCCGGCGGCGACAGCCGCGACGATGCCCGCGCTCTGGCAAATCGCGCAAAAACTGCCATCGAAAACGCCCTGCGCGAAGCCGATAACAATTGATGCCGGGGGCTTCGGCTATTGCGGCTCTGCCGCAATGCGCCTTCGCGGGCTGCCTATTTCGCCTTCGGCTCAATACGGCAGCCTTGCCGCGCTATGTTCTCGGGCTGCGCCCTGCGAGCATGCGCGCGGCCGGCGCGGCTATGTTCTCCCTGCCTTGCCTGCCTGCCGGCAGGCAAGGCAGGTGCGAGCATACGCCGCGCTTTTTTTCAGGGGCGATCCTGTACAAAAAAGAGGATGCATTTTTGCGAAATCGCATAGCCCCGGAGAAGGATGGGGGGCTGTGAACAAAAGAAATCGACGGGACAAAGCGCAGAAAATGAATTTCTCGCGGAAGCATGCTCTTTTTTCGCAGCCGGCCGCCAAAAGTCGGCAAATGCGCGAGAATGCGCCTTATTGCCAAAAAAACTTGCGGCGGCAAAGCAAAAGGATTCCGTTATTCGCTCAGACAGAGGGGCGAAATGCGCAAGCAATGAATACGGGCAAGCCATCTGCTTGCGCGAAATCAGACAGAGCTTGAACGGCGATGGCGGACGATGATATGACAATGCCCATTGCGAGGGCATATGGGCGCGTATGAAAGAAGAAGGGTTCTGTCAAAGAATCCGATCTGAGTTCGGCTCGGCTGTGGCGCTCAAACAAATGATTTGGAGAGACTTCATGAGCTGCCTGAACAATAGGAGAATTCCTGCTGTCGCCGGGGGATTGCCGCCAAGGGCTAAAAAAAGAAAAATACGATGCCTCGATTGCCGAGGCCGCGCAAACGCTTACTTCGTTAAAAAATGCGTCAACCGCATTTGACATTTTCAAAACGCCGCAAAGAATGCAACCGATGCGCGTAAGTTTGATAAAGCGAATTTCATGCATCGATCGTCGAATCGACGGCGCTGCCCCCCCGGCAGCGTGATGCCGGTATTTCTCGGCATAATCCCCCCCTTGCGCCGGGGGCGCGATAGGCATCATAACGCAGCCGCGTTTGCGATGTCCCGAAACGGATCGCCCGATCGGGGATAAAGCGCAATGTATTGAGTTTTCTGAAGTTCTTTTTTTTTTTAAGGCAAAAAACAATGGATCCGGCAACACGGCAACGCATGCGTCAGATTTACGCGATTTTTTCTCAACGCCCCGCGCTTTGGACGTCGCTTCGCGCCATTGCAGACGCGCCGCACGCCGTTTTGCGCGTTTCGTCGCCTTTTGTCGGCGTCGGGCAGGCAAAAAATATCGAAGCATCGTCTTTGGCGCTGTCGGCGCTCCGGCCCGGGGCGTTGGGCTATACCGATCGCATGCGGCATTTCACATGCTGCGGCGAAAAATGGCGCTTTTTGAACGTCTTCGATCGGCGCGCCGAGCGCTGCGACGACAACGACGCAAACCGCTTTATCGCGTTTTTTCTTCGGTATGCATGCCGATTGCTCAAAGATTGCGCAAGAATTGTCATGGATGATGAAGAAATGTGCGAATATGAGCCGCGTTTTCGATCGCTTGCGGCGCGCATGCATGCTTTGTCGGCATCGCTTTCGCCGAGTTTCAGGGACGCGCCGCTGACGCGCTTGCCGCTCGACGATCAAATCTTGCAATTTCACCCGCATTACCGCGTCGCGTTAGATGCCTATTTAG
>CAVGZQ010000020.1:10292-12200 GCA_963633515.1 Bacteroidaceae bacterium
GCTGCTGCGGTTTTGGCGTTCCTTTTTTTGACTCTTGCGGAGAATGATATGAAAGAGAAATGGGCTGTCGGCGGATTAATCGGCGTTCTGCATTTGCCGGCGTTGCCGGGCGATCCCCGGTATGACGGACGTTCGATCGACGATATTGCGGCGTTTGCCCTGCGAGATGCGCAGGCGCTGATCGATGGCGGGATTCGGGCGGCGATAGTCGAAAATTTCGGTTCGGCGCCGTTTCCCAAAGGAACGGCGGCGCAGCCCATGCCGCCGCATCATGCGGCAATCATGACGATGATTGCGCATGCGGTCCGAAAAGCGCATCCCGACCTCGTTTTGGGCATTAATTGCCTGCGCAACGATGCGATGGCGGCGCTCGGCATCGCCGCGTCGGTCGGCGCGCAATTCATCCGCGTCAATATTTTGACGGGCGCATACGTTACCGACCAAGGCGTTATCGAAGGAAATGCCTACGAGCTTTTGCGCTACCGACGGCTTTTGGGCGCATCGCATATCGCCATTTTGGCCGACGTTCTCGTAAAACATGCGACGCCGCTGGCGCCGATTTCAGCCGCCGATGCGACAAAAGATATTCTCGGGCGCGCATGCGCCGATGCCGTCGTTGTGACGGGAAGCGGAACGGGCATGCCCGTCGATCGGAAAATTCTCGAAGAAGTATATAATGCCGCAGATAATAAGCCCGTCCTCCTCGGATCCGGCACGAAAAGCGAATCGCTTGCAAATTATGCGAGTTTTATTTCGGGCGCAATTGTCGGAACTTCGCTCAAACGCGACGGATCGGTCGCAAACGAAGTCGATCCCGAACGCGTCAAAACGATGGCAAAAGCGTTCAATGCCGTCTGCAAATCGGCACAATGAATCGCTCATGCAAGCGCGAGGCTGCGGCATTGCCGTTTTGAGGCGCCGTCTTTTTTTAATCTTTTTTGCTGACGGAATTCCCGCATGACAAAAATTTTTCGATGCCTGTCGCTGTTCATCGCTTCGGCCATGCCGATGATGGGATGCGCAACCGCGCAACGCGTCATGGATGCGACGCCGCAAAGCACGGCGCGCCATGAAATTCGCGGCAGTTTCCCCTATAAAGGCGAACGGCTCACGTTCGACGCGCGCCATGTTGCGACGAAAGCGTCGTTGGCCGATGCCTTCGCGCAAGTCGGTTACGAAAGCGCAATGGAAGACGGCACGCGATATATCCCCATCGTCGCCAATGCCGCGTCGAAGTCGATTGTAAGGCTTTTCGCAAAACTCGACGATCGTGCCGAAGCGTATATCGATCCCGATACGTGGGAAACGATATACAGCTATAAACATCTCAACGAAAACGGCCGCGACAGATCGTATTCGGTTTGGTTTTGGAATGACGAAAACCTGGCTTCGGTCGAACGGACGTCGAAAGGGCGCACCGTAAAACGCGATTATGCTTTGCCCGTCGGGACGATGGATTCGATGGCGTGGGTCTATTGGGTGCGCGGACTCGATCTCGAGGTCGGAAAATCCTACACATGGTATTCGTTCGACGGCTGGACGATTAACAAAATCGATATAAAAGCCGTCGGAACAGAAGACGTCTGGACGCCGCTCGGGTTTTATAAGAGCAAAAAATACGAGATTTGGCGCGAACGCAGTCAGCCCATTGCCCCGCGCGGCGCGCTCAGCGGCGCGTTTATCGATCCCGCCCGCAAAGTCGACGTCGAATCTTATTTGCTCGCTTCGGCTTGGATCGGCATCGACGAACGCCGCACGCCCGTGCGGCTCGTCGTGAGCACCGGAATTGGCGATTTCGATTTGTTGCTTAAGAATGTTGAGCAAAATGTCCCTTGGACGGGAGAATAATCTGCATGAAATCCCATGCCCAACCGATTAAAACGTATCGAAGCACGCCTTGGATTATCG